>NZ_JBYIRN010000029.1:0-84821 GCF_057708145.1 Micromonospora sp. bgisy143
CGTCGGGGGGGACCCCCCCCCCCCCCCCCCCCCCCGCCGCACGTTCCGCCGGGCGTCGAAGGCGCTGGCCAGGCGTCGGGACGCCGGTCTACCATCGCCGACATGACCTGGCGACATTGATCCCGCCCCGTAGGCCGCGCCCGTGGGCCGCCCCGGACATCGCACATCCGGTGTCCGCGTCCACTCCCACGGGAAGGCCCCCATGATCCGCCTCGCCTCGCGCGTACCCGAACCGGCGGTGCGCCGCCTCTCGGCGACCCTCTACGGGTACGCGTTCCTCAGCGACCTCGTCCTGCTCTATCCGCTGTACGTGGTGCTCTTCGCCGACACCGGCCTGTCGGTGGGGCAGATCTCGTCGTTGTTCGTCCTCTGGTCGGCCGCCGGGATCCTGTTCGAGGTGCCGTCCGGCGCGTGGGCCGACGTGGCGTCCCGCCGGCTGCTGCTGTGCCTCGCCCCGCTGGTGACCGCCGCCGGCTACGCGCTCTGGGTGCTGTTGCCGTCGTACCCGGCCTTCGCGGTGGGCTTCCTGCTCTGGGGCGCCGGCGGGGCGTTGGTCTCCGGTGCGCTGGAGGCGCTGGTCTGGACCGAGTTGGCCCGCCTCGACGCCGGCGACCGGTACGCCCGCGTGCTCGGCCGCGCCCGTACGGCGGGTGTGCTCGGTGTGGTGGTCACCGGGGTGCTCGCCGGTCCGGTGTTCGCCGCCGGTGGGTACCCGGCGGTCGGCGGGGGCAGCGTGCTCGCCTGCCTGCTCGCCGCGGCCGTCGCCACCCGCTTTCCCGAACACCGCCGGTCCCCGGTCGCGCCACCGCCACCGGCCGCGCCACTGCCACCCATGTCGCCGGCCGCGTCGTCCGCCGCGCCGCCGGCCGCCCCGCCCGAGGACGCGCCGGCCGGGGCGTCCAACCCGGACGGCAGCGACGACCTGACCTGGACCGAGACGCTTCGGGCGGGTCTGCGTCAGGTCCGTACCCGGCCACCGGTACGGGCCGCCGTGCTGCTGGCCGCCGTGGTGGCCGCCGACTGGGGAGCGCTGGACGAGTACACGCCGCTGCTGGCCCTGGACACCGGCGTGGGCGCGCCGACGGTGCCGCTGCTGCTCCTGCTGCTGTGGGCCGGCGTGACCGTGGGCGGGCTGCTCGCCCCGGTGGGAGAGCGGCTCGGCCGCCGGGGATACGCGGCACTGCTGGCCCTGGTCGCGGTGGCCCTGGCCGGAGGCGCGCTGGTCCGGCATCCGGCCGGTTTCGTGCTGCTCGCGGTGGCGTTCGGCGCGGCGCAACTGGCCACCGTCCTGGCCGACGCGCGCCTCCAGGCCCGGATCACCGGCGGTAGCCGTGCCACCGTCACCTCGCTGGCCGGGATGCTGACCGACCTGCTGGTCATCGGGACGTACGCCGGGTACGGGCTGGTCGCCACGTCGGCCGGCAACGCGGTCGCGTTCGCGGCGGCCGCCGGGGCGTACCTCGTGGTGGCGCTGGTGGTGCGGGGCCGCCGACGCCGCCGGGCGGCCGTGCCCGGCGACGTCGCCGCGGCCGGTGCGCGCGGCCCGGGCTGAGGGTGTGGCCCGACGGCGGGTGGGTCCGGTCCCGCCGTCGGGCGTCCGCTCAACCGGCGATGTGCAGGAACGACCACTGGTGGCCGTCCGGGTCGCGGAAACCGCGCATGTACATCGGCCCGCTCGCGGACCCCGGGCCCAGCGACTCGCCGCCGGCGGCCACCGCCCGGTCGACCAACTCGTCGACCTGCTCGCGGCTCTGCGCCGACAACCCCACGATGACCTCCCGGCTGGCCGCGGTGTCCGTCGCGGCGACCCCGGTGTACGCCTCGAAGGCTGAGCGCACGTGCAGCACGAGCCGGGTGCCGTCGGAGACGGTGAGCGTCATGCTGTCCCCGGCCGGGCCGGCCGGGTCGGCGTCGAAACCCAGCGCGCGGTAGAACTCGGCCGCGCTGGCCAGGTCACGCACCGGCAGGTTGACGAAGGTCGTGGTCATCAGGCGTCTCCGTTCGACTCGAGCAGCGCCTTCAACGCGGTGAGCCGGTCCCGCCAGTACGCCTTGAGCTCGGCGGCCTGCTCCGCTCCGGTCAACTTCTCGTGCAGGACGTTGACCCGGGTCTTCGACTCGCCGACCGCGTCGAAGCCGACGACGATCCGGGTCGGTCCGCCGGCCCAGTCGGCCCGGAAGCGGCGCGGTGCGGTGGCGGTGCGGACGCGCACCTCGACGTCGGGCAGCCACCGGGCGCGTACCGTCTCGTCGGCGACGGCCTCGAACAACCGCGCCGCCGGCGCCGCCACCGTCCGGCTGGCGCTGGCCTCGAAACGGCCGTCGCGCCGTTGGCCTGGCGAACGCAGGCCGCGCGCCTGCTCGTACCCGACGGTGATGGTCTGCGCCCACCATCCCGGCACCTCGTGTTCGGTCATCAGCAGGCGGGCGATCTCGGTGTGTGTCCGCTCGGCGGCGGACGCTGCGTCGAGCACGCCGAACCAGTCCGCCCAGCCCTGGCCGGTCCGGTCGCGAAGGAGGTCGTCGGCGATCCGCTCGGTCTGCGCGGCGGCGGATCCCGTAGCCGCGTCGGACGGCCGTTCGGTCGGCGCCGCGGGGGACGCCGGAGACGGGGTCGGCCCGGCGGCCCGATTGATCAGGTGCCGGCGGGCCGTGGTGTAGCTCTCGCCGGTCTTCGCCATCCGGGCGCGGACCCGGGTCTTGAACGATTTGTGCTCGGTCATCACATGCTCCCGGTCAACGGCACGGTCACCGGGACTCACGCTCCCGCCGACCCCGCCGGAGTGGGGCATGTGGCCTCACGTCCCGAGGGCGCCGGGCCCCCTTTGCCTCCGCGTGGCCGGCGGCGTGAGCGCCGGGAGGGAGGTGCGGCGCAGGACTACGCCGCCGTCATCGTACGCCCCGACCGGCCGTCCGCGCAGCCGTCAGAGCTGGTCACCGTCGAGGTAGACCCAGCGGCCGTCCTCGCGGGAGAAGCGGCTGCGTTCGGTCAGCGTGCCCGGTCGGCCGCCCGCCCGGTAGTGGGCGTGGAACGTCACGGTGCCGGTGGCGTCCAGCAGGCCACCACGCTCGGTCTCGACTATCTCCAGCCGGGTCCACCGCTGTGCCGGGTCCAGCTCCAGCCGCTCCGGCCGGGTCGAGGAGTGCCAGCTGCGCAGCAAATGGTCGGTGTCGCCCCGGGCGAACGCGCTGAACCGGGAGCGCATCAGCGCCTCGGCGGTCGACGCCGGCGCAGCGTCGTCGTGCACGGGGGAGCAGCAGTCGGCGTACGCCCGACCGGTGCCGCACGGGCAGAGTCCGCCGCTCGTCGCGTTCGCCCGCCGGCCTCGTCCCGCTTTGCCCACCGGATCATCCTGCCGCACCGGCGGGTGGTCCCGGCGACCGGCCGCCCGGTCGTCGAGGGGGTGCCGACGGTTGACGGCCGTCCCTAGACTCCCCGGCATGACGCGTTCCCCGGCGGTCTCGCTCGCTCCGAACGTCTGGCGCATCCCCACCGTGGGCCGCTCGGCCGTCAACTCGTACGCCTTCGTCGACGACGACGGCAGCGTGACGCTCGTCGACTGCGGGCTGGCCAAGGCGCCGGCCAAGATCGTGCGCGGGCTGGCCGCGATGGGCAGGACACCGGCGGACGTCACCCGCATCGTGCTCACCCACGCGCACCCCGACCACGCGGGCGGGGCGGCCGAGATGTCCCGCCGTACCGGCGCGCCGGTCGCCGCGCACGCCGCCGACGTCCCGTACGCCGAGGGCGGCCACAATCCGCCCCCGGACCCGGCGGTGACCGGCGGCCGGTTCTTCACCCGGGTGGCCGGCGGCAAGTTCCCGGCCGTACGGGTGGCGGAACCGCTCGCCGACGGCGACGTGCTCGACGTCGGCGGCGGCCTGCGGGTGGTGCACACCCCCGGGCACTCACCCGGTCACGTGTCGCTGCTGCACGAGCCGACCCGGCTGCTGATCACCGGGGACGCGCTGTTCAACGTGCTCGGCATGCGCTGGGCCCCGAAGCTGTTGTGCAGCGACTTCCGGATGACGAAGCAGACCGCCCACGTGTTCGGGGAGTTGGAGTACGACATCGCGGCGTTCACCCACGGCCCGGAGCTGACCGACCGTCCCCGCGAGCGGATCCGCGCCTTCCTCGCCCGCCGCTGACCCGCCGCCGCTCCTCCCCGTCGCCGATCTTGCACTTACTGTCCCTGCATTGCCGGCAAAGGGTGCATATCGGCGACCGAAAGTGCAAGATCGCGGGGAAGGGGTTACAGCCAGCCCGAGCAGCGGAACAGGCGGTACAGGGCCAACGCGGCCACCGCCATCAGGGCCAGCGCGCCCGCGTACCCGTAACGCCAGGCCAGCTCCGGCATGTGGTCGAAGTTCATGCCGTAGATGCCGGCGATGCCGGTCTGCGTGGCGGCGATGGCGGCCCACGCCGCGATCTTGCGCATGTCGTTGTTCTGCTCGACGGCGAGTTGCGCGAGACGGGACTGGACGATCGAGGTGAGCAGGTCGTCGTACGCGGCCACCCGGTCCACGGCCCGGCCCAGCCGGCCGTCGACGTCCACGAACCAGCGGTGCAGGGCGCGCGGCGGGCCGTCGCCGGTCGGGTCGAGCAGCGTCCGCAGGGGCGGCTGCAACGGGAGGACCGCCCGCTTGAACTCCACCACCTCCCGCTTGAGCTGGTAGACCTGCTGGATGTCGGCCGACCGGTCGCGGGCGAAGACCGCCTCCTCGACGCGTTCCAGGTCGCGCTCGACGTGCCCGGCCACCTCCAGGTACGTGTCGACCATCCGGTCGCAGACCGCGTACGCCACCGCCCAGGGGCCGGCCGCCAGCAGGTCCGGCCGGCGTTCGATGTCGGCGCGTACGTCGCGCAGCGCCCCGGCCGCGCCGTGCCGCACGGTCACGGCGAACCGGTCACCGAGCAGCACCATCACGTCACCGGTGTCGATCACCTCGGAGGTGTCGGTCAGCTCGGCGTGTTCCACGTACCCGGCGGTGCGCAGCACCAGCAGAGTGACCGGCCCGTGCCGCTGCACGGTGGGCCGGTGCCCGTCGGCGAGCGCCTGCTCGACGGTCAGCTCGTCCAGGCCGAAGGTGCGGCCCACCGCCGCCAGCACGGCCGGCCCCGGCTCGTGCAAACCGAGCCACACGAACGCGTTGCGGCCACGCCGGGCGCGGGCGTACGCGTCGTCGTAGTGCGGCCGGCCCGGCTCGCGGCGACCGTTCACGTAGACGGCACAGTCGACGACCGCGTCCGGATTGGACCGGCGGGGCGCGGGAGCGTCACCGCCGGGGCGGCCGAGTAGTCGACGGGCCAGCGCCCGTACGCCCCGACCGGCCCGGTCCCGTACCGCTCGCTGATCCACCACGCCCCCCTCCCGCGCACCGTCGCGGCCACGGTGCTCGCAGGGCATGGTGCCACCGGATTCTGCCCAGCGGCGTCCGGCGTCCGACAACCGGGTGTCACGCCTGACAGAGAATGCTTACCGCGCCGGGCACTTTGGTGGAAGCCTGCTCGCGCGTACCAGGATCTGTGTTTGCGGGCCGCGACGGCCGGACGGGAGGAGCTTGATGCCCTCGACCCAGATCCACTCGTCTTGGGGAGGGCGGTTGGCTACGAGCCGTACTCCCGTCACCCACAGCCGTACCGGGCCGTCTGATGGCAGAAGGCGATCGGCCGCGTCGATGTCCAGTACTGCCCCGAGTTGTACTCGAACGTCAAACACCGCGTCTCCTCGTCGTTGGCCCCTTGTTGTGGTGAGGCGATGTGCTCGTGTTCCGCTGGATCCGGAGGCCGGCGACCTGGGCGAAGACCTCCCGCCGGGCCAACGCGTTGTCAGTGGCCGGGTTGATGGAGTAGCCGGTCAGCCACACCCAGCCGTGATACGTCGGCTTGTCGCAGATCGAGGTCACCCGCAGCCACAGCGCCCGCTCACCGCTGAACTGCACCGACGCCCGGCCGTCGATCAACACCAGGTCGCCTGGAATGGGAATACCGGGCTGGTGCGGCGTGACTCTGCGAGGCACCGGGGCGGGCGGGTGGTTGATGGGCCGTCGTTCGGGTCGTGGTCCCACGCCAGCACTCACCCGGGCCGGTCTCATGCCCTGCCGGAGCAGGAGATGCCTGGAGTGATGGCGTAGGGAGGTCCGGCATGCTGCACCGGAGATAGTCGGGACGTCTTCGGAACCGCCGCAGTACCAAGCATCACCAGGTCCTATCCGGGAATTAGAGCTAGTCCTATGTGACTCGGCCGCCTATCGACTTGTCAATAGAGCTAGCTCTAATGTTCACAAGGAGGCACACTGGCTGGTAAAGATGGCTCTACGAAGCGAGCGGCCAGGAGGAGCGATGGGCACCGGATACAGGGGTCTGGCCGCGCTCCTGCGCGAAGCCATCCAGCGAGGCGACTACACCGAGGGCAGTACCCTGCCCAAGCAGGGCGAGATCGCTGCCGAGCACGGGGTCAACATCAACACCGTCCGGCAGGCAGTGCGCCTACTTGAATCTGAAGGGCTCGTCACGCCGGTCCGCAGACGTGGCACCGTGGTCCGGCCGCGTGTGGCCATGAGGCGACTCGGTGCCGATCGCTATGCCAAGAGCAAGTGGAAATCGGGGCTCGTCGCGTTCGCCGCCGACCGCGAAGCCACCGGCCGTGCATGGGCACCAGATGACCAGATCAACGACGTGCGCCTGACGAAGGCGGACGCCGAGACGTCCGACGCGCTCGGACTGACACCCGGAGCGCCCGTCTACGAACGCGCCCGCCTGGTCAAGGAAGCCCACGTGCCCACCCATACCTTGACCAGCTACTACCGGCCGGAAGACGTGGAAGGGACGCCGCTGGTCGATTCGAAGACGGGGCCCGCCGGACGAGGCGGCGGCTTCGCCATCCTCACCGGCCGAGGGTTGGAACCCGACACGATCACCGAGACCGTGCACGCCCGAATGCCCACCCCCGACGAGACGCAGGTTCTTCGCCTCCCCGCCGGTGAACCGGTCATGGTCCTGCACCGCACGACGTTTACCGCAGGCGGCCGACCGATCGAGTTCGCTCGAGGCGTGCACGCCGCATCCCGCTTCACATGGTCGTACACCTTCAAGATCCCCGACTGATGTGCGATGGCGACAACTCCTCGGACCATTCCCGCCGAACATCGCGCGGACGTCGAGCGCCTGTGGGACTACCACAACATGCACCACGAGATCCGGCCGGTCGATGTCGGCATCGGGCTTGGCAGTCACGACCTCGGAGTCGCCAAGATCGCCACCGACCTCTATCACCAAGGGATGTATCCGACGTTGGTCTTCACCGGCGCTAACGCCCCGACCACCATCCAAACCTTCCCCCGAGGTGAGGCCGTCCACTATCGCGAGTACGCCCTAACTCACGGCGTTCCGGCTGGCGCGATCCTCATCGACACGCTTGCCAAGAACACCGGTCAGAACATCGAGAACACCCGAGCGCTCCTTGTCGAGCGCCAGATCCAGGCTCGGTCAGTGATGCTGATGTCTCGGCCATACCAACAGCGCCGCGCGTACGCCACCTGTAAGAAACTCTGGCCCAGCGTCTACGTAGTCTGTGCGGCCTACTCACCCTCACTTGACGACTACCTGGCCAGCATCGGCAACACTAAGAAGGTCATCGACATGCTCGTCGGCGACACCCAGCGCATCGACAAGTACGCCGAACTCGGCTTCGCCATCCCACAGCACGTGCCTGGTGACGTCCGCGCTGCCTACAGCCGTCTCGTTCAAGCCGGCTACACCAGCCGACTCGTGTAGAAACCGGCGTCCACAGCACTCGGCCGCCAACGACCTGAGGCTGCCCGACGGAAGTCGTCTATGCCGGAGTAGTTGCAGCGGAGCCAGTTAGGCGGAGGGCCCCGCACCCCTGGTTGGAACAGGGTGCGGGGCCGGGTTGCTAACGAACTAAAACTCCTACCATCGTCGCAACAGCAGCCACGAGGGCGGTTGCTATCGGGCCGAGGGCGCGGATGTATGCCAACACGATGCGATGGCTCCGCAGCCCGCCATCTTCATCGTCTTTGGCCCTCGGCGCTTCAAAGTCCGGCCCACGAGGGGTTACAGTCAACCTGACTCCTTCCGTTGCACGCGGTCGAGTCGAGAGCGGCGTCCGGTTGCAGCCGGGCGCCGCCTTGTTTAGGCGGCGCAGTGCCGTTCGACCGTCAAAGCATCTCGCTTCTGGCGCTCTAGCACAAGACCCGACTTTTGTCTGTCAAGTATCCGACAGTTCGATCTAGTCGAATGGGCTGTCACTGTGCTGGTCATAGGCGTGTGGGAGGTAGCCAGCTGATCCTACGTGTCAACGTCACGGCTGGCCGAAACGATCGACCGATACCCGACCTTCCGTCGAGTGCGTGGCGATCGGTTACCGCGCCGCTTGGCGCCGTGCCTCGTTTGCGCCCAGGTGAGTGGGCACCGCGTCGGGTTGGACCATGCTGAACATGCGATGCGGGCGACACGCGCGTCTCGGTACGGCTTTGTTCGCACTGGGATCCCGCTGCCCCCAACAGTGCGGTGCCCCCTCAGGCGGTGCGGGTGGCGAAGACGACGATGTTGTCGACGTAGTTGCCGGTCGCGTCGTCGAACCGGCCGCCGCAGGTGATCAGGCGGAGCCCGGCGACGTCCGCCGGGCCGTAGACCAGGGTGCTGGGGAAGCTGCTCTTGGGGTACGCGTGGACACCGTCCACGGTGAACGTGGCGACCCGCGCGTCGGCCCGGGTGACCTGGATCTCCTGGCCGGCGCGCAGTCGGCCGAGGTCGAAGAAGACCGCCGGACCGGCGGGGGAGTCGACGTGTCCCACCAGGACGGCGTTGCCGGTCTCACCGGGGCTCACCCCGTGCCGGTACCAGCCGGCGAGCGCCGGCTTGTCCAGCGGGGGTACCTCCAGCACCCCGGCGGCGTCCGCGCCGACGGCGACGATGTCGGCGCGTACCCCGATGGTGGGAATCTGGACCTGGACGGGCGCGGCGCGGGGCAGCGGCGCCAGGTCCGGCGCGGGTCGGGAGGGTGCCGGTGCGTCGGCCGGCGGGTGTGGCGGACGTGCCGGCCCGTCGGTGAGACCGACGGTGATCAGTCCGAGTCCGGTGACGCCGAGCAGGGCGACCACGGCCGGCAGGCTTCGCCGCCACCACACGTGCGCACCTCCGTCAGGGCTGGTCGGGGTGCCCGCGCCGGTTTCTACCGGCACGGGCACCCGACCTCTTGGGATGGAGCGGTCGCCGGTCAGGCGACGGTGGACACCGGTCGGCGTCGGCGCAGCAGCAGCGCCGCGCCCGCGGCGGCGGTGCCGAGCAGGGTGCCTCCGGCGGCGAGCGCGCCCGCGTCACGTCCGTCCCGGCTGTCGCCGCCCGAGCCGGCCGGGGCGCCGCCGATCGGGGTGACGGTGAAGGTGGCGCTGCCCGCCGAGCTGCCGTCGCCGCAGGTCGCCGCCACCGTGTACGTGCCCAGGGTGAACCCGGCGGTGAACAGTTCGGCGCTGAGTCCGCCGCCTGCGGCGGCCGTGGTGGATCGGACGTTCTGGTCGCGGTTGGGTCCGGTGACCCGGAAGATGACGTCACCCGACTTCGGGTTGCAGGTCGTCGCGGTGAGCACGACGGTTCCTCCGACCGGGGTGGTGGCCGGTGACACAACGGTGTCGGCCAGTGCGGCGCCCGGCAGCAGTAGCGTGCCGAGACCCACGCCGAGCGCCGCCGAGCAGAGTGCTGTTGAGACCTTCATACGCGTCTTCCCTCACTTTTCGTCCGCTGGCTGCGTGGGACGTCGTTCGGGTGGCCAACTCCGTGACTAGCACCGGTGTGCCCAACACTAGGTGGGTTGGGACCCCGATCAGGTGAAAATGAGAAACCTTCGTTGCCGTCACGTGTCCACCCGAAGGCGGGGGAGAGCGGCGGGGCTGTCACCCCTGGGTCGATGGCGAGGTATGGGCGCCGGCGGCGCGAATGCTCTCGTCGGGCGCGGGCCGAATCCGCTGGTGGGCGGGTTGTCAGCCGGCCGGGATGGGCTCGCCGGTCTCGACGAGGGTCTTGAGGCTGGCCAGTAGCTCCGGCCAACCGCCGCTACCGTCGAGTTGGCCGCTGATGGCCCGGTACATCTCGCTGTCCGGGGAGAAATCGTCGTGCCGCACGGTCAACCGGACGGCCGACTCCCCGTGCGGCTCGATCTCGAAGGTGACCGTCGAACGGCGCTCGCCCAGTCGGGCGGCCAACTCCTCCGGGGACCAGCCGAAGTGCTCGGCGTGTTCCGGCTGGAAGCCGTGCCAACTGTAGGAGAGGCGTCGGTACGGCTCGGCGACCAGCACGCGCTGGCCGAGATCGCGCGGTTCGGCGTCCGGCGCGTCCTGCCACAGCACGGGCGCGCCGACCGTCCAGTCGGACACCAGCGCGACCCCACCCCAGTAGCGGCGGGTGAACGCCGGTTCGGTGAGCGCGGCCCAGAGGCGCTGCGGCGTGGTGGCGACGTAGGTGGTGTAGACGAAGGTGGGGCTCTCCATGGGCTGTCGCTCCAATGCGTTGGTCAGGTCGGCGAGCGCGGCGGCCCGCTCCCGGTCGTAGCGGCTGAGCCAGCGGTCCGCGATGGCGTTGACCGGCGCGGCGTTGAGGTGGTGGACCTTCTCGCGGCCACGTCGTTCGGTCGTGACGAGGTCGGCCGCCTCCAGCACCGACAGGTGCTTGCTGACGGCCTGACGGGTCATCGCCAGCCCGTCGCAGAGCTCCCGCAGGGTCTGGCCGTTGCGGTCGTTGAGCCTGTCGAGCAGTCGTCGCCGGCTGGGATCGGCCAGGGCCCGGAACACGTCGTCCACGAGCCTCCTCCCAAAAGGCAACCGAACAGTTGCCTTTCGACCATAGGCAACCCGGTGGTTGCACGTCAACCCGGTGGCGGCGCGTGGGCGAACCGCGCCGTATGGCAGCGTGGGGCGGGTGACCGATTCCGTCCGGCTCGACGTCGACCTCGCGCTGCTCGGCGGCGGGGGCGCCGCCTCGTTGGTGCTCGCCGCGCTCGACCGGCACGGTGTCCGCGATCTGCGGATCGCCATCGTCGACCCGGTCCGCCGGCGCGGCCAGGACCGCACCTGGGCGTTCTGGGGTCACCCCGACACCGACCTCGACCCGCTGCTCAGCGCCAGCTGGCACCAGGTCGAGGTGGTCACGCCCGCGCGGCGTCGCGTCCTGGACCTGACCCCGCTGCGGTACGCCATGCTCCGCTCCGGCCCGGTCTACGACCGGGCTGCCGCAGCCGAGCAGCGGCTCACCGCCCGCCGAATCGTCGCCCCGGCGCAGGCGGTCACCGACGAGGGCGACCGGGTGCTCGTCCGCTGCGGCGACGGGTCGGTCGTGCGGGCCGGCTGGGTGCTCGACTCCCGGCCCCGCCCACCGGCCCGCGCCGGCCGGACCACGTGGTTGCAGCACTTCCGCGGCTGGTGGCTGGAGGCCGACCGGCCGGTGTTCGACCCGCGCCGGGCGGTGCTCATGGACTTCCGCACCCCGCAGCCGCCTCGGGGCGTCTCCTTCGGCTACCTGCTCCCGGTCAACGACCGGTACGCCCTCGTCGAGTACACCGAGTTCTCGCCCGGCCTGCTCACCGACGCCGGGTACGACACGGCGCTGGTCGGCTACCGCGACCTGCTCGGGCTCGACCCGACGGGGCTGCGGATCCGCGAGGTCGAGAACGGGGTGATCCCGATGACCGACGCGCCGTTCCCGGCCCGACCCTCGTCCCGCGTCGTCCGTCTCGGCACGGCCGGCGGGGCGACCCGCCCCTCCACCGGCTTCACCTTCTCCGCCATGCACCGCCAGGCCGACCAGATCGCCCGCGCGCTCGCCGCCGGCCGTCCGCCTGTTCCCCGGCCCGCGTACCCGGCCCGGCACCGCTGGATGGACGCGGTGGCGCTGCGGGCGCTGGACAGCGGCGGCGTGGGCGGTCCGGACTTCTTCGACCGGCTCTTCGACCGCAACCCCGCCGAGCGGGTCCTGCGCTTCCTCGACGGCGTCACTACCCCGACCGAGGAGATCGCGATCATGAACTCGACCCGGCTCGGGCCGATGATCGCCGCCACCGTCGGCGACGCGGCCCACCGCGCCCGCGACCGGCTGCGCCCCGTCCGTCCCGCGCCGGCCATCCCGGCGGCCGTGGTGGGCGGTCCGGTCCCGCCCCGCGCCGACCCGCCGGCCTGAGCCGACCGGTCAGCGCCGGGCGGCCACCGCGTCGCGGATCCGCACCCGCAGGTCCTCCATCGGGTCGCCGTCACCGGCTGCCAGCAGCGTCTTCGTCGCCGCGACCGTCAACCCCAACTCCGGGTACGCGAACCCGAGGCTGCCGCCGCTGCCGGCCGCGCCGAACGAACCGTCGTCGTCCACCGCGTACCCGAGTCCCCAGGTCGTCTGCTGCCCGAACACCCACTCCGGCCCGGACGGCCCGTCCGGCGTCGTCGCGGCCCGCAAGCGGTCCGGCGAGATCAGTCGGACGCCGTCCACCTCGCCGATCAGCGCGGCGAGCATCCGGGCCAGCGCCCGGGCGGTCACCGTGCCGGTGGCCGGCACCTCGGCGGCGAGGACGTCGGCCCGGCCGCCGATCTCCGCGCCGGGCCGGACGCCGGCCGGGGCGACCCGGTCGAAGTGGGGCAGGTTCGCGCTGGCGAACGCGAACAGGGCCGACAGGTTGCGGTCCTCCACCCGGGCCAGCCGGTCCAGGTCGGCGGCCGGCACCGCGAGGTACAGCTCGTCGGCCACCCCGAGCGGCCCGGCCACGTCCTCGGCGAGCACCTGGGAGACACGTCTGCCGGTCACCCGGCGGACCACCTCACCGACCAGCCAACCGAAGGTCCACGCGTGGTACGCGCTGACCGCGCCGGGCGGGGCGATCGGTTCGCTGTCGGCCACGATCGCGCACATCCGGTCCCAGTCGGTGAAGTCCTCCGGCGTCACGTCCGCCGGCAGGACGGGCACACCGGCGGTGTGGGTGAGCGCGTGCCGCAGGGAGATCCACTCCTTGCCGTGCCGGCCGAACTCCGGCCACACCTCGGCGATCCGCAGGTCGTAGTCCAGCTCACCCCGCTCGGCCAGCACGTGCACCACGGTCGCGGTGAGCGCCTTGCCGGTGGACGCGCTCCAGATCGGCGTGTCGCCACCCAGCGCCCGGCCGGTGGCCCGGTCGGCGCTCCCGGCGTGTACGTCCAGCATCGGCGACCCGTGCAGGTACGCGGCGACCTGCACCCCGGATTCCCGCCCGTCGGCGATCAGCTCGTCGATCGTGCGCCGTACGTCGGCCCGCAGGCATTCCCAGTCACCGTCCACGGCGAACGACTCTGACAGATCGGACCGCTCCCGGGCGCGCGATTTTCCTCAGCTGGTCAGGAGTCGGTCGCGCAGTCGGGCGGTCAGCGCCTCGTCCACGCCGAGCCGGGCGGTGGCGTAGCCGACCACCGATCCGTACGCCTCGGTCAGGTCGGCCAGGAAGTGCCGGATGACGGCCTCCGGCGCGCGACCGTACCCGGGCCAGAGCAGCTCACGGTCGGGGTTCAGGACCCGCCAGTCGGCGACGAGGCGCTCGGTGGCCAGCTCGGTACGCGCGAAGTCGGCGGCGATCTGCTCCTCGTCCACGCCGAGCAGCGCGAGTAGCAGCGCGGCCAGCAGACCGGTCCGGTCCTTGCCGGACGCGCAGTGGAAGACCAGCGGAGCGTCGGCGGCGGCGATCACCGCCAACGCCTGTCGCAGCTCGGCCACCCCGTCCTCGGCCACCTCCGCGTACCGGTCGGCCAGGTACCGCCACGGGTCGAGCGCCGGGTCGATCGTCGCCTGGTCGTAGGGGCGGTGCTCGATACTGAGGTTGTGCCAGGTCAGCCCGTCGAGCTGCGGCGCGCGGCCCCGCGCGGCGATCTCCCACGGATACCGCAGGTCGATCACCGTGCGGACGCCGAGGGCGTGGAACCGGTCCAGGTCGGCGTCGGCCAGCTTGCCCAACGAGTCCGACCGGTAGAGCAGCCGCCAGCGGACCGTACGCCCGTCGTCGGTGCGGTAACCACCGAGATCCCGGAAATTGTGCAGACGGTCGAACGCGACGTGTCGGTCCATCCGCCAGACCCTAGCGCCCGCGGCCCCGGCGTGGCGGCCCCCGACGGGCCGGTGCGGCGCCGCCGCCCGGTAGGTTGCCTGCCATGGCGGACGGCAGGGGCGTGCAGATCTGGACCGACGGGGCGTGCAGTGGCAACCCCGGGCCGGGCGGCTGGGGAGCGCTGCTGCGCTACGGCGACCACGAGCGGGAGCTGTGCGGCGGCGAGGCCACGCCGACGACCAACAACCGGATGGAGCTGATGGCGGCCATCCAGGCGTTGGAGAGCCTGAACCGACCGGTGACCGTCGAGTTGCACACCGACAGCACGTACGTGCGCAACGGCATCACGAGCTGGCTGGCGTCCTGGAAGCGCAACGGCTGGAAGACCGCCGCGAAGCAGCCGGTGAAGAACGCCGACCTGTGGCAGCGCCTGGAGGCGGCCTGCGCGCGGCACGAGGTGACCTGGCTGTGGGTCAAGGGGCACAACGGTCACCCGGAGAACGAGCGCGCGGACGGTCTGGCCAACAAGGGCATGACCGAGGCGCGTGCGGCGCTGGCGAGCCGCTAACCGCGGCGGGTCGCGTCCGGGTGCCCCGGCATGCTCGACCCGCCGCCGCTGCTGCCGGACGAGCCACCGGTCATACCGGAGCTGTTGTCCTCGGTGACGATGTCCGGCCGCTCGTCCGTGTCGGCCGGCGCCGGGACCTCGGTGTCCGCCTCGACCTGCACCAGCGGAACCTGACCGGCCTCGTCCTCGCTGTGCTGCGGGTCGCCCGGCAGCTCACCGTCGCGCTTTCGGTAACCCACGCCGTGCCCCCCCGTCGGTGCGGTTCCGCGTCGGGCGTGGCTACCCGGCGTCGTCACCCACGAAACCTCGCCCGCCGGCACGCCGTGCCCGGGTCAGCGTCGTCGGCTCCGCCGACCGGCGGCGGTGGCCCGGCTGGGGCGGGACACCGGCGTCAGGTGCAGCGCCGTCCAGTGCGCCGGCCGGGTCAGCATCGCCGGCAGGCTCGTGCGGGCGTCACCCCGCGCGGCGTCGAGCTGCGCCTGGTGCAGGAACAGCGTGGTCCGCAGGTCCGCGCCGCGCAGGTCGGCGCCGCGCAGGTCCGCACCCGTGACGTCGGCCAGGGCGAGGTCGACGCCGCGCAGGTCGGCGCCGATCAGCAGCGCGCCGCGCAGGTTGGCCCGGCGCAGGTCCGTCCGGCGCAGGTCGACGCCGAGGAGGTGAGCGCCCCGCCGGTCGGGACCTGCGGGAGCGCGCGCCGTGTCGCTGGCCCGCGACAGCAGTGGGTTGACCCGGGCCCGGTGCGCGTCGACGTCCACGGTCCGCAGGCGACTCGGCTCGCCCTCGGTGAGTCCGGTGATCTCGACGCGGGCGCGGTCCAGTTCGGCGCGCAGCCCGGCAGACGGGCCCAGCGACAGCGCCTCGGTGAGATACCAGAGCAGTTCGTGCAGCGGACGAAGCACCCGGAACGCCTCGGCCATCGCCGGCAGGGTGTCCGGAGCGTCCCGCCAGTCCCGCCCACCGAAGGTGACCTGCGCGACCTGCTGCCCCGCGCCGAAGCAGTCGAAGACGGTGCAGCCCGCGAATCCGCGCTCCCGCAGCTCGGTGTGGATGCCGCAGCGGTGGTCGGGGCGCAGGTTCGGGCAGGCGCGGCCGGCGGGCTTGTCGATGGCGAAGTCCGCCGACGCGGCGAAGGCGGGAACCACGCAGCACAACCCGAAGCAGCGCGCGCAGTCGGCGCGCAGCGGCGTCGGCCCGGGGCTGGGCGGCACGGCCGGTACTCCCTCTGGTCGGTGGTGCGCGGTGGTCACCAGTGTCCCGCGCGGCACCCGAGCGGTCGACGCGGGGTCACCCTCCGTGCGGGTCGCCGGCCGCCGCGGCGCGCGGAACGGGGGTACGCGGACCGTCCGGCGCGGGCACCAGCCGGCGTACCGCCCGCTGCCCGTCGCCGTGCCCGTACTTCTGGTCGAAGTGCCGGGCCACGACGGTGGCCGGCGTCGGGTCCCCGTCGGCCGGCTCGGCCAGCGCGAACACCGCGGGCGTCGCGCCCGGGCGGGGCGGCAGGACGGCGCGTACGGTCAGCGGGCCGGTCACCCGGAACGCCCGGCAGTCGACGTAGTGCTGCCCCTGGACCGTCACGTAGGGCACCTGCACCTCGACCACGTCGGAGTCCTCGTGGCGCAGCGTCACGGTCACCGACCAGTACTGGTCCAGGTTCGAGGTCTCCCGCTGGTGCTCCCACAACTCCTCGAACCGGGCGTGCACGAAACCGCCCCACGGGCTGTCCATGTCCACCTCCAGCTGGGGCACGTTGAACGACAACTTCCCGATCGGGAAGAACGAGATCAGCGCCCGACTGTCCCACTGGTAGAGCTGGATCGACGGGGACGCGTCGTAGAGCCGTACCTGCAACCGGTGCCGCACCGCCGGATCGAGGGTGTCGGAGAACGCGGCCAGGTGACGCAGGTTGGTACGGATCTGGCGCGGCACGTCCACCCGCTGCCGTTCCAACTCCTCGGAGCGTTGCTGCGCGGCGGTGCAGTCGGGGTCGAGCAGGAGCAGTTGGACGTGGGCGCCGTTGCCGAGCGCCGCGCGTACGGCGTCGAAGGTCTCCTCGCGGTGCCGCTGCTCCAGCAGGATCGTCCAGGTGTCGAGGATGCGGACCCGCCGCGTGCAGCGGCGCAGCCGTGTCACGAACGCCGCCTGGTCGAAGCTCAGGTGCTCCTGCACCCGGGCCCTGCGGGCCTCTTCGAACAGCGGGTCGAAGATGACGTACGAGATCGCCGCGAGCACGACGCTGGAGCCGAGGTTGAGCAGCAGGTCGCTGAGGAAGCCGGTGCTGCGCCAGGCGGCCAGCAGCATCACGAGCGCGATACCGAGCAACGGCCCACCGACCACGACGGCGCGTCGTTGTCGGCCGCGACCTCCGCTCCGCCCCGCCCACTCGGGCATCCGGTCCCCTTCCGTCATGGCCCACCGAGATGCGGAGGATACGGGCCGGCTGTGCCGCTCGCTGTCCCGTTCGTGACCGTCCGGTTTCGTCGGTCGGGGCCGTCGTACCACTCGTAGGGTGACGGTAGCGGAGTCAGGCGAGCGCGGAAGGTGACGGGGTGGACGACGCGGAACGCGAGAAGGCGCTGTTGAGTGTCCTGAACACCGAGCACTACGCGCTGCAGACGTCCCGGGCCGGCACGATCGACGAGGCCACCGGCCGCGCCACCATCTTCCTGTCCGTCCTCTCGGCGGCCCTGATCGGTCTCGGCTTCGCCGCCGGCAACGACCGGGTGGTCCGGCCCTACCTGGGTGCCGTGCTGCCGATCCTGGTGATCATCGGGTTGCTGACCTTCCTGCGGCTGGTCGAGACCACCGTGGAGAACTCGCTGGACCTACGCAGGATCCAGCGCATCCGCGCCTACTACCACCATCGTCTCGCCAGCGAGCACGACTTCTTCGCCGACGCGGTGGTGTCCGAGGACAGCGCGGAGACGGCCTGGACGCTGGTGGGCACCCGGCCGGGGCGCTGGGAGTTCCTGCTCACCACGGCCGCGCTCGTGGGGGCGGTCAACGCGTCGTTGATCGGTTCGGGGGTCGCTCTGGTGCTCGGCGCGGTCGGGGGCTGGCACTGGCTCATGGTGGCCGCCGGGGTGGTGGTCGCGCTGGCCACGTTCGCGGCCCAGTTCCTGTACATCCTCCGGATGTCGGCGGGACGTCGGATGTGACGGACCGCGTCCCGCCACCGGTCGTGGCCGGGGCGGCGCCGCGAGGTAGCGTCACCTGATGATCATCACCCGGTTCACGCACTCCTGCGTCCGCGTCGAGCACGACGGCGCGGTGCTGGTGATCGACCCCGGCACCTGGAGCGAACCGCAGGCGCTGGTCGGCGCGGACGCCGTCCTGGTCACCCACGAGCACACCGACCACGTCGACGTGCTGCGGTTGGCCGGGCTCGGCGTGCCGGTGTACGCGCCCGAGGGCGCCCGGCTGCCCGACCTCGCCCCGCTGCCGGTCACCCGGGTACGCCCGGGCCAGCGCTTCACCGCCGCCGGCATCACGGTCAGCGCCCACGGTGGCCGGCACGCCGTGATCCACGAGGGCCAGCCCGACTGTGCCAATCTCGGCTACCTGATCGGGGACGGGCTCTACCACCCGGGCGACTCGGTGCACGTGCCGGACGAGCCGGTGCGCACCCTGCTCGTGCCGGCCCACGGGTCGTGGCTCCGCCTCGACGAGGCGATCCGGTTCGCCCGCGCGGTGGACGCCGAGGCCGCGTACCCCATTCACGACGCGCAGCTGAACGACCGTGGCCTGGCCAGTGTCGCCGGCTGGTTCGCCGAGACCATCCCCGGCTACCGCCACCTCGTGCCGGGCGACACCGCCTGAGCGACGCCGCGGTCGTAGGTGGCCGGGGCACACACCGACATCGACAAACGTGTCAGTCGGGCTCATGTCGGGTGTGGCCCGCGTCACGGTAGCTTCGGCGCGCGTCGACGCCCCGCCGGCGCTGCCGAGGAGAGCGTCGATGACCACACCGCGCAGAGCCGCCACCGCCCTGACCGCCGTCCTGCTGCTGATCCTGACCGTCGCGGCCCCCGCCCAGGCCGCCAACCCGTCCACCAGGCCACCGGTCTCCGGGTCGCTGGGCACCTACAACGTCTCCGGGGTGTACGTCGCCGGGGTCTCCTCCGGTGGCTACATGGCCACCCAACTGCACGTCGCCTACTCGTCCCGGATCCGGGGCGCGGCCGTCTTCGCCGCCGGCCCCTACTACTGCTCCCAGAACACCGTCGCCCAGGCCCTCTACGGCTGCGGCGACAACATCTACCCGACGAACGTGCCGGCGCTGGAGACGTACACCCGCACCTGGGCGTCGTACGGCTGGATCGACCCGGTCGGCAACCTCTCCGGTGATCCGGTGTACGTGTTCCACGGCGCCAACGACACCGCCGTCAAGAAGTCCGTCACCGACGACCTGGTCCGCTACTACCAGCGCTTCGGTGCCAGCGTGCAGTACGACAGCGGCTCCGCCGCCGGTCACGCGTGGGTCACCCCGTACGGCACGGTGGGGTGCACGGCGACCGCGTCGCCCTACCTGAACGACTGCGGCACCGACCCGCAGAACGCGCTGCTGCGCAAGCTGCTCGGCGGGGTCAACGCGCCGAACACGTCAGCGCTCGGCGGCACGCTGATCCGCTTCGACCAGAACACGTACGCGGTCAACGGGTGGGCCAACGGGCTGAGCATGGACGCCAACGGCTACGCGTACGTCCCGTCGGCGTGCGCGGCCGGCCAGTCGTGCCGGCTGCTGGTCGCCCTGCACGGCTGCGCCCAGGGGGCCGGGTCGGTGGGCACGGCCTTCGTCGACCGGGCCAACCTCAACCAGTACGCCGACACCAACAACCTGATCGTGCTCTACCCCCAGGCGGGCACCGCGCTGAGCAACCCGAACGGCTGTTGGGACTGGTGGGGCTACCTCGGCGCGACGAACTTCCCGATCAAGGGCGGCGCGCAGCTCGAAACCATCATGAACATGGTCCGCCGGCTGGACGGTTGACGGCGGTGGACCTCAGCCCAGGAACAGTTGGACCAGGACGACCACCGCGAGCAGCGCCGGCCCCCGGGCACCCTGCCGCAGCAGGTCGACCGGGACCATCCCGAACGGCGTGTTGACCGTCGCGCCGCCGTAGTCGAGCGGCGGGCGGGTGCCGGCCCGGAAGGCGGCGGCCACCACCCCGAGCGCCAGCGTCGGCGCGAGCCAGGCCGGTCCGGCGTCGACACCGGGCAGGCTCGGCAGGGTCAGCAGCCACCACAGGCCCGCGCCGAGCGCCGGCACCACCACGTGTACGCCGCGCAGCAGGGCGTCGCTGCCGCCGAGCGTGCGGCGCAGCCCGGCCGACCTGCTGACCGCGCGCAGCCCACCGGTGAGCCGGCTGACTGCCAGGTAGGCGAACACCACCTGCGCGACCCCGGCCAGACCGGGCAGGGCGAGCGCGGCCGCGTACTGGACGCCGACGAGCCCCGCCCAGATCAGCACGGCGCTGGGGTGGCGGCGCAGCCGTCGCACGTCCGCCTGGAGCAGCGCCCACCAGCCCGGACCGGCCCGGAACCGGCTGCTGCGGACCCGACCGACGCGCCGCCAACGACGGCTCTCCACCAGGCCGGCCAGCAGGCTCGGGTCGAGCAGGACGGTGGCCGTGGCGGCGGCGTTGGCGAACTGCGCGCCGGTGGTCAGGGTCGCCCGGTCCACCCGGGGCAGCGCCCGTACCGCCAGCACCGTGGCGACGAGGGCGAGCGGCACGGCGACGGCGACCAGCGCGATCGTCGGCGTCGCCGACGGTCGGGGCAGTCCCTCGCCGAGGCGACCGGTGAGCACCACGACGGCGGTGATCGCGGCCGCGGCCACCATCGGCACGGCGCCGGCCAGCGTCGGCCACCGCCGTCCGGCCCGGCTGCTCTGGGCGACGACGCTGAGCGCGAGTGCGGCAACGCCCCATCCCGCGCCGGCGGCGGCCGCCCAGCCCAGGGCCGCCGCATCGGTGACGCCGCCGAGGGCCGCCACGGCCACGCCGAGCGCGGCCGTGCCCACGGCGGCGCCGGTCAGCAGGACCGCGAGGCGCGGCGCCAACCAGGCCCGCCGGTCGATCGGCGCGCTGGTCACCCAGCTCTGCGTGGCCGGGGTGACCAGCAGGGGCCCGAAGGCGCGCAGGCCGCGCCAGACCAGCCCGCCGCCGGCGAGCAGCGCGGCGAGGGCCAGCCACCACCGCACGCCCGGCTCGGCCCGCCCGACGCTGGGGGAGTCCAGCAGGTTGCGGCTGGCGCTGATCGCGAACCAGCCGTACATGCCCACGAACAGCACCACGACGTACGCGCTGCCCAGCACGTCGCCCAGGGAGTGGTCGTGGTGCCGGCGACGGGCGCGGCGCAGGTGGGTACGGACCTGCCGGGCGGTGGGTAGTCCCGCGGGTGCCTCCTCGGCGATCGTGGCCGGGACGGCGGTCACCGGCCGATCTCGATCCGCTCGTCGACGACCGCGTCGATCAGCTCCGGGTCGTGCGAGGCCATCAGCACGGTGGTGCCGGCGTCGCGTTCGCGCCGCAGCCGGTCGGCGAGCCACTGCCGTCCGGCGACGTCGAGGCGCTGCTCCGGCTCGTCGAGGATCAGCACCCGGCGTGGCCGGACGAAGCAGGACGCCAGCGCGAGCCGGCGGCGCTGCCCGCTGGACAGCGTGACCGGAAGCTGATCACGGGCCGGTTCCAGGCCCAGCTCGGTGAGCACCTCCTCGACCGGCTCGGCGCTGCCCCCGTGCGCGTACGCGACCAGCTCCAGGTGCTCGACCACGGACAGGTCGGGGAAGAAGTCGATGTCGTCCAGGGCGGCGGCCACCAGCGAACGCACCTGCGGGTCGGTCTCGTCGGCCCGGTACCCGTGCACCCGCACCTCGCCCGCGTCCGGCCGGTCGGCGCCCACCACGCAGCGCAGCAGGGTGGTCTTGCCGCTGCCGTTGGGGCCCAGCACCACCGCGATCCGGCCCGGCGGCAGCGTGAAGGTCACGTCGTCGAGCACCACCAGGTTGCCGAAATTGCGGCTGAGTCCCCGCACCGAGAGAGCGTCCACGGTCACACACTCTCCCAGACCCGCGCCAGCGACCACGGTCCGCGATCGACATCACGCCCGCCGTCGGTCAGGGGGTGGCCGGCGGCGCGTCGATGTCGTGTACCAGGCGTTCGTCGGCGGCGGTCAGCGCCCGGTCGTCGCCGACCTCCTCGGCCACCGTCGCCGCGTCCGCCCACAGCCGCCGCGCGTCGGCCCGGTCGCCCAGCGCCGCGGCGGCGTCGCCCAGGTAGAGCAGGGTACGCCCCAAACCCGCCGTGGGCCGGACGTCCTCGCGCAGCCGTCGGCTCTCGGCCAGCAGCTCGTACGCCGTCCGCGCCTGCCCCGGCGCGCTGGTCAGCAGCGTCGCGCCGGCGTTGAGCAGCGCGGCGGCCCGGCTGGTCGGGTCGTTGACCGACTCGTACTCGCGCAGGGCGGCCCGCCACGCCTGCGCCGCGTCCAGGTGCTCGCCGAGGCTGGCGTGCACCAGCACCAGGTTCGTCAGCGCGGCGGCGTAACCGCGCGCGTCACCCACCGACCGGAACGTGTTCGCCGCCCGCACCAGATGGTGGTGCGCGGCGTCCAGCTCGCCCCGCGCCAACTGCGCCGCGCCGAGGCCCAGCTGGGTGAGGGCGTGCCCGGCCCGGTCCGCCGACGACCGGTGCCGGCGGGACAGCTCCAGGTGCTCCACCGCGTCGTCGAGCTGCCCCAGGTCGAGCAGGGCCAGACCGAGGTTCATCCGGGCCTGGGCGGTGCCCCGCCGGCCGCGTTCGGCCACCGCGAGGGTGAGCGCCGCCGCCGCGCCCTGCGGGTCGTGCCGACGTCGGCGCAGCACGCCCAGCTCGTTGTGCGCCCAGCCGGCGATCTCCGGCCGGTCGTCGGCCGTCGGGGTGGCCAGCACCGTGCGGCACACCTGCTCCCACTCGTCCAGCCGTTCGACGTGCGCGAGCCACCCGCACAGCGCCACGGCCAACCGGAACCACCACCGGCGTACCCGTCGGGGCAGCGTCTCGGCTGCCCCGGCGGGCACCCGTACGACCGCGAGCAGCAGCTCCTGGTGCAGGTCGAACCAGCCGTACGGGTCGTCGTCCAGCGGCAGCGACCACTCCCGGTCCGGCGGGGAGCCCAGCACGGCCAGGTTGGCGGCGTGCCGTTCCGCCCGCCGGGCCAGCTGCCGGGTGAGCCGGGCCTGTGCGGCGACCCGGGAACGGGCCGGATCGGCGTCGCGCAGGTGCAGCCGGGCGTTCGCGGCGAGCAGCGGACGGACCTCGTACCGGTCGCCGGGGGCGCCGACGACGAACGCGGCGGCGGCCAACTGGTCCAGCAGCCCGGTGATCCGCTCCGGGTGCCGGCGGGCCAGCGCGGCGATGGTCGGCCGGTCCACCGGGGCGGGTGCCAGGGACATCAGCCGGTACAGCCGGCGGGCCTCGCGGGTCAACGCCCGGTACGCGGTGTCCCGCTCGGTGACGAGTTGGGCGGCCGGCGAGACGGCGACCCGCTGGTGCGGCGGGGTGCGCACCGCCCGGCGCAGCGCGTCCAGCACGTCGGCGTGCCGCCAGCCGTGCTGGGCGGTGCGGTAGCCGAGCGCGCGGACGGTGCGCGGCTGCCGGCCGCACAGGTCGACGATCTCGCGCACCGCGGGGTCGGTACGCGGGTCGGCGCGGCGGACCCGGGCGGCCGGGGCGGCGCCGCCGGCGGCGGCGAACAGCTCGACCGCCTCGTCCGGGCCGGGCTCGGCGATCCAGTGCTCCACCACGCCGTTCAACCCGCTGAGCGCGGGACCGCCGGCCAGCAGCAGCCGACAGGTGCGCGCGGTCGGCGGCAGCAGCGCGCGGACCTGCTCCGGCCGGTCGACGTTGTCCAGCACCAGCAGGATCTTGCGCCCGTCGACCTTGCGGCGGATCGCGGCGGCCGCGGCCGCGAGGGCGTCCGGCCGACCGGACGCCGGCGGCGCGGTGCCCAGCACCCCCGCCAGCGCGGTGAGCACCTGTCGGGGCGACCGGGGTCGACCGCCCCGGCGCAGGTCGAAGTGGTACTGCCCGTCCGGGAAGTCCGCCCGGCACAGGTTCGCCGCCTGGATGGCGCAGGCGGACGTGCCCACCGCTCGCCGGCCCAGCACCGCCACGGCGTGCTCGCGCGCGAGCAGGTCGAGCACCGCCCGGACGTGCTCGGCGCGGCCGGTGAACCCCGCCGTGTACGGCAGTGTCGGCACGTCCTCGACCGGCGCGCTGACCACCTCGGTGGGCTCCGGGCCGGTTCCTTGCCGGGCCCGGCGCTGATGCGCGTACACCGCGAAACCGATGGCGCCGACGAACCCGATCACGATGCTCGCCGGGCCGAGCAGTTCGGCGGCCGGACCGAGCGCGCTGCTCACCAGCTCGGAGAGCAGGTTGATGCCCACGTTTCCGAGCACCCCGCCGAGCAGCGACACCACGGCGGCGAGCAGCGGCCACCTGGGCCCGCGGCCGGACGTGCCGGTGGGGCGGGTCACCGTACGCCCCCGGAGACCAGCCCGGCGACCAGTTGCCGCCGGGCGAGCACCATGAGCGCCACCGGCAGCACCGAGGCGAGCACCGACCCGGCGGCCAGCACCCCGCTGTTGGACACGAAGCCACGGCTCTGCCCGGCCAGGAACAGCCCGAGCGGAGTGGCCTCCGGGCCGCTGAACAGCAGGCCCACCGCCAGGTCGTTCCAGACCTGGACGAATTCCAGCACGGATACGGCGACCACGGCGGGCAGGTTGTGCCGGGCCAGCCGGCGCAGCGTGCCCCACCAGCGTCGACCGCCCAGCCGGGCCCCCCGCACCTGCTCGGCCGGCAGGTCGGCGAAGGCGTTGCGCAGCACCAGCACCGCGAACGGCACCCCGAGCGCCACGTGCACCAGGGCCAACCCCCGCGCGGTGCCGGACGAGAGCACCAGGCCGAGCACCTCGTTGACCGGCCCGGCGATCACCTGCACCGGAACGACGGTGGCCGCCATCAGCAGCAGACCGGTCGCCTGCGCGGCCGGCCCGGTCAGCCACGCCAGCGGGTACGCGGCCAGCAGCGCCACGACGAGGACCGTGGCGGTGACGACGCTGGCCAGCAGCAGGGTGAAGCCCAGCGCCCGCCACAGCTCGCCGCCGCCGAGCAGGGCGGCGTAGGAGCCCGTGCCGGGCGGGGTCGACCACCAGCCCTGCGCGGCGGCGTCGACCTGCCCGTGCGCCGAGGTCGCCAGCAACACCACGAGCGGGAAGAGCCAGGCCACCGCGGCGGCGGCGGCGAGCACCCGGAACAGCCGGCGCGGCGGCGTCACCGGAGTCGCGTCGGGCACCGGCTCGACGCGCGGCGGGGGCCACGCCTGACGGACGAAGAACGCCGCCACCAGCATGCCGGCGGCCACCGCCGCCAGCCAGATGACGCCGAGCGCGGCGCCCTGCCCGGTGGTGGTGCCGCCCGAGGTCTGCCAGACCCGCAGGGCGAGCACCGCCGCGTCGTCGCGGACCGACCCGGGCGTCATCACCAGGATCAGGTCGAAGGTACGGCTCGTGCCGAGCGCCACCAGGGCGAAGACCACCGCGACGGTACGCAGCAACAGCGGCCGCCACTGCGCGTCCCACAGGACGTGTCGCCGGCCACCGCCGTAGGCGCGTACCGCGTCGGCCAGGCTCGGCGGTACGCGGTCCAGCGCGGCCCGGAAGACCAGCACCGCCAGCCCCACCCACGCCCAGACGAACGCCGACATCAACGCCACCGTCACCAGGCCCGGCCCGAGCAGTTGCGGGGCGTCCTCGGTGGAGCGACCGGTCACCCGCGCCGCGAGCAGGGTCACCAGACCCCGGGTCGGGTCGGGGTCGTACATCAGCCGGAAGGTCACCCCGGTGACGACCAGCGGCAACGCCACCGGCACCAGCAGGATCAGGCGGACCAGGCCACCCTCCTGGGAGCGGCGCGACACGACGGCGAACAGGTAGCCCAGCGCCGTCACCACGGCCGGCACCAGCAGCGCCCACAACACCGTACGGCCGACCACCGCGCCGGTGTGCGGCGCGTCGAGGGCGGCCCGGAAGTGCTGCGCGCCGACCCAGCGGCCGTCGGTGGTGACGCTGGCGTGCAGCGTACGCAGCACCGGCCACAGCACCAGCGCGCCGAGCAGCAGCGCGGCCGGCAGCAGCAGCGCGGACGTCGCACCGGCCGCCGGGTAGGCCCGGCCCCGGCGGGGCGGGCCCACGTCGTCGAGCACCGCCAGCTCGCCGAGCACCCGGGTCTCGCTCACCGGTCACCGCCCGCCTCGCGGGCCGCCGTGGCGAGCTGCCCGGTGGCGTCGTCGATCGCCCGGCGGGCCGGCACGCCGCCGGTGACGTCGGCGAAGAAGTCCTGCATGATGCGCCAGATGCCGACCCCGTCGGAGCCGGTGAACGCCCCGGGCAACTGGTCGGAGAGGTCGAAGTGCAGGGTGTCCGGCCCGCGCATCTCGCGGGCCAGTTGCCGGCGCACCGGGTCGGTGTACTCGCCCAGCGCGATGGTGGTGTTCGGTGACAGGTAGCCGCCGGCCCGCAACCAGGGGCCGAACGAGTCGGCCAGGGTCAACCACTCGATGAGTTCCAGCCCGCCCCGGTCGTGGTCGAACGCCACCGCGACGTCGCCGCCGACGATCAACGCGCCGCTGCCCGCCCCGGCGCTCGGGAAGCGGAAGGTGACCGGCTCCTCGGTGCCGCTGCGGAACCGGCCCACCACCTCGGCGGTGAAATCGGCCTCGAAGACCATCACCGCCCGGCGTGAGCGCACCACCTGGATCACCGACTCCTCGTACTGGGTGAGCAGGGCACGTCGGCCGCCGCCGGGGAACGCGCCGTCGATGCTCCACAGCTCGGCGAGCCGGTCGAGGGTGTCGCGCACCGCTCGGCTTTCCCAGTCGCCCTCGCCTGCGGCGAGCGCGTCGTAGGCGGTGGGCGCGAGGTCGGCCAGCACGTTCTCGAACCAGTCGGTGAGTACCCAACCGTCCGCCGCGCCGATGGCCAGCGGCGCGGGGCCGCCGTGGCGGGCGAGCGCGCCGAGGCGGCGGGTCAGCGAGACCAGTTCGTCCCAGCTCTTCGGCGGCTCGGGCAGCATCGAGGGCAGATGCCAGACCAGCGACTTGTGCGCCGCCTTGACCCAGAGACCGTAGCGCTGCCCCTTGGCCATCAGCAGGTCGCCGAGGCCGATCGGCACGGCGTACTCGGTCGACGGGCGCACCGGGCGCAGCCAGCCCCGCGCGGCGTACTCGGTGACCAGGCCGGGACGCGACAGGATCGCCACGTCCGGCGAGGTGCCGGCCAGGTGCCGGGCGCGCAGGAACGCGTCGATGTCGTTGCCGGCGCTGACCACCCGCACCGGTGCGGGGTACGCGGCCACGACCTCGCGGAAGCGGTCCAGCTCGCTGCCGCTCCAGACCACGGCCACCTGTACCGGGCGGGCGCGGGGGGCGCACCCGGCCACGGTCGCCGCCGCGCCGGCCGCTGTGACGCGCAGCAGCGTGCGGCGGGTGAGGCCGCCGGCCGGAGTCACCGTGGCACCTCGTCGGACTCGGTGACCAGGTCATGCCGCGTCGGGATCTCGGCCAGGGTGGACGGGTCGGCGGTGCAGACGAGCGTGGCGATCCCGGGCGCGTTCCGTGGGGCGAGTCGGGGCAGCAGGTCGCCGAGGCGGCTGCCGCCGGCCGGCTCGACGGGCAGGTCGACGACGAGCACCTCGGGCAGGCAGACGGCCGCCCGGGCCAGCGCCACCCGGAACCGCTGCGCGTCGGAGAGCACGTGCGGTAGCAGGTCGAGCGTCGGCGCCAACTCCAGCCGCTCCACCACCCTGGTCGTCCAGTCCTCGGCCATCTCGTGCACCCGTTCGCGTTTGCGCTGGCCGTACTCGATGTTGCGGCGCACGGTGAGCTGCGGCAGCAGCGCGCCGCCTGCCGGTACGTAACCGATCTGCCGGCGCGGCGGCGGCAGGGCCGTGACGTCCCGCTCACCCACCATGATCCGACCGGTGACCGGGGCGGCCAGGCCGGCCAGCACCCGGGCCACGGCCGTGCCGACGCGGGGCGGCGCGACCAGGGCGGCCGTCTCGCCGGCCGGGACCTCGAGGGTGACCGGCCCGGTGCCGGGGACGGCGACCAGCGCGCGTAGTCGTAACGTTGCCCTCACCTCCGGTGACCGCGGATGCCCGTCCCAGGGTGGCACACGTGGCCGACAGTCGATGTCCCACAGATCTTCCACTGTGGAAGCGGTGCCGCCTGGGCCGTGTCTTCAAAGGTTCACAACCACTGGAGTGGCGCGGCGATGGTGACGGTGGCCTGGAACGAGGCCGCGATCAGCGCGGTCGGGCCGCGGCGCTGAGCGGCGGCGGTAATGCTGATGAGGGTGATGCCTGTGAGTCATCTAGATGACTCACAGGCATCACACTCATCAGGGTGTTGTCGCCGC
Organism: Micromonospora sp. bgisy143; assembly: GCF_057708145.1. Taxonomy (NCBI): domain Bacteria; kingdom Bacillati; phylum Actinomycetota; class Actinomycetes; order Micromonosporales; family Micromonosporaceae; genus Micromonospora; species Micromonospora sp. bgisy143. The sequence goes on from NZ_JBYIRN010000029.1 coordinate 28,090, forward strand.
CGGTCGCATGGCGTGGCGGTCGCGAAGACGCACGGTGTGCCTGAAGCGGGTGCAGTCGTTGACGTTGCCGCCCGAGAGCACGAACGCCAGAGAGTCCGACTCAGTCCATCGAGGCACGTGCTATATCCCGCCCCACCAAGATCCTTTGAAGACACCGCCTAGCGGGGGACGTAGAGGGCAGCCAGGCCGGCGGCCGTGGCGGCCAGCAGTTTGCGAAGCGCGACCGGGCGCAGCACCTCCACGTCGGCGCCGAGGCGCAGCAGGTCGCCGTGGGCGTGGGTCAACGACTCGATCGGCAGCCACGATCAGGATCTTCGACCCGGTGGGCGAGCAGTGGTCGATCTACTGGATGAACAGCGGTCGCGGCGAGTTGGAGCAGCCGCCGATGGTCGGTCGCTTCGTCGACGGGGTGGGCCGCTTCTACGCCGACGACCAGCACGAGGGGCGTCCGGTCCGGTGCCGGTTCATCTGGTCGGGGATCACCGCGACGACGGCCGCTGGGAGCAGGCGTATTCAGTCGACGGCGAACGCACCTGGGAGACGAACTGGATCATGACGTTCACGCGAGCGTCCACCGACTAGCCTGCGGGCCATGCGCAGATGGCGGCGGATGGATCCGTGGGGTGCGACGCAGGCGTTCGCCGGACTCATGGCGCTGGCCGGGTCGGCGATGGCTGTCGCCGTGGTGATCAGTGCCGGACGCGCGCTGGCGCAGGGTCGCATGGTCGCGTCGGCCGCCCTCGGCCTGGCCGTCGCGCTGCTGTTCCTCGGGTTGTGCCTGACCTTCGTCCTGCGGATGTACCTGGCCGGGATCTACGTCAACGCGCACGACGTACGACGAGCGGGGCGTTCGAGTCGGCGGTGCAGCGGCGTTCCCGGGAGATGGGCTGGCGCAAGAACAACGGCCCGGTCCTCTCCCGGGACGACTTCGACGGGATGCTCGCCCGACTCGACGCCGAGTGGGCCGCCCACCGCTACGGCCCGCAGGTGGTCCAGTACTAGTTAACGGCCGTTCGGTCGCGGTGTTAGGGTCCGACCACCGCCCCGGATGGAGGAAGCGATGCCTTCCGACCACGTCGACGTGCTCATCGTCGGTGCCGGCCTGTCCGGCATCGGCGCGGCCTGCCACCTGCGCCGCGACTGCCCCGACAAGTCGTACGCGGTGCTGGAGGCGCGGGACGCCGTCGGCGGCACCTGGGACCTGTTCCGCTACCCGGGCCTCCGGTCCGACTCGGACATGTTCACCCTCGGCTACTCGTTCCGGCCGTGGACCGACGCGCGGTCCATCGCCGACGGCGCGAGCATCCTCGAGTACGTGCGCGAGACCGCCCGGGAGTACGACGTGCAGCGGCACATCCGCTTCTCGCACCGGGTGACGCGCGCCGAGTGGGACAGCGCCACCGCCCGTTGGACGGTGCACGCCGAGCGCTCCGACACCGCCGAGACGGTGGTGCTGACCTGTTCGTTCCTGTTCGCCTGCACCGGCTACTACCGGTACGACGAGGGCTACACGCCCGTCCTGCCGGGCGTCGACGCGTACGCCGGGCGGTTGGTGCACCCGCAGCACTGGCCGGACGATCTCGACCACGCCGGCAGGCGGGTGGTGGTGATCGGCAGTGGGGCGACCGCCGTGACGCTGGTGCCGGCCCTGGCGGAGCGGGCCGCGCACGTGACGATGCTGCAACGCTCACCGACGTACGTCATCGCCCTGGCCTCGCGCGACCGGCTGGCCGACGCGCTGCGGCGTCGGCTGCCGGCGGGCGTCGCGTATCCGGTGGTGCGGTGGAAGAACGTGCTCATGTCCACGGCCACCTTCCAGCTCAGCCGGCGCGCGCCGGGGCTGGTGCGACGGCTGCTGCGCCGGGCCGCGACGCGCCTGCTGCCGGTGGGGTACGACGTCGACCGGCACTTCTCGCCGCGCTACGACCCGTGGGACCAGCGGCTGTGCGTGGTGCCCGACGGGGACCTGTTCACCGCGGTGTCGCAGGGGCGGGCGTCGGTGGTGACCGACACCATCGACACGTTCACCGCCGACGGCATCCGGTTGGCCTCCGGCGACGAGGTACGCGCCGACATCGTGGTCACCGCGACCGGGCTCAACTTGCTCGCCCTCGGCGGCCTGACGCTGCGCGTCGACGGGGTCGACGTCGACCTGTCGGACACCGTCGCCTACAAGGGCATGATGCTCTCCGGGGTGCCGAACTTCGCGCTGACGATCGGCTACACCAACGCGTCGTGGACGCTCAAGGCCGACCTGGTCGCCGGCTACGTCTGCCGGCTGCTGCGCCACCTGGACCGTACCGGCCAGCAGGTCGTGACCCCGCTGCCCCCGCCCGGTGCCGAGCGGGCCCCGCTGATCGACCTGCGGTCCTCGTACGTGCTGCGGGGTGTCGACGCCCTGCCCCGGCAGGGCGCGCGGACGCCGTGGCGGCTGCACCAGAACTACGTCCGTGACGTGCTGCTGATGCGGCACGGCCGGCTCGCCGACGAGGGTGTGCGGTTCTCCCGCCGCGCCCGCGAGGGAAGGAGCACCGATCGTGCGGAGGTTTGAGTTCGCCGGTGGGACGGCCGTGGTGACCGGCGCGGCCAGCGGCATCGGCGCGGCGCTCGCGCACGGGCTGGCCGACCGGGGCGCTGACCTGGTGCTCCTGGACCGGGACGCCGAGCGGCTGGACGCGGTCGTCGCCGCGATCGGGGCCGCGCACCCGGACCGACGGGTGCACACGTACCGGGTGGACCTCGCCGACGCGACGGCCACCGCCCGGGTGGCGGCCGAGATCGGCAAGCGTCATCCGCGCGTACGGCTGCTGGTGAACAACGCCGGGGTCGGCCTCGGCGGCCGGTTCGACCAGGTGACGTTCGACGAGTTCAGCTGGGTCATCGAGATCAACTTCCGGGCGGTGGCGCAGCTGACGCACGCGCTGCTGCCGGCGCTCAAGGCCGAGCCGGGCGCGCACCTGGTCAACGTCTCCAGCCTGTTCGGGCTGATCGCGCCGGCCGGGCAGGTCGCGTACGCGGCGAGCAAGTTCGCCGTCCGGGGTCTCACCGAGGCGCTGCGGCACGAGCTGGTCGACGACGGCATCGGCGTGACGTCGGTGCACCCGGGCGGGATCCGGACCCGGATCACCGAGAACGCCCGCGTCGGCAGCGGCGTGTCGATCGAGGAGTACACCGCCGGCCGGGCGCAGTTCGAGAAGCTGCTCACCATCGCCCCGGAGCGGGCGGCCGAGGTGATCCTGCGGGCTGTCGAGCGGCGTCGGGGCCGGGTCCTCATCGGCTGGTCGGCGAAGGTGCCCGACCTGCTGGCCCGGATCATGCCGGCGTCGTACCACCGGGTGCTGGTGGTCGGCCTGAACCGGGGCGTGGCGCGGCCCGCGCCGGCCCCGCCGCCGGTCGCCGACCCCACCTGATCAGGGCGGGCTGCCGCCGCGCTTCTCCTCCTGGGCCAGCACCGCCTCGCGGTGCGCGGGCTCGTCGCGGCGGGCCAGCTCGGCGGCGAGTCGCGGGTCGGCCACCAACCGCTCCCGGTTGCGGTGCAGGAAGCTCTCGAAACCTCCGGTGTACGGGCAGGCCAGCTCGCCGAGCGCCCGCTCCGGCGCGTACCGGCAGCCGGCGCAGTAGTCGCTGATCTCGTCGATGTCGGTGCCGTCCACCGCGTACGGGCGGGTATCCACCCGGGCCAGGTCGGCGTACTGGCTCATGCCGAGCACGGTCGCGTTCATCACCCAGTCGGTACCGTCGACGAAGCAGCGCTGGAACCAGTCCGCCACCTCGGCGGGACGCCAGCCGCGCTGCAACGCGTAGTTGCCCAGCACCAGCAGCCGGGGGCTGTGGTGCGTCCACGCCCGGTCGCGGACGGCGGCCAGCACGTCGGCCAGGCAGCGCGCCTCCACCGCGTCGGCGTCCAGGTCGGCGAACCACTGCGGTATCGGCTCGGTCGCGGCCAGCCAGTTCGCGCCCCGGAACTGCGGCTCGTGATACCAGTACAACTGCCAGAGGAACTCCCGCCAGCCGAGCAGCCCGCGGATGAACGGCTCCACCGCCGTGCGGGGCGCCGCGCCGGACCGCCACGCCTGCTCGGCGGCGCGCACCGCCGGCTCGGGGTGCAGCAGCCCCAGGTTGAACGACGACGAGAGCGTCGAGTGCGCGAACAGCGGGTCGTCGGCGCTCATCACGTCGGCGTAGCGGCCGAAGCCGGGCAGCCGGTACGCGAGGAAGTGCGCCAGCCGGGCCTGCGCCTCGTCGTGTGTGGCCGGGTACCGCCGGGGGCCGTCCCGACCGACGAAGCGCACCCCGTCGGCCGCCCACCCGTCGAGGTCGCGGCGGACCTGCGCGTCGATGTCGTCCTCGACGATGGGCGGGGGCGGCGGCGGGCTGGCGGGTACGGCGGTGGCCTCACCACGCGGGCGGCGCGGCGTCGGGGCGGTGGCGGGGAGCCGGGCCGGCCCGGTCAGCACGTCGTGCCGGCGGCGGACCTGCCGGTAGTAGTCGGCCATCCGGAGCGGGCCGCGGCGGGTGCGGTCCGCCCAGGCCGCGAAGTCGGACTGGCTGGTGATGAAGCCACGCGGCGGCAGCACGGTGAGGCCGGGCACCGAGCGGACGAACCCGAGGGCGGCGCGGGAGTGCGGGTGGCACACCTCCACCGGCTCGGCGACCTGGGCCAGGGCCTCGCGGAACGTGTCGGTGCGCAGCAGCAGCGCCCGGTCGCCCAGCTCGGCGGCGCGGTGGCGCAGGGCGGAGAGGATCAGGTGCGCCTTCTGCCGGTGCATCGGGCGACGGCGGAACAGTTCCCGGATCTCCACCAGGAGGACCGGTTGATCGGGGTCGTCGAGGAAATGTGGCCCGAGTTGGTCGGCCAGCAACCACCGGCGGCGTAACATCCCGCAATTCTGCCCATTTCCCGGCCGTCCCGCGCGCCGGCAGGCCGGGTGATCGATGTCTGATCCAGATCGATGTCAGGTCGCGGGGTTCGTTGCGGCCCCGGCGTCCCGTTTCCGCAGCACCACCGTCACCGCCACGAGGGCGACCAGCAGCAGCGCGAGCACCGTCACCGGCGCCGGACCGAGCGGCACGAGCAGCGCCACCCCGGCGACGACGGGGTAGGCGACCACCACCGCGCCGTGCTGCTGGCGGCGGACGTGCAGCACCCAGACGGTCAGCAGGAAGACGGCGATCGGCACGGCCACCGCGTACGCGGCCGTCGTCGCCGAGACGTGCGCGAGGTGCCGCTCGTGGTCCGCCACCACGGGCAGGCCGGCCCCGACCGCGGCGATCGCCGCGAAGATGAAGTAGTGGCCGTAGCCCCAGATGAGGGAGTACGGCAACCGGTCCGGCGCCTCGACCGGGCGGTCGAAGTAGAGCCACCAGAGCGCGTACACGATGACCGCGCCGGCCGCCGCGAGCGCCCAGAGGCCGTGCTCGCCCGCGTCCAGCCCGGTCTGGATCGCCACCGAGATCGCCAGCACCGCCTCGCCGAGCACGATCAGCGTGAACAGCCCGTACCGCTCGCCGATGTGCCCGGGATGCCACGGGGTCATGCCGGGCCGCTCGGCCACCGCCGGGACCAGCAGGTCGGCGAGCGCCAGCAGCACGAACGCCGCCATGCCCCAGCCGTCGGGCAGCACCAGCCGCAGCAGCCAGCCGAGCTGCACGACCGTCACGCCGACGGCGTACCGGCGGGCCGCGGCGCGGTGCGCCGGGTCACCGGCCGCGGCCCGGCTCCACTGCACGACGGCGGCCAGCCGCATGACCACGTACCCGTACGTGATGACGGTGAAGTCGCCCTCGGCGAAGGCGCGCGGCACCCCGGCCGCCAGGATCAACGCCCCGGTGATCTGCACCAGCGTGGTGATCCGGTAGACGTCGTCGTCGGTGTCGTACGCCGAGGCGAACCAGGTGAAGTTCATCCACGACCACCAGATCGCGAAGAACACCATCAGGTAGCTGCGCAGCGCGTGGCCGAGGTGCCCCTCGCCGACGTCGTGGTGCAGCGCGGACGCGGCCTGCGCCACGGCCACCACGAAACACAGGTCGAAGAAGAGTTCCAGCGGGGTGGCCGCGCGGTGCGGCTCGTCGCGGCGGCGGGGCCGCATGGGCCGGTAGAACGGCCGCACCGAACGACTGTGGGTCACCGCAGCTCCTCAGGCCGACCGTCGGGGTCGGGCCCACGATAACGGTCGCCGACGGCGCGGTACGGCCAGTCAACCGTGCCGGCGGCGACCGTGGGTCAACCCCTCCAGCACCAGCGTCAGGCCAGCGCCGACCAGCCAGACGTCCTTGGCCAGCCCGGCGCCCTGCTGGGTCGGCCGGATGCTGCCCGGCCGGCGCATTCCCGGCGTCTTCAGGTAGAGCTGCACCAGGCCCGCGCCGAACGCGGTCACGCCGAGCCCCACCAGCGGCGCCGGCACGAACGGCGCGAGCAGCGCCGCCCCGAGGGCGATCTCCGAGTACGACAGCAGCTTGGCGAACCGCGGTGGGTCCAGTTGACCGAGCTGCGGCAGCGCGGCCACCGCCATCCCGTGCATGGCCTGGGCGGCCTCACCCTCCAGGTTGCGTTTGCCGAGGCCCGAGTCGAGGAAGTACGCGCCGATGCTGGCCCGCAACGGCAGGTGCGCGAGTTTCATGATCACTCCCGATGGCCGTGGTCCGAATCGTGGCCCGCGTACCCCGCGTGACAGGCGATAACCCGCCACCCGGCCGACTGGGCCGGCCGTGGTGATCGCGGTAGGTTCGCCCGGGGGCCCACCGCCGAGCCCGCTTCACCGCCCGGTCCCGGGTCCCGCCACCGACCACCACCAGGAGGCGCAGTGAGCCAGGAAGTCCGGGGAGTCATCTCCCGCAGCAAGGGCGCACCGGTCGAGGTCACCACCATCGTGGTGCCCGACCCCGGTCCCGGTGAGGCGATCGTCCGGATCCAGTCCTGCGGCGTCTGCCACACCGACCTGCACTACCGCGAGGGCGGCATCAACGACGACTACCCGTTCCTGCTCGGCCACGAGGCGGCGGGGATCGTCGAGCAGGTGGGCGAGGGCGTCACCGACGTGGCCCCGGGCGACTTCGTGGTGCTCAACTGGCGGGCGGTCTGCGGCGACTGCCGGGCCTGCCGTCGGGGGCGGCCCTGGTACTGCTTCAACACCCACAACGCGAAGCAGCGGATGACCCTCACCGACGGCACGGAACTCACCCCGGCGCTGGGCATCGGCGCGTTCGCCGAGAAGACGCTGGTGCACGCCGGGCAGTGCACGAAGGTGGACCCGGCGGCGCGGCCGGCCGCGGTGGGCCTGCTCGGCTGCGGTGTGATGGCCGGCCTGGGCGCGGCGATGAACACCGGCAACGTGACCCGCGGCGACTCGGTCGCGGTGATCGGCTGCGGTGGTGTCGGGGACGCGGCGGTGGCCGGAGCGGTCCTCGCCGGCGCGACGACGATCGTCGCCGTGGACACCGACAGCCGCAAGCTGGACTGGGCCAGGAAGTTCGGCGCGACGCACACCGTGAACGCGTCCGACACCGACCCGGTCGAGGCGATCCGCGCGGCCACCGGCGGCTTCGGCGCGGACGTGGTGATCGACGCGGTGGGCCGGCCGGAGACCTGGCAGCAGGCGTTCTACGCCCGCGACCTGGCCGGTACGGTCGTGCTGGTCGGCGTGCCGACCCCGCAGATGCGGATCGAACTGCCCCTGCTGGACGTCTTCGGTCGCGGCGGCGCGCTCAAGTCCAGCTGGTACGGCGACTGCCTGCCCAGCCGGGACTTCCCGATGCTCACCGAGCTGTACCTGCAGGGCCGTCTCGACCTGGACGCCTTCGTCACCGAGGAGATCGCCCTCGACCAGGTCGAGAACGCGTTCGCGCGGATGCACCACGGCGACGTGCTGCGTTCGGTGGTGGTGTTCTGATGACCGTCCGGGTCGACCACGCGGTCACCGCCGGCACGTTCTCGCTCGACGGGCAGACCTTCGACGTGGACAACAACGTGTGGGTGGTCGGCGACGACGACGAGTGCGTCATCCTCGACGCCCCGCACGACGTGGCCGCGATCCTCGCGCTGGTGGGCGGCCGCCGGGTGCGGGCCATCCTCGCCACCCACGCCCACGACGACCACGTACGGGTGGCGCCCGAGCTGGCCGAGGCGACCGGCGCGCCGATCCTGCTGCACGGCGACGACCGGGTGCTCTGGGACCTGGTCCACCCCCAGCTGCCGCCGCACGGCGAGCTGCGCGACGGGCAGGACGTCGAGGTGGCCGGCACCGCCCTGCGGGTGCTGCACACCCCCGGGCACAGTCCCGGCGCGTGCAGCTTCCACGCCCCGGACCTGGGTGTGGTGTTCACCGGCGACACCCTGTTCCAGGGTGGGCCGGGCGCGACCGGGCGGTCGTACAGCGACTTCGACACCATCGTCGCGTCGATCCGTACCCGGCTGTTGACCCTGCCACCGGACACGGTCGTGCACACCGGGCACGGCGACGACACCACCATCGGCGCCGAAGCGCCGCACCTGCCGGAGTGGCTGGCCCGGGGACACTGATCCCGCCCGGGCTCAGCGTTCGTCGACCGGGCCCAGCACCGGTTTGACGTCCAGCACCGGGGTGCCGTCGAGGGCTTCCAGGTCGGCGACCTCGACGCGCAGCCCGTCGACCGTCAGCACCCGTACCCGGTGCAGTCCGATCGGGTTGGGCCGGTTCGGGGAGCGGGTGCTGAACACCCCCGTCAGCGGGCGGCTCTCGTCCCGGCGGGGATGCACCGTCAGGACGTCCCGGCGGGCCCGGTCCAACCAGGTCAGCACCAGCAGTTCCGCGCCGACGTGCAGGTCACGCAGCGCGGGCTCGAGCTGTGGCTCGAACACCAGCCAGGCCGGTGGCGCGCCCTCGTCGCCCTGTCGCGGGGCGCTGGCCGCGTCGGTCAGCGGCGAGGCGACCCGGCCGACCGGGCGCAGCAGGAATGTGTCGACCATGCTCGCTCCTCTCGGGACAGTGTCGGCGCCAGCCTAGAGCGCGGGTCGGCGTCCTCGGCCCGGATCGAGGACGCCGACACGCGTCGGCGGGCGCTACGATCCGGCGCATGGTCGCCGAGCACCCCGTACCCGTCGTCCGTCAGCTCCGCCTCGTCGTGGAGGCAGCCGACCACGAGGCCGCCGTGGCGTTCTTCCGGGACGCCCTCGGCCTGCCCGTGGAGGGCGACTTCACCAGCGACGGCGGCGCGCGGGTGGTCATCCTGGACGCCGGCCGGGCCACGCTGGAGATCGCCAACCCGGCGCAGAAGCGGCTCATCGACGAGGTCGAGGTGGGTCGTCAGGTCGCTCCGCGCATCCGGGTGGCCTTCGAGGTGGACGACGCCGCCGCGACCACGACCCGGCTGGTCGCCGCCGGTGCGAGCGAGGTCGCACCGCCGACGCTGACGCCGTGGCAGTCGCTCAACGCGCGCCTCGACGCCCCCGCCGACCTGCACATCACCGTCTTCGAGGAGTTGGAGACGAAGCCGGAAACGCCGTGACGACGACGTCCGCGCGCGGTGGGCCGCCCGCCGGCACTCTTACACCGGCGCAGGCGGCTGCTCTCGGGTACGTGCGGTCGTCGGCGGTGACCGCGCGTCCCGCCGCGCTCGCCGCGATCGCCGGACACCTCGCCGCCGCAGGTGTCGACGACTCCGCGCACCGACTGCTCGCCGCCGTCCGGCGCGCGCGGATCACCGTCAACTTCCACCCGGATCGACTGTGCGCCGACGGGCGCGCCGTCGCATCCGCCCTGTACGAGGACGGGGTGTACCGCAGCCAGTTCGTCACGGGGATCTCGGCCGGCGGGCTCACCGCGTACCCCGGCGGCGACCGTGACCGTTGGGAACGGCGGATGTTCGGCGGCGCGTACCAACAGACCGGGGTGCTGCCGGCGGACCGCCCGATCTACGGCGGCTTGAACCTGCTCGACCACGCCGACGGCGCGTGCCCGCGCTTCGGCTCCTGCCACCTGCGGCTGCGCCCGGCGGTGCTGGCGCGGGCGACCTTCTGCGTCGGCGACAGTTATCTCGGCCCCGACGTGTTGGGGACGATCGACGCCTTCGAGGTGGTCCTCGCCGGGCTCCTGGCCGCCGTCGCCCGCACCGGCGTGTGCCTGGGCCGCGCCGAGACGGACGTCGCCTCCCTGACGCGGACGCTCCTGGACGCGTCGCCGCCGCCCGGGACGGTCGGCCGTGCGCTCGACGACTACGTGGAGACCCAGGTCCACGGCACCCTCGACCTGGCGTCCGACGTCCAGGAGTTGGTGGTGGACCCGTCCTTCGCCGGCACTTCGACCGGCGCGACGCTGGAATCCGTCGCGCGGCGGTACGGTTTTCCGCTGCGCTGGCACCCCGGCTTCGCGCTGCCCGTCGACGAGGTCGACGCCGAGTTCCGGGGTCCGGCGATCCCGGTGCTGGCGGCACGCCTGCACCGCGAGTTCGGCCAACCGGACGCTCCGGTGGACGCGGCGTTGATCGGTCGGGGCGCCGTGTCGGTGGTGACCGAGCCGCAGCGGTGGGCGGATCGGGGGCCGATCGCCGACACCCTCCAGCACCTCAAGCAGCTCTGGCACGTCGTCGTGCGGTTCGGCACGGCCCATCCGGGCTGACCCGTTCGCGTCGTTCGTCCGGTTTCGCCCACCCGTGGCGCGGTCGACGCCGCTGTCCGAATTCCCGGGAGTGACCGGGACCCCAGCTCCGGGTGAAGCTGGCATATCCGGAATGACCGACTCGTCAACCCGGTTGTGTCCCCCGTACCGCCGGAGCCCAAACCCCTTTTCCGCGGTCACTCCCGAGGGGCGTTCACCCCGGAACGCTCCGCACGATCGAAAGGAACCATCGTGAAGTCCGACTTCACTCGATGGCTCCCCGCCATCGCGAAGGACTCGTACCGCAAGACCGCGCTGAGCGTGGTGGGTGTGGCCGCCCTCGGCGGTCTGGCGCTCGCGCCGACCGCGACCGCCGCCCCGGTCACCTCCGGGCCGCACCAGGGCGCCGTCGCCGCCATCGACCTCGCCACCGGCAAGGCCGCCACCGCTGCCCAGCACCAGGAGCAGCCCGTTGAATCCGGGCTGACCACCGGCTCCGCCACCGGCAAGCCGCCGGCCGGCAAGCCGAGCCGCGACGAGCTGATCCCGCACGGCATCGAGGGCGCGCAGTCGCGCATCCCGCTCGACAAGGCGCAGCTCGACAACGCGCGGGCGATCGTCGACGCGGCCAAGAAGACCGGCGTCGGCGACCGTGGCGCGGTGATCGGTGTCGCCACCTCGTTGCAGGAGTCGAAGCTCTACAACCTCGGCCACCTCGGCGCGTACAACGACCACGACTCGCAGGGCCTGTTCCAGCAGCGTCCGTCGTCCGGTTGGGGTTCGCCCGAGCAGATCACCGACCCGGAGTACGCCGCCACGGCGTTCTTCGACGCGCTCAAGAACGTCGGCGGCTGGCAGGACCTGCCGCTGACCACCGCCGCGCAGACCGTCCAGGTCTCCGCCTTCCCGTACGCGTACGCGCAGTGGGAGGAGCAGGCGGCGGACATCGTCCAGCAGCTCTGGTAAACCACCTCGACGACGGCCGGCTCCCACCACGGGAGCCGGCCGTCGTCGTCTCCTCAGCAGGGGGCGTAGAGGCGGCGGGTGCCGACCCCGGCGGCGTACGCCTCCCGGTCGCTGAACCGGCAGCCGTAGTCGGGCCGTGCCACCACCGCCGGATCGGTCACGGTGTCGCCGGCCGGGCGCTTGCCGGTGCGTACCCAGGACACCAGGTCGTCCCAGGCGGCCCCGGCCTCGGCCGGGCTGAACTCGCAGTGCTGCGTGGTCCGGATGGCCCGCTGCACCACCAGCCGGCTGCGACCGTGCCGTGCCACGTCGTCGGCGTACGCCTGCTCCATGCTGAACGGCACGAACAGGTCACCGAGGCCGTGCAGGCTGACCACCGGCGCACTGGGACGGCCGGCGATGCGCGGCACCTCGGTCAGCGTCGGCAGGAGCCGCTGCACGACGTTCTCCGGCGCGACCCGCTGCACGGTGGAGTTCAGGTCCACGGGACTGTTCGGGCGGTAGCGGGTGAGCAGGTTGGTGGAGAGCTGTCCGGGCCGCTGGGCGGGGGATTCGCCACCATCGGTGACGGTGATCGAGAAGAGGAAGTCCTTCCACACCGCGAACGCCGCCTCCGCGCCGGGACGCGGCCCGCCCGAGCGGTTCACCGTCACCGCCCGCAACTGTTTGCCGCGCTCGTTCGTCGTGTCCGGGCCGGTCGGCGTGAGCCCGGCCAGGCCCAGCGCCGCCTGGATGCGCGGCACCGCGTTGCTCAGGTAGTCGGCCGGCGTGGGATAGGCCGGCACCCCGGCCAGCGCCTGGGCGACCAGGTTGTAGTCCAGGAAGAAGTCGAGCAGCGTCTGGTCACCGAGCACCCCGCACATGGGCAGCGCGCCGTCGTAGTAGCCGGGATACTGCTCCAGCGAGCGGCCGATGACGTACCCGCCCATCGACACCCCGGCGAGGTACGTGCGGTGCGGCCGGCGGACCGTCCGGGCGAAGTGGTCCGCGAGGTCCTTCGTGCCCAGCACCCCGGAGCGGATGTCGAACCCGTTCCGGTCGTACGACGACGACGCCCAGGCGTACCCCTGGGTCAGCATCCGCTGGCGCAGTTCGAAGGCCGGCGGCTCCGGCGAGAGCACCGTGCCCTGACCTCGGTAGCCGTGCGCCCACAGCACCAGGTCGCCGTTCCACCGGGCGGGAACCTCGATGATGTACGCGGCGTGTCGGTGCACGCCCTGTCGTACCGTCGTCGGTCTGCCCGCCACCGTCAGCGGTGTGAGGGGCGGGTTCTGGAAGGTGTAACCGGGCAGCGGCTGGTCGCCGCCGGTGGCGCCTGCCGCTGCGGTGCCCGCCGCTGCGGCGAGGCTGGGTGCGGGGCCGATCAGCCCGACGGCCAGGGTCAGTGTCGCGGTGGCGGCGACCAGGCGGCGCAGGGTGCGAACGGGTACGGACAGCATCGATGCTCCCCATCGGACGGATGTCGCCTGCGGGGCGACCAGGCGGGACGGTTGCCTACCGGCCGGTAGCGCCCTGAACCTAGGACCGCCGTCGACCGGAGTCAATGGCTACGCTGACCGACCGGTCAGGCCGGGGCTGTCGTGCTGGTCAAGCTGCGGCTGTGGGGCCGGTCAGGCCGCGGCTGTCGGGTTGGTGCGAGCCGGCTCTCGACGCGGGTGCCGGTGTTCGGTCGGTGCGGTTCGTTGCGGTTGACTGTCGTCGTGGACGACTCGATCTGGGCGGCGGCCCGGGCCGCGCGGAGCTGGCTGGACGCCGCGAACGGCACCGGGGAGACCGAACTGACCTGCCGCATCCTCAAGCTGACCGAGGAGGCGGGCGAGGCGTCGGCCGCCTGGATCGGTCTGCTCGGGCAGAATCCGCGCAAGGGTGTCACCCACACGCGCGAGGACGTGGCGGCCGAGCTGGGCGACGTGGTGTTCGCCGCGCTGGTGGCGATCGAGAGCCTGGGACTCGACGCGCGGACCGTGCTGGAGTCCTGCGCGAACAAGGTCCGGTCCCGCCTGGACGCGTGAGGGTCGGCCGCCGGCCAGCCGTGATGTCGTGATCGACACGAGTTCGCCGATGTGGGTGCATCGACCGGTCCCGGACACCCCGACTTCGGCGAAGTCGAGTCGATCACCCGGCCGGAGCGGGTGGTATGTCCGGTGATGGGGTTTCTGCGGTGACCGGACGCACGCGTGGGCCGGAATCGTGGCGGGCCGGGGGTCGTTACACATCCCGACGATCGCAGGACCACGGGCCAGCCGCCCGCCTGCGGGAATGGCCCCGGCCGCCGGGTCGTTACACCCGGACCGGCCGCCGCGAGCATCCCCGGCAGGGGCCGCCAAGCCCCGGGAATGACCCCGGCCCTCGGGTCGTTGAACCCGGTCCGCGGCGCCCGAGCCCCCGGCTCGCCGGCCCGCCCCCAGACTTTGCAAGCGCCCGGACGAGGTGCTGACACCCAAGTCACCGATCCCCCCGAACGGGTGACGTGGGTGTTTCCTACCCCCGAAGGAGCAACCCCTGATGAACACGATCTTCCGCAAGAGCATGCTGTCTGTTGCTGGTCTCGCGTTCGCCGGTGGCGTCTTCGCCGGCCCCATCGCCGCCCACGCCAACCCGGCCGACGCCAAGCCGGTCGCGGTGGCCGTGCAGAGCGCCGCCCCGAAGCCGCAGGGCGACCAGTCGCACATCGACCTGAACGGTGAGCAGACGGCCAACGCCAAGGCCATCATCGCCGCCACCAAGAAGGCCGGCCTGCCCGAGCGGGCCGCGGTCATCTCGATCGCGACGAGCCTGCAGGAGTCGAAGCTGGAGAACCTCGGCCACCTCGGTGACGCCAACGACCACGACTCGCTGGGCCTGTTCCAGCAGCGCCCGTCCAGTGGTTGGGGTACGCCGGAGCAGATCACCGATCCGGAGTACTCGACCACGGCGTTCCTCAAGGGCCTGCGCCAGGTTGACGGCTGGCAGGACATGCCGCTGACCGACGCCGCGCAGACCGTGCAGGTCTCCGCTTACCCGGACGCGTACGCCCAGTGGGAGCAGCAGGCCACCGACCTGGTCGGCCAGTACTGGAACAGCTGACACCCACCGAACAGCCAAGAGCAACACCGATGGCCGGCACCCCACAACGGGTGCCGGCCATCGGCGTATCTCCAGCGCTTCGGCCACTTCTTGTTGACCGCTCACCCTCAGGCAGCCCGCTCATCGGTGCGGCGTCGGGTAGCGAACGGGGTGGCGTCGAGGTGGACCCGCCGTCAGAGGCGTGATGCCTGTGAGTCATCAAGATGACGGAGAGGCATCAACCTCATCGGGGCGGTGCCGGGTGGCGGCCCTCCCGGGTGAGAGGCGTGCTGCCTGCTGGTCGTCACGAAGGCGGACGCCGTTCAGGTTGGCGAGGCGACGTAGCGCAGTCACGTTGTCGGCGCGCAGTGATCCGATCGGCGGTCGTGTCCGTACCCTCCGGCGGGGACCGACGGAGGGACAGGGTATGGCCGTGGTGGGTGACGGCAACGAGCATCAGACGGCGCGCCGCGCAGTTCAGCGACCCGCACAGACAACGGCGGCGGCTCGGACGGCTGCGGCGCACCTGCCGGCCGACGACCCGGCGCCGAGCCAACCGGAGTTCGAGCGCGCAAGCCGGGCCCGGACGACGACCACCACGGCGGAACCGCCGCCCGAGACACAGCCGCGACCACCGCAGGACATAGAGCCGCAGCCAGCGCGCGACGCGGAGCCGCGGTCACCGCAGAAGGCGGAGCGGCACGACGCCGGGCCAGCACCGAGCCCGGACGTCGAGCAACGGTCAGGACAGGACACGGAGCCGGGGCCACCGAAAGCGGGAGGCTGGTCCGTGGGCGTCCGTCTGCTGCTGACGGCCGCTGCCGTCGTGCTGGTGCTCGGGGCCATGGCGGTCGCGGTGATCGTCAGCGATCCGTACCGCCTCGGTCAGACCCGGAGCGACACCGGTGCGGAGCAGACGAGGCGGGACGCCGCGGCGGCCTCCGACCAGACGATGACCGCCCCGCTGGCCGACCGGCAGCAGGCCACCTTCGTGCTCGTCGACGGGTTGACGTCGTTCGACCTGCGGGTGACGGACCTGGGCGACGATCTCTACCGGATCAGCAGTCCGTCCGGCACGGGTGTCGCGGTGCGGCCGGTGCTCGACGGTGCGACCGTCCGGCTCGGCGTGGTGGCCTCCGGCGCGTCCGAGGGACGGGCCGTACGGGTGCTGCTCAACGAACGGGTCGCCTGGCGGCTGCGCCTGGAGGGCGGGGTGAGCGACCAGGTGGTGGACCTGACGCGGGCGCGTCTGCTGGGGGTGGACCTCGTCGGCGGCTCCGCGCGCACCGATCTCATCCTGCCGCCGGTGGACCGGGGCGCGCTGACGGTGCGGTTCACCGGCGGGGCCAGCCGGCTCGCCATCCGGGTGCCGGGCGCGCCGCCGGTGCGGGTGCGGGCGGGCGCCGGCGCCGGTTCGCTCGTGGTTCGTGACCAGCGGTGGAACGGAGTCGCCGCGGGGGAGGTGGTGAGTACGCCGGGATGGGACCGCTCGCCCAACCGGATCTTCCTCGACCTGGTGGCGGGCGTAAACGCGGTGACGGTGACCGAGACCCCGTGAAGGGACCGGCCCGCAGCGGTTGAGGTGGCGGTCACCCCGAAACGGAAGCGTCGCTGGCGGGGGAGCGCGCGAGCGTACAGTCGGGCGGTGGAGCGTACCGAATCGATGCTGGCGCAGACCCGACCGCCCGGCGTGGCCGACGTCGATCCCGGCAGCGTGCTGCTGCCGGGCCACGACGTGCCGCTGGGGCGGTACACGACGGTGCGGCGTCTGCTGCCGCAGCGGCCCCGACGGATGGTCGGCGCGTGGTGCTTCGTGGACCACTTCGGCCCGGACGACGTGGCGCAGCGACCCGGCATGGAGGTGCCGCCGCACCCGCACACCGGCCTGCAGACGGTGACCTGGCTGCTCGACGGCGAGATCATCCACCGGGACAGCCTCGGCAACGTCCAGGCGATCCGACCGGGCCAGTTGAACGTGATGACCTCCGGGCGCGGCATCGCCCACTCGGAGCGGTCGCCCGCCACGCACCCACCGGTGATGCACGGCGTGCAGCTCTGGGTGGCGTTGCCGGACCCGGCGCGGGCCGGCGCGGCCGACTTCGCCCACCACGCCGACCTGCCGCGCTGGCGCGACGGCGAGGTCGACGCGACCCTGCTGGTGGGTGAGTTCGCCGGGCAGCGCTCGCCGGCGGTGGTGCACACCCCGCTGGTGGGGGTGCAGCTCGAGCTGGGTGGGTCGGCGCCGACGACGCTGCCGTTGCGGCCCGACTTCGAGTACGCCGTGCTGGCGATGTCCGGCGCGGCCGAGGCCGCCGGGGTGGGGTTCGAGCCGGGGGCGCTGCTCTACCTGGGTACGGGTCGGCGGGAGCTGACCGTGCGCGGCGGGGCGGGGGCGCGGCTGTTGCTGTTGGGCGGTACGCCGTTCGAGGAGCCGCTGGTCATGTGGTGGAACTTCGTGGGCCGCTCGCACGAGGAGATCGCCGAGGCTCGGGAGGACTGGATGGCCGGGCGGCGGTTCGGGGTGGTGGCTGACGACGCGGCGTCGCCGCTGCCGGCGCCGGCCCTGCCCACCACTCGGCTCAAGGCCCGGGACCGTAGCGGCGGCCTGCACGGCTGACCGCCCGGCGTTGGCGTATGACCGGCGGCGGCGCGGGTAGTCGCCGCCCATGGCGACCACGCTGATCACACCGATGGAGGATCGCAAGCGACTGGCCCGTCGGCTGGCCGGCGGTGGACGGGGCTTCGCCGAGCAGTACGGCTTCCGGGTGACGAACAATCCGGCGAGCCTGTTCCAGGTGCTCTGCCTCGCGGTGCTGCTCGCCCGACGGGGCGACTTCCGGCGGGCGGTGGACGGCGCGCGGGCGCTGCGCGACGCCGGCTGGGACAGCGCCGCCCGGCTGGCCCGTTCGCGGCACGAGGACCGGGTGCGGGTGTTGCGGGCCAGCGGTCAGCGCGGTGACGTCGACGCGGTGGCCGACGTGCTGGGCGACCTGGCGCGCACGGTCGTCGACCGGTACCGGGGCGACCTGCGCCGGCTGCGCGCCGCCGCGCACCATGATCCGGCGGCCGAACGGGCCCTGCTGGCCGACCTGCCCGGCGTGGACGCCCAGGTGGTCGACCTGTTCCTGCGCGAGGCGCAGGCCCTGTGGCGGGAGGTGGCCCCGGTCGCGGACCGGCGGGCGTTGGTGGCGGCCCGCCGGCTCGGGCTGGGCCGCTCGGCGGACGACCTGGCCGGGTTGACCGGTGGCGAGTCGGAACGGCTGGCATGGCTGGTGGGGGCCCTGGCGCGGGTCGAGTTGGAGCACCGGTACGCGGACGTGAGCGGCCGACCATGACGTGCCCTGGCCCACAGTTCCGCAAAAACTGACCGTACGGAGGATGTTCTGTCGTATGGTTGTACCCGGCAGTGCTGACCGCTCGGTTCGGGCGGGCATCCACCGCCTGGTGGCCGCGACCGGTTCGGACGTGGTTCACCGCCTGGGCAGGTTTGCGTGGCGCCCCCGGTCGCGGTTCGTGGCCAAGGGGGCGCCCGCCTGTCCCGGCGAGCTTCGCCCGTGACGCAGCCGGGCGCGAGCGCTCAGCGTGCCAGCCCCGCCAGCAGGTTCACCGTGACGGCGATGACGAACGCGCCGAACAGGTACGACACCATCGAGTGCCGCAGTACCGTCCGGCGCATCTCGTTGCTGGTCAGGTTGGTGTCGGACACCTGGAACGTCGCCCCGACGGTGAACGCCACGTACGCGAAGTCCGAGTAGCGGGGCGGTTCGCTCTGGTTGAAGTTCACCCCGCCGTCCGGGCCGGTGTAGTAGATCCGCGCGTAGCGGGCGGTGAAGACGGTGTGCACGACCAGCCAGGACAGCACCACGCTGAGCACGCCCAGCACGCCGTACAGGTCCTGGCGGACGCCGGGTGGCGCGGTGTGTGCGCTGGCCAGGACCAGACCGACGGCCAGCAGGCTGGCGAGGCAGGCGATCAGCAGCAGCACGTCCCGGATGGCCCGGTTGGGGTCCTCGTGCACGGCGAGCTGCGCGGTGCGGCTGGCGTCCATCGGCCAGATCTTGCGCCACACCAGCACCAGCCAGCTCAGCGCGGCGACGTCCCAGCCGGCGAGCGGGGCGAGCGCGGGCGAGAGGGTGAGGGCGAAGACGCCGCCCACGATGACGCCGACCACCGCCACGATCACGAGCTGCGTCGCCGCGGGGGTGTGCCCGTCCGGCGGGCGGGACAGTGGACCGGTGCCGGTCATCCGCGACGCCGGTTCGCCACGGCGGACGTCCCCACCGCCGGGGTCAGATGCCGCGCAGGTGCTGCGACACCCGGTTGTGCTTCTTGTCCCGGGCCTGGGTCGCGCGTTGCGCCGTCGCGTGTTGCGCGGGGCCCACCTCGGGGGCGGCCTCGATGCCGGCCGAGCGGGCCACCTCGGTGCCGTTCGCGTAGTCGACCGGCGGCAGCGCGCGCAGCGCCTTGAGCACGTCCGGCGGGGCGCCCTCGCGTTCGGCCTCGCGGATCACGTCGTCCTTCTCGGCCGGGTAGTCCAGGCTCGACAGGTACTGCAGGACGTCCGCGTAGCTCGCCATGGCTGAGGCTCCCTCGGGGCGTGGATGGGTCACGACCGGCGGCGGTTACCCGTCCGCCGCCCGGTCACGCCCGGCGCGGTGCAGGAAATCCGGCGTCGTTTCCCGCACGACGCCGCGGGTACCCGCAGGCGCCGCAGACAGAGCCCGAGGGAGTACGCGATGAACTACGACACCTTCGTCGACCAGGTTTCCCAACGCACCCACACGTCGTCCGAGCAGGCGGTCGAGCTGACCCGGGCGGTGCTGGAGACGTTCGCCGAGCGGTTGACCGGCGGCGAGGTGCTGGACCTGGCGGCGCAGTTGCCGCAGCCACTGCAACTGGTGCTCAAACCGAGCCCGAGCACCGAGCAGGCGGACCGCTTCGGGGCGGCCGAGTTCGTGGCGCGGGTCGCGCTTCGGGCGCGCGTCGAGGAACCGGCGGCGCGGGACGCCGTCCGGGCGGTGTTCACCACCCTGCGCGAGGCCATCACCGGTGGCGAGTTCGACGACGTGGCGACGCAGTTGCCGCGCGACTACCGGGACCTCGTGGAGCAGGCGATGGCCCCCGGCGCGACGCTGCGCCGCGCCTGACAGCGGGGCCACACAGCGGTTGGCCAGGGCAACCATCGACATCCGGCTTGGCGTGTCGATTCGGCCTGACCTAACCTTGTCGTGCGAGGGGAGTACTTCCCACGAACCATTCCGGTCAGTACGGCACGCCCGGCGTGCCTCGGGTGGTTGCCCATCGAACGGTGGGTGAAGGAGACCTCGAACATGACACGGTGTTCGAGGAGACCCCATGACCGAATTGTCCCCCCTGGCCGCGGCGAGTGACCTGACCTCGGTCGGCACGCCCACCCTGTGGGCGGTGACGATCGCCGGCGTACTGCTCCTGCTGGTGCTGGACTTCCTCGTGACGCGCAAGCCGCACGAGGTCTCCATGCGCGAGGCCATCGGCTGGTCGACCTTCTACATCGCCCTGCCACTGGCCTTCGGCGGCTGGCTCTGGGCCCGCTACGGCTCCCAGCAGGGCGTCGAATACCTGACCGGTTACCTCGTCGAGAAGTCCCTCTCGGTCGACAACCTCTTCGTCTTCATGCTGCTGCTGGCCGCGTTCGCGGTGCCGGCCGTGCTCGCCCAGCGGGTGCTGCTCTACGGCATCGCGGGCGCCCTGGTGCTGCGGGCGGTCTTCATCGCCCTCGGCGCGGCGGCGTTGCAGACCCTCGACTTCGCATTCCTGCTCTTCGCGATCATCCTCATCGCCACCGCGGTGAAGCTGCTGCGCGACGCCCTCTCCGGGCACGAGCAGGAGGTCGACATCAACAAGATGCGCTCGGTCAAGCTGCTGCGCAAGGTCATGCCGGTGGTCGACGAGTACCACGGCACCCGGCTGACCGTCCGGCAGGGCGCGCGCCGGGCGCTCACCCCGTTCGCCCTCGTGGTGGTCGCGGTGCTGGCCACCGACGTGGTCTTCGCCGTCGACTCGGTGCCGGCCGTGTACGGCATCACCGAGGACCCGTACCTGGTCTTCGCCACCAACGCGTTCGCCCTGCTCGGCCTGCGGGCGCTCTACTTCGTCCTGCACGCGGCGCTGAGCCGGCTGGTGCACCTCAGCTACGGCCTGGCGATCATCCTGGCGTTCATCGGCCTCAAGCTGGGCCTGCACTGGGCGCACGGCATCTGGGAGAGCGTTCCGCAGATCCCCACCCTGGCCTCGCTCGGCGTGATCATCGGTGTGCTGGTGGTGGTCACCCTGACCAGCCTGCGCGCCACCCGGGGCGGCACACCCGCCGAGCGCGAGGTCGTCACCGACCGGCACTGACCGCGCCGCGCCGGGCCCACGAGGGGGTACGCGGGAAAGCTCCCGCCCCGGGCGACCCGGGTGGTACGACTGTGCAATGGGAATCGTGTCACCGGGCTTTCAGGGCCGGCCCCGCTCACAGGAGCCGGCCCTGCCGCCCGGTCAGTACCTGACCGAAGATTTCCCGGTGCTCTCGGCCGGCCCGACACCCCGGGTCTCCCTGGACACCTGGGAGTTCGTCATCGCGGCCGAGAACGGCGCCGAGTACCGGTGGTCGTGGCAGGAGATGATGGCGCTTCCGCAGGAGACGCCGACCGTCGACATCCACTGCGTCACCCACTGGTCGAAGCTCGGCACCACCTGGACGGGCGTCTCGCTGGACACCCTGCTCGACGGGGTGGACACCGGCGCGCACTTCGCGCTGGCGCACTCGTACGGCGGGTACACCACCAACCTGCCGTTGGACGACCTGCGCGGCGGCCGGGCCTGGGTGGCGCACACCTTCGACGGCGCGCCGCTGCCGGCCGAGCACGGCGGGCCGGCCCGGCTGCTGGTGCCGCACCTGTACTTCTGGAAGTCGGCCAAGTGGGTGCGGGGCATCCGGCTCAAGACCATGGACGAGCCGGGTTTCTGGGAGACCGCCGGGTACCACGACTACGGCGACCCGTGGCGCGAGCAGCGGTACCAGGGTGACTGAGCGGGCCGTGGCGACGGGCACCCCGGCCCGCGCGCCGATCAAGTGGCAGGTGGCCCGGCTGGTGGAGCGCCGGGTGGAGACCCCGACCGCGCAGACGCTGGTCCTGGAGGTGCCGGACTGGCCGGGGCACCTGCCCGGCCAGCACGTCGACGTGCGGTTGACCGCCCCGGACGGCTACCAGGCGGCCCGGTCGTACTCGATCGCCGGGCCGGTGGTGGACGGTCCCGGCGGCCCCCGGGTCGAGGTGACCGTCCAACGGGTGCACGACGGCGAGGTGTCCCCGTACCTGATCGACGTCTTCGCCGCCGGCGACCCGGTGGAGATCCGCGGACCGCTCGGTGGCTGGTTCATCTGGCGTCCGGAGCAGACCGAGCCGGTGCAGCTCGTGGCCGGCGGCTCCGGGATCGTGCCGCTGATGGCGATGATCCGGGCGCGGCGGGAGGTCGGCAGCAAGGTGCCGTTCCGGCTGATCTACTCGGTACGGACGCCGCAGGACGTGATCTACGCCGACGAACTGCGTCGTCGGGTCCGCGACGACTTCGGCCTCGACGTGGCGTACGTCTACACGCGCGAGGCGCCCGAGGGTTGGCGCGGCGAGCCGCACCGGGTCGGTCTGGCCGACGTCAACACGCACGGGTGGCCGCCGGACCTGCAACCGCTCACCTACGTCTGCGGTCCGACCGGTTTCGTGGAGGCCGTGGCCGACCTGCTGGTGGGGCTGGGCCACCCGTCGCGACGGATCAAGACCGAACGCTTCGGCCCCACCGGCTGAAAGTCAGCCCGCCCGCACATCGTTTCGTCGAGGAGATCCGATGACCAACATGTCGTACCTGGACGGCAACATGCTCGACGGCCCGCTGCGCGAGCTGTTCGCCGTCGACCTGAGCACCGCCCAGGGCCGCTGCGAGAACTGCGGGATGACCGGCTCGATGGCCAGCCTGCACGTCTACTCGCATGCGCCAGGTCTGGTCGGCCGCTGCCCGTCCTGCGAGTCGGTGATGGTGCGGCTGGTACGCGGGCCCGACCGGGCCTGGCTGGACATGCGCGGCGTCACCTACCTCCAGGTGCCGATGCCGATGGAGCAGACGCTGCCCGAGCCGCTGTGACCGACTATTGCGCGTTCACGACCATCGACAACTTTTCACAGTCTTAAATATCCGAATCTTTCGTTGTATGCGCCGCCTCGGGTGCGGTCGGATGGCCGGCAACTGTTAACGCAGTTTCCTATTAATCCTCCGACCCCCGAGGAGCCCCCATGCGTTGGCGCTCGATACTCCTGACGGCGGTGGTCACCCTCGCCGCGGCGGCGGTGCCGGTGACTGTCGACGTGCCGGTGAGCGCACAGGCCGCCCCGGCCACGTTCACCCACCCCGGCGTGCTGGTCAGCCGTGGACAGCTCGACTTCGTCAAGGCCAAGGTGCAGGCCGGCGAGCAGCCGTGGCGCAACGCCTACAACCAGATGATGGGCAGCCGGTACGCCTCGCTGTCCCGGGTCCCCGCGCCGCGCGCGACCGTCGAGTGCGGTCCGACGTCCAACCCGAACTACGGCTGCACCGACGAGCGCGAGGACGCCATCGCCGCGTACACCGACGCGCTGGCCTGGTACATCACCGGCAACTCGGCGTACGCGCAGAAGTCGATCGCCCTGATGGACGCCTGGTCCGCCACGATCCAGCGGCACACCAACTCCAACGCCCCGTTGCAGACCGGCTGGGCCGGCTCGGTGTGGCCGCGCGCCGCCGAGATCATCCGGTACACCTACGGCAACTGGCCCAACCAGGCCCGGTTCGCCACCATGCTGCGCACCGTCTACCTGCCCGTGGTCATCGCCGGTGACTCCCGCACCAGCAACTGGGACCTGACCCTCGCCGAGGCGGCCATCGGCATCTCGATCTTCCTCGAGGACCGCACGTCGTACGACCGCGCGCTCGCCCGGTTCCGCGCCGCCGCCGCCGCGTCCATCTACATCACCGCGGACGGGGTCCGACCCCTGTACCCGCCGGCCACCAGCGTCGACACACCCGCCGAACTCGTCTCCCGCTGGCACGGCCAGGCCACCTACACCGACGGCCACGCGCAGGAGACCTGCCGCGACTGGGTCCACACCGGTTACAGCATCTCGGCCATCTCGCACGTCGCCGAGACCACCCGCATCCAGGGTGGCGATCTCTACCCGGAACTTGCGGACCGGCTGCGCCACGCCCTCGGCTTCCACACCAAGTACGAGAACGGCACCGCCGTCCCGTCCAGCGTGTGCGGCGGCTCGGTGGTCCTCGGCCTCGGCCCGATCACCGAGGTCGGCTTCAACGCGCTGCACAACCGGATGGGCATCGGGATGGCCAACACCCAGAGCTACACCGAGCGCAAGCGTCCCCAGGGCACGAACAACCTCTTCGTGGCCTGGGAGACGCTGACCCACGCGAACAACCCGGCGTAGGCCCGCCGGCCTGCTGGGCCCCTGATCGACTCCGTTTCGCCGATGTCGGGGTGTCCGAGCGCCCGGGACACCCCCACATCGGCGATGTCGGGGTGTCCCGGGCGCTCCTCGTGTCGGGGTCACGCGGCAGACTGGCCGGGTGGGCACCGATCGCTGGCGAGGCGTTCCGACGCGGGTCCGGCTGGTCGTGGCGGCGGCCGCGCTGGTCTTCGCGTACGGCGGTGTCGTGCACGTCCTCCAGCTGCTCGTCCCCGCTCTTCGGCCGCAGCTCGACCTGCCGGGCTGGCTCGCGGTGTACTTCGCGTCCCTGACCCTGTGGGATCCCCTGGCGGCGGTGCTGCTGGCGGCCCGCCGTCCGGCGGGGCTGGCGCTGGGCTGCGCCGTGCTGGTGACGGACGCCGCCGCGAACGGGTACGCCAACTACGTGCTCGACCCCGCCGGCGGCGTCACCCCGGGCCGGATCGGTCAGGCCGTCATCACCGTTCTCGCCCTCGCGTTCGTCGCGCTCACCCCGTGGCTGGCCCGCTGGTTCGTTTGCTGTGCAGGCCACCGCCCGCCTGGTTCAGACCGATGAGGACGCGATCCGGCGGCCAACGCCCGCCCGAGAAGCTGGCGCGGCCACTAGGCCGTGTCTTCAAAGGTTCACAACCACTGGAGTGGCGCGGGCCGCGGCGCTGAGCGGCGGCGGTAATGCTGATGAGTGTGATGCCTGTGAGTCATCTAGATGACTCACAGGCATCCCACTCATCAGGGTGTTGTCGCCGCCGGTCGCATGGCGTGGCGGTCGCGAGGACGCACGGTGTGCCTGAAGCGGGTGCAGTCGTTGACGTTGCCGCCCGAGAGCACGAACGCCAGAGTCCGACTCAGTCCATCGAGGCACGTGCTATAGCCTGCCCCACCAAGATCCTTTGAAGACACCGCCTAGGGCTCGAGGGTGGCGGGCATGTTGAAGGCGGCGACGTGACGGGCGCCGATGAAGGCGTTGCTCTCTACGATCTTCCCGTTCTCGATCCGGAGTACGTCGACGACCAACGCCTCGTAGTGCGGGCTGCCGGGCCGGCGGAGATAGTTGATCAGTGCCGGGCGTCCGTTGGCCGAGGTGGGGAACGTACGCCAGTCGAGCGGTCGGCCGAGGAACTCCACCGCCGCGTCGATCCCGACGACCGGGGGCTCGGGCGGCATCGTGATCCGTACGTCCTCGGCGAGTAGTGCCCGGATCGTCTCCGGGTCCTTCGCGTTGGCGTAGCGGCGCAGGATCTCTTCGTCCTCCCTGGTGAGCTGCGGGCGGCGCCAGTCCTTCGGGTCGGACGGAGCGCGCCCCCGGAGGGTGTGGCGGGCTCGCTGGAGGAGGCTGTTGACGGCAGCCACGGCGGTGTCGAGCGCGGCGGCGATCTCCAGCGGCGTCCAGCCGTGGACATCGCGTAGCACGAAGGCCGCCCGCTGCCGCGGCGGCAGGTACATGAGCGCTGCGATCACGGCCAGCTCGACGGTCTCCCGGGCGGCGAGACCGGTCTGCGGATCGTCGGCCAGCAGGGCGTCGGGATAGGGACCGAGCTCGGTGGACCACTCCAGCGGGTCACCGTACGGAACCGTCCGGTGACCGGCCGCCTTGCGGCTGTCGAGGAAGACGTTCGTGGCGATCCGGTAGAACCAGGTGCGCGCCGACGCCCGACCTTCGAAGCGGTCGCGAGCCCGCCAGGCACGAAGGAAGGTCTCCTGCACCAGGTCATCCGCGTCGGTGACGTTCCCGGCGAGGCGGTAGCAGTGGACGTGTAGCTCACGCCGGTGCTCGTCGAAGGCGCGCTGCAGCCAGACCGACTGCTCGTCGGGCGAGTCGGACATGCGATCTCCCCGGGGCTGAATGGTCCTCACCACCGTACTGACGACCGCAGACCCATCCGTCATCGGTCACCGATGACGATCGCCGACTCGCTCGTCTGTATTTGCGACCGATCCTCACTCCACGAAGGAGATAGCCATGACGACAACCCCCGCGTCCAGCGCCGCCGCGCCCCCGGTCGTCGACCGGGAGACCTGGCTGCGCGAGCGCGACGAACTGCTGGTCCGGGAGAAGGCCCATACCCGCGAAGGAGACGCGATCGCAGCCGCTCGTCGTCAGCTGCCGATGACCTTGATGCCAACGGTGACGGTACGGGGCCCTGGCGGGGACACCCCGCTGGTGGAGGTGTTCGAGGGCCGCCGAATGCTCATCGCCTACTTCCACATGTGGCACGACGGCAAGCCGTACGAGCATCAGTGTGAGGGGTGCACCTTCTCGACCTGTCACATGCAGATGCTGGACTACCTACACGCTCGGGACGTCACCTACGCCGTGTTCTGCCAGGGTCCCTACGAGGAAAGTGCCCCGTTCGCGGAGTTCATGGGCTACCCGTTCCCCTGGTATTCGGCGAAAGACTCCGACCCGGCTCTGGCCGACGGTCGTGACTTCGGGTTCATCGCGTGCTACCTGCGCGACGGCGACAAGGTCTACGAGACCTACTGGACCACCGGGCGGGGCGTAGAAGCGTTGATGACCACCTACCATGCCCTGGACCTCACGGTGTACGGCCGGCAGGAGAACTGGGAGAACTCACCTGAGGGCTGGCCGCGGGTGACCGGGCACCCGTGGCGTCTCGACGGCCGCCCCACCGCGCAATGGTCACGCCCCGGCGTCGCACCGCGATGACCTCCTGATGATCGAGGTGATCATGCTCGGGTCCGCCGCGATATCAGCCTGCTGCTGCGTCGTACCGCGGGCGGCCGCTTCGAGCGCGGCCCGCAAACCGAGGGCTATGCGCGGGCTCTCTATTCCGGCGCGAGTCAGCTCGCGGACCATCAGTTGGACCAGCCGGTCGCCGCGCGGCTGCGGCGACAGGAGATCCTGGCTCGCGAGCAGCCACCGCTCTTCGTCGCGGTGCTCGATCACACGGTGTTGGACAGGCCCGTGGGTGGGCCGGCGGTCATGCGCGAGCAACTACAGCATCTGCTTGAGGTCGGTCGGCGGCCACGGGTGCACCTGCACCTCGTACCGCGCAGTGTGGGCGCCTATCCCGGCCTGAACGGGGCCTTCGTGATCGCCACGCCCGCCGACGGGGAGGACGTGGCCTACCTGGACAATCCTCTACAGGGGACGGTCATCGAGCGCACGGCCGACGTACTATCGCTGCGGCAGTCGTGGGAATCGGTACGGGCCGAGGCGATGCCGCACCGGCAGACCCTCGACGTGATCACGGAGGCGGCAGCGGCATGGACCTGACCGGCGCGATCTGGCGCAAGAGCACCCGCAGCAGCGGCAATCAGGGCGACTGCGTGGAGGTCGCGGGCAACCTGCCGGGCGTGGTGGGCGTCCGCGACAGCAAGGACCCGAGCGGCCCGGTGCTGGTCGTCTCCCCGGCGGCCTGGCGGGCCTTCGTGACCTTCGCCAAGCGCCACTGATCCCCACGCCGGCTTGGCCGGCTACGTGATCGACTCCGTTTCGCCGATGTCGGGGTGTCCGAGCGCCCGGGACACCCCGACATCGGCGATGTCGAGTGGATCATCCCGGCATCGGTGTCGGCCGGCGCCGATTAATCGGATGCGGACGCTCGTGCTCATCCCTAGGCTTCCGCTCCACGGCGGGCCGCGCCTATTCGGATCGGAGATGAGCAGACCGATGACCTCTTCCCTGTTCGCGATCAGTTTCGACGCGCTCGAACCTCTGCGTCTGGCTCGGTTCTGGTCCGGGATCCTCGGCTGGGACATCGTCGACGATCCGCGCGAGGGTGTGGGGCTCGTGCCCACTGACGACACCGGGTTCCGACTCCGCTTCGCGCCGACCGAGCAGCCGAAGGTCGTCCAGAACCTGATGCACTTCGACCTGACGAGCGCATCGCCGCAGGATCAGGAGCGTACGGTCGCCAGGGCGATCGAGCTGGGTGGACGGCACATCGACATCGGTCAGGGCCCGGACGTCGACCACGTGGTACTGGCCGACCCGGAGGGCAACGAGTTCGACGTCATCCCGGCGGGCAACAACTTCCTCGCCGGCTGCGGGTTCATCGGCGCGCTGGCCTGCGACGGTTCGCAGGAAGTCGGGTACTTCTGGGCCGAGGCGCTGGGTTGGCCGCTGGTCTGGGACCAGGACCAGGAGACCGCCATCCAGTCGCCGCGCGGCGGCACGAAGATCACGTGGGGTGGGCCGTCCTACATGTCGCGCGAGGGCGAGGGTCGGGTGCGCCTCGACCTCGCGCCACCCGCCGACGGTGACCAGCAGGCGGAGGTGGACCGTCTGCTCGCCCTCGGCGCGACCCGGGTCGGCACCGACCCGGCCGGTCGAGTCGTGTTGGCCGATCCCGACGGTAACGAATTCTCCGTGCTGACGCCCCGCTAGGCCGTCGCCGGCTGGGCGTGTGGCCGACACCAACGGCGGGCCGGTTGGACAAGTGTCGCGCCGGTCGTCAGAGTGGTGCGCCGTGAGATACCTGCGCAGTGGTGGTCCCGCCGCGATCCGGCGGCCCCGGCCGACCGACGTCGACGAGTTCGTGGCGGCCGCGCGACGGAGTCGGGACCTGCACCATCCGTGGCTGGCCGCGCCGGACACCGCCGAGGAGTACGACCGTTACCTCGCCCGGATCCGCCGCCGCGACAGCGCCGGCTACCTGATCTGCGACCGGGCCAGCGGAGCGATCGCCGGCTACGTGAACATCAGCGGCATCGTGCTCGGCGCGCTGCGTGGCGGCTACCTGGGGTACGCGGCGTTCGAGCCGTACAGCGGCACCGGGCACGCCTCGGCGGGCATCGCCCTGGTCATCGACCACGCGTTCACCAGCGTCGGACTGCACCGGTTGGAGGCGAACATCCAGCCGGGCAACGAGCCGTCCCGACGGGTCGCCCGCAAGCTGGGCTTCCGCCTGGAGGGCTTCTCCCCGGACTACCTGTTCATCGACGGCGCCTGGCGCGACCACGAACGCTGGGCCATAACAGCCCCCACCCCACCCACCCCCACCCCACCTCCCGCGTGATCATGAAGTTAGCGTCACGACACGCCGAGGCGGGTGACGATAACTTCATGATCAACGGGGAGTGGCAACCGGCCCGCTCGGGTCAGGCGCCGGGGCGGGGGAAGGCTGCCGGGCTGCGGAGGCCGGCGCGGTTGACGGCGCGGATGCCGAAGAAGACGTTGTCCTTGGACAGGTCGATGCTGACCTCCGTCACGTCACCGACAGCGATCACCCGTTGCCACTCGGCGGCCGTGGTCTCGCGCCACACCACCTCGTAGCCGGCCAGGTCCGGCTCGTCGCCGCGCTGCCAGCGCAGGGTCGTGTTGTTGGTCAGGTCGGTGGTCACGATGATCGCGCCCTTGGGCGTACCGGGAGCCTGGGCCAGGGACCACAGCGCCGCGCCGTTCACCCTCGCCACCCGCGCGATGTACCCGAAGTCGCAGAACTCGGGCAGGTCACCGAACTGCTTGCCGTCCTGCACGCGGACGTCCTGGTGCTGGTGGGCGAAGTCCTCGTTCGGCTCGGTGAACCGGGCCGCCGGCCAGCCCTCGCGCAGGAACGAGATGTGGTCGCTGCCGCGCAGGTAGCGGTCCCGCCGGTAGATCACCCGTACGCGCATGCCGGTCGCGTCGTTGTCCGCCACGTCCCGGACGAACCGGGCGAGCTGGCGCGACGGCGAGTCGTTCTCGCCGCCGACCGATTGGCGGGTGGTGGCCTCCGCCGGCGTCTCCGCGGTCGGCACGCCCTCGGCGAACAGCCGCACCGAGTACGGGTCGCGGGCGCCGTCGTCGGCGGTGCTGCTGCCCACGATGTCGTCGCTGAACATGCCCTGCACGTCCGCGCCGGCCGCCTTGAGCTGCGCGGCCAGGTACGCCGAGCCGTACAGCCCCTGCTCCTCGGCGGCCACCGCGGCGAACACGATGGTGGCGGCCGTCGGCCGGGTGGCCATCAGTCGGGCCAGTTCCAACACCACGGCCACACCGGAGGCGTCGTCGTCCGCCCCGGGGGCGTCGCTGACGGCGTCCATCACGTCGGTGACCCGGGAGTCGTAGTGGCCCGTGACCACGTACGTGCGGTTCGGCGACGTCTGGCCACGCAGGGTTGCGACCACGTTGGTGATCCGGGTGGCGGTGGGAATCCGCGACGCGGGCTGCTGGACGTACGACTGGAGCTCGACCGTCATCCGGCCGCCGGAGGTGGCCGCGTACTCCTGCAAGCGGGCGTGGATCCAGTCCCGGGCGGCGCCGATGCCCCGCTCGGGGTCGTCCTGGCTGGAGAGGGTGTGCCGGGTGCCGAACGCGGCGAGTCGGCGCACGATCGCCTCGATCCGGCGTGGGTCGACCTGGCGCAGCAGCTCGCGCAGCTCACGGTCGGGCCGCTGGGGATGGGCCGGGCGGCCGGGACCGGTCGGGCCGGCGTCGGCGGAGGCGGGCGCGGCCAGACCGGGCAACGCGACGGTGGCGGCGGTCGCCGCGGTGGCGGCGGAGGCGGACAGGAAGGTGCGGCGGGTGGGCCTCGTGGGCGACCCGCCGATGTCGTCTGATCCCATTGGGGCATCCTGCCCATCGATGATGGTGTCTGTCCATATCGTTGGACGTGGATGGTGGTCGAGCCGCCGACCGAACCGACGTTTGTCCTGGGCTGCGACGGGAAACGGCCGGCAATGACGAAACCTCGTGTGGTGATCGTGGGGGCCGGGTTCGCCGGTTACCACGCGGCGAAGACGTTGAGCCGGATCGCCCGGGACCGGGCCGAGATCGTGGTGCTGAACTCCACCGACTACTTCCTGTACCTGCCGCTGCTGCCCGAGGTCGCCGCCGGGGTGGTCGAGCCCTCGCGCATCGCGGTGCCGCTGACCGGCACCCTCAAGGGCGTGCGG
Organism: Micromonospora sp. bgisy143; assembly: GCF_057708145.1. Lineage (NCBI taxonomy): Bacteria > Bacillati > Actinomycetota > Actinomycetes > Micromonosporales > Micromonosporaceae > Micromonospora > Micromonospora sp. bgisy143. The sequence goes on from NZ_JBYIRN010000029.1 coordinate 59,024, forward strand.
GTGGTGATCGGCGAGGCGGACCACGTCGACCTGCAGAACCGCTGGGTCGGCTTCACCCAGCCCGAGGGGGAGAAGAACCGCCTGGCGTACGACCGGCTGGTGCTCGCCGTGGGCAGCGTCAACAAGCTGCTGCCGATCCCGGGCGTCACCGAGTACGCGCACGGCTTCCGCGGCCTGCCCGAGGCCGTCTACCTGCACGACCACATCGTCCGCCAGGTGGAGTTGGCCGAGCAGGCCGAGGACCCGGCGGAGCAGCAGGCCCGCTCCACCTTCGTGGTGGTCGGCGCGGGCTACACCGGCACCGAGGTCGCCGCGCACGGCCAGCTCTTCACCGACGCCCTGCACGCGCAGCGGCCCCGGCTGACCGTCCGGCCCCGCTGGATGCTGCTCGACGTCGCTCCCCGGGTGCTGCCCGAGCTGGACAAGCGGATGTCCGACACGTCGCACAAGGTGCTCAACAAGCGCGGCGTGGACGTACGGATGGGTACCTCGGTGGCCGAGGCCACCTGCGACGGGGTCAAGCTCACCGACGGCGAGTACGTGCCGACCTGCACGCTGGTGTGGTGCGTGGGCGTACGCCCCGACCCGTTCGTCAACGAGCTGGGTCTGCGCACCGAGCGGGGCCGGCTGGTCACCGACGAGTACCTCAACGTCCCCGGCTATCCGGAGGTCTTCGCCTGCGGCGACGCGGCCGCCGTGCCCGACCTGGTCAACCCGGGGCAGATCTGCGGTATGACGGCCCAGCACGCCCAGCGGCAGGGCAAGCGGGTGGCGCACAACATCGCCGCGTCGTACGGCTTCGGCAAGCGCCGGCCGTACAAGCACCACGATCTGGGCTGGGTGGTCGACCTGGGCGGCAAGGACGCCGCCGCCAACCCGTTGCAGGTCAACCTGGGCGGGCTGGTGGCCAAGGCGGTCACCCGGGCGTACCACCTGATGGCGATGCCGGGTAACCGCACCCGGGTGAGCGCCGACTGGGCGCTCGACGCCGCGCTCACCCGCTCGGCCGTGCAGTTGGGGCTGGTTCCGGCGAACGCCGTGCCGCTGGAGAGCACGTCACCCGAGGTCGCGGCGCGCGGTCGGTGAGCGGGGTGGGCTCGCCCGCCACGGGCCGTACTCGCGCAGCAGGATCTGCACGATGCCGGCGGCGGGGATGGCCAGCAGCGCGCCGAGCAGCCCGGCCAGTTCCGCCGCGAGCAGCAGGCTCAGCAGCACGGTCAGCGGGTTGAGCCGGACCGCGCGGGCGAGGATGAGCGGCTGGAGCAGGTGGTTCTCCACCTGCTGGTAGACGACGAAGAAGACCAGCACGACGATCCCGGCGGTGGGCGAGTGCAGGAACCCCGCCCCGGCGGCGACCACCGCGCCGATCGTCGCGCCCACCAGCGGGATCAGGTCGGCCACCGCGACCAGCAGCGCGATCACCGCGGCGAACGGCACCCCGGTGACGGTCAGCACCAGGAAGGTCAACGCGCCGCAGATCACGCTGATCACCAGGTTGCCGGTGAGGTAGCCGGTGACCGTCCGGGACACCTCCCGGCCGACGCGGCGCAGCCGCTCGCCCGGACCGTCCCCGGCCACCACGAGCAGGCCGCGGGTGATTCGCGGCGATTCCAACACCATGAGGTACGCCAGCACGACGACCGTGACCAGCCCGGCGACCCCCTCCACCACGCCGCGCAGCACCCCGACGGCGGGTTGCCGCAGCCGACCGCCGGCGGCGCGCAGCTCGTCCGCGTGCGCGGTGGCGTAGCGCCGTACCCCGGTGCGTTCCAGGAACCCACCCAGCGGGCCCCGGCCGGCGCGCGCGTCGCGCAGCAGCTCCGGCCCCCGCTCGGCGAACCGGCCCACCTCGTCCAGCAGCGGCACCAGGATCACCGCAGCGAGGACCGCCAGCACGACGAAGGCGGCGAGGAAGACGAGCAGCGTGGCCAGCGCCCGGCGGCGCACGAGGCGGCGTTGCAGCAGGTCCACGGCCGGTTTGAGGGCGACCGCGAAGAAGGCCGCCACCACTGTCCAGACCAGTACCCGCCGGGTCGCGTACCCGAAGGCCAGCGCGAGCGCGGCGGCCAGCACCAGCCCGATCACGATCAGGGTCCGGCGGGCGGTGGTCCGGTCGTCGGCGTTGCTCACCCGCCGCGCCTTCCCCGCCCAGACGGCAGGAAACCCGGCATTGCGGACGGTACCGCCGGTCGGCCGGCGTCCGGGTGCGAGCGGTCAGCGGCCGGCGTCGTCGGCGTCGGCCAGCGGGCGGGCGCCGGCCACGAAGGTGTCGAGGGCGGCGGCGTGCAGCAGCCCACCCGGGATCGGGTCGCGCAGGGCGGCCACCGCGAGCCGACCGACCGGCAGCCCGCCGGGGTGGTGCGCCGCGGCGAGCACGAGGTTTCCGTAGCGCCGGCCCCGCAGCATCCGGCGGTCGCCGACCACGCAGACGTCCCCGAAGACCGCCCGCAGCGTCGCCACCTGCACCCGGGTGCCGACCAGCGGCGGCAGGTCCGTCACGTTGACCAGGTAGAGCCCGCCGGGCCGCAGGACCCGGGCCACCTCGGCGGCGAACTCCACGGTGCGGACGTGCCCGGGCATCCGGGCGGCCCGGTAGATGTCGGCGATCACCAGGTCGTACGCGTCCGTCCCGGCGGCGGTGACCGCGTCCCGGGCGTCGGCGACCTCCACCCGTACCTCGGGCGGCAGCGGCGGCAACTCCCGCGCCACCAGGTCAACCACCGCCTGGTCCCGTTCGACGACCCGCTGCCCGGAGCCGGGCCGGGTGGCGGCCAGCCAGCGCGGCAGCGTCAACGCGCCACCGCCGAGGTGCAACACGCGCAGGGGCACCCCCGCCGGGGCCGCCAGCTCCACGGCCGAGGCGATCCGGCGGACGTACTCGAAGTGCAGGTGCCGGGGATCCTCGACGTCCACGTACGACTGCTCGACGCCGGCGGAGAGCAGTGTCCGGCCGGTCCGGCGGACCGGATCGGCGACCAGCTCCAACCGGTCGGCGGCACGGTTCATGCCGGCACGCTAACCGAGCGCCCGACGGGCCGGCGGCGCGGGAGCACCCGCGTCCACCGGCCCGCGTACGCCACGACGGGGGTCAGCCGCCGGCCATCCCGGCGCCCACCTCGTCGATCGCGTCGTCGATCGCGTGGGCGAGGTCCACGTCCAGCGCGGTCACCCCGTCCGCCTGGTTGGTGCGGACGGTCAACACGGCTGCCGTGTCGCCCGGACGCCCGATGCTCGGGCCGCGCCCGTTCTCCTGACGCAGCCGGTCGAGCCGGGCGAGCACGCGGTCGAGGTTGTCCGGCGGCAGCGCGACCACGCGGTACAGGGCGGAGGTGTCACCGGCCCAGTACGGCAGGTCGTCCAGCGCCGCCTGGACCTGCTCGTCGTCCAGGGTGGGCGTGGTGGTGGCGGCCCCCACGATGCCGCCGCCGGCCGCCGGCGGGTTCAGCAGCTCCCGCAGGCCGTCCGGGACGTGCAGGGACTCGATCAGGTCGCCGTCCTGCTCGGCGAGCGCGGCGATCGTCGCCTCCGCCTGGTAGCGGGCCTGCTCCGGGGTACGTCCGCTGATCCGGCCCACCTCGGCCAGGAAGCCGGGCAGGTCCTGGTGCCGCTCGATGCCGTCCACGGGCACCACGTCGTGCAGCGAGTTCGGCACGGCGGCGAGCAGTCGTTGCCGCTCCGCCGCGTCGAGCGCGAAGGCCAGCACGAGCACGGTCGCCTCGGCGCCCACCTTTGCCGTCCGGAAGTCGACCCCGGACCGGCGTCCGATGTCCTCGACCAGGTCCTTGTAGCCCAGGCTGGTCATCCCGGCCGCGCCGCCGGGCGGTGGCTGCGGTCGCGGATTGTCCGGGGTACCCCTCGACGGCGGCGCCGGTCCACCACGCGTGGTGTCCGACTTGTGCCGTCCGGCCGGCGGTGGACCGGTCCGCTTGCCCTGGTCCAGGCTGGTGAGCTGCTTGGAGGCGCTCAGGCTCGCGCCGTACTCACTGGGCTGGCCGCCCTGCTCGCGGGCCTGCCGGGCCAGCGCCCGGCGGCGCTGGTTGTCGCCCTCCATCTGCTTGCGCATGGTGACGCCCCTTCCGCTGGGGATCGATCCTGCGCCCGTCGCGTTCCCGCCGTCCCCGGAGCCGAAACGGACGCTGCCGGCCGAGTAGGGCTGCGCGTCGGCCGGGCTTCATCCGCCCGGGGTGAGGGGTGCTCACCCGTGCGGCCCGCAGGATCGGGGCAGGAGGCAGTTCTTCCGAGGTACGCGGAAGGAAGGTCGTCATGAAACGGATCGTCGAGATCGTTCCCGCTCGACCCGGCTGGTACGCCCGCTGGCAGCTCACGCCCGATGCCACCCGGTGCTACCCGGTGAGCCTGTGGGCACTGCTGGAGGAGGCCGACGGAACCGGCCGGGAAGTGGTCGGAATGGACTGCATCGGCCAGTGGCCCGGTGCGGACGACAACGAGGCGGGTGGGGAGTTTGTCCGCTACCTGTACCAGACGCCCGACTCCGGGGAACCCGACGACATCGAACCCCCGTCGACCGTCGAGCTGCGCGACGCCGGCCCCCGACTTCAGCCGATGACCGCGCCCTAGGCATTTCTCCGGCCCCCGACCCCAGGTCCCAGGGTCGGGGGCCACCCCCCCTGCCCGGGGGTGGCGGCCGTCAGCCGGTGGCGCGCAGGTCGCCGCCGTCGTCGACGGTCAGCAGCTCGGTGAGGCCGGTGCGGTCCAACAGTTGCTGCACCTGCGGGCTGACCCCGGTGAGGCGGATCGCCCCGACGCCCCTTCGCACCATCAGCAGCGCGCTGAGCCCCGACGAGTCGCAGAGGCCGACGCCGCTCAGGTCGATCGTCACCTGCTGCTCGCCGCGCAGCTCCGCCGCCGCGGCGACCAGCTCGGGCGCGGTGTCGTAGTCGAGCTCGCCGGTCAGCCGTAGCCGGACGTGGCCGGCGTCGGGCCGGCTCACCTCGATGGTCAACAGCTGGTGGGGCATTGCTCCATGTTCCCAGTCCGCACGCGGAACGCAAACCCCGGGGCCGCGCGCCGCCGGATCACGCGGTGGCGGCGGACGCCTCGGCGTCGGGGCCGACCCCCGGGCCGGTGGACGGCAGCGGTCGTCCGATGAGCGTCGCGACCCCGGTGATGTCCAGGATCGTGGCCAGGAACCGGGGGACCGCGCGCAGCCGCAGCGCGGCACCGATCGCCTGTCCCTCCCGCCACGCGTGCACGATCACGGCGAGACCGGTGCTGTCGATGAAGACCAGGTCGGCGAAGTCCAGCACGATGGCGCGCGGCGCGTCGGCGAGGATCCGGTCGACCTCGGCCTGTAGCGGGGCCGATGTCGCGTACGCCAGCTCACCGCCGACGCGGATCAGTGGCACGTCCGGGTCGGACCGGTCGACGGACATGATCAGCGGCTTCGCTTCGGGTCTACGCCCTTCCGACAGCACGATCACGCCCTTCCGCCCGCCGTCTTTCCGGCCGGTGCGAGGGGATCGTAACAACCGCCGGCCGGGTCCGCTCGGTACGCGAGCAGGCCGCCCGACCTGCCGTCGGGTGCCGGTCGCGGCATACCGGCGTAGGGTGGGTGGCAGGTACGGGTTCGGGTGGACGACAAGGAGTGAGGCTCAGCTGGTGACTGCTTCCGACGTCAGGGACTGGGACCCGGGCGACGGACGGATCTCCACGCCGAGTACCACACGGGCCGCGGCGTGGTCCGCCGCCGACGCACGGTCCTGGCCGCCGCCCGGGCTGCCGCCGCTGGCCCCCGATCGTGACCAGGCCACTCCCGACTGGTCCGAGGTCGTCGAACACTTCCGCGAGGGCCTGGTGGTCTGTGACGCGGACGGGATCGTCCGGCACCTGAGCCCGGTGGCCGAGCGGCTGTTGCCCGAGGTGGTCCCCGGTGCACCGCTGGCCGCGTCCGGCGTGCCGGGGCTGGGCGAGGGCGCGCCCGGGAGCTTCACCCACCACGACCGTCGACTCACCGCCCGCCAGGTGCCGCTCACCGCGGGCCGCTGCTGCTGGTACGTGGAGGACGTCACCGAGAGCGTCAGCCGCGCCGACGCGCTGCTCGCCGAGCGGGCCCGGTCGGCCTTCCTGGCCGTGGTCGGCGACAAGCTGGGCAACCCGCTGCACCCCGACCGGGCCGCCGCCGCGGTCGTCCGGCTCGCCGTGCCGACCCTGGCCGAGGTGGCCGTGCTGGTGCTCGCGCCCCGCGCGGGGCGGGCCCGGTGGTGGCGGGCCTCCCGGGTCGACGACGAGGCACCGATGGTCGACAGCGGTGTCCTGACCGGCGCCACCCTCCCGCCGGCCATCGCCGACGGGCTGACCGGTGTCGAGCCGCACACCGTCGACTGGCTGGTGGAGCAGGCGGTCGACGCCGGCTGGCTGCCCGGCCTCACGGGCGCCGACAGCACCGCCCGGGTCGTCCCGCTGCCCGGCCGCGACACCCCCGCCGGGGTGCTGCTGGTCGCCCGCCGTGCCAGCCGCTGGTACGACGAGGACGACGTCGAGCTGATCCGGGCGTTCGCGGCCCGGGCCGGCGCGGCGCTGACCACCGCCCAGCTCTACCGCGACCAGGCGGAGGTCGCCGACACCCTCCAGGCCAGCCTGCTGCCGGTCGAGCCGACCGAGACCGCGGGCGTGCAGTGGGGCACCGCGTACCGCCCGGCGCAGGCGGGACTGCGCATCGGCGGCGACTTCTACGGCTCGCACCGGCTCGCCGACGGCGGTTCCGTCTTCTTCCTCGGTGACGTCTCCGGCAAGGGCGTCGAGGCGGCCGTGTTCACCGGCCAGCTCCGCCAGTGCCTGCAGGCGCTGCACCGGGTGGAGTCCCATCCCGGGCGGCTGCTGCGGCTGCTCAACGACGCGTTGCTCGAGACGACCCAGGCGCACGGTCAGGGCCGCTTCGCCACCATCGTGCTGGGTGTGGCCCGTCCGCAGCGCGACGGCGGGGTGACCCTCACGATGGCCGGCGGCGGGCACCTGCCGCCGCTGGTGCTGCGCGACTCGGGCGAGGTCGAGACCGTACCGCTGCGCGGCATGCTGATCGGGGTGGTGCCCGACCCCCGGGTCGGCGAGGTGACCGTGCGGCTCGCGCCCGGGGAGACCTGCCTGCTCTACAGCGACGGCGTCACCGAGGCCCGTGGGGGTCGTCGCGGCGACGAGCAGTTCGGCGCGGAGCGGCTGGTCACGGCCGTGACCGGGTGCCAGCGCATGCCGGCGCCGGCCCTGGCCGAGCGCGTCGAGCAGGTCACCTGTGACTGGCTGGGACACGGCGACCACGACGACATCGCGGTCCTGGCGCTGCGCGCGGTCAGCTCCGGCGGTCGCGGCGCGCGGCACCTGCACGCCGTGCCCGAGCCGACGAGCGCCGACGAGCAGAGGATGAGCCCCGCGTGACCGTCCCCACCACGTCGACGGACCTGATCGACGCCTACCCCGGCTATCTGGCCTGCCTCACCGACGCCGACGAGTACGCCGCGATCGACGTGGCGATCGGCCTGCTGGACGGGGGCGTGCCGCCGGAGCGGGTGCTGCTCGACCTGGTCGCGCCGGCCCAGGCCGAGGTGGGCGAGCGGTGGGCCCGCAACGAGTGGAGCGTGGCCCAGGAGCACGCGGCCACCCACATCAGCGAGCGGGTCGTGGCCGCCGTGGCGGCGCACGCCAACCCGCGGCCGACCGGCGGGCGGGTGGTGGTGGCCTGCATGGACGGCGAGTGGCACGCCCTGCCGCCCCGGCTGGTGGCCGAGGTGCTGCGGCTGCGCGGCTGGCAGGTGACCTTCCTGGGCGCCAGCGTGCCGGCGGCGCATCTGGTGTCGTACCTGCACCGGCACGACGCGCAGGCGGTCGCGCTGGCCTGCGCGCTGCCGATGCGGCTGCCGCACGCCCACCGCATGATCGAGGCGTGCCGGCGCTCGGACGTGCCGGTCGTGGTCGGTGGGCGGGGCTTCGGCGCGGACGGTCGGTGGGCGGCCAAGCTCGGCGCGGCCTGGGCGCCGAACGCGCCGGCCGCGGCCGAGGTGATCGCCGACGAGCGGGCGCTGCGGCGGGTGCCGCCGGCCCAGCTCGCGCACCTGGTCGACGACGAGTACGCGAGTCTGGTCCGTCGCCGTGGCGAGCTGATCGACAGCGCGCTGACCGACCTGCGCGAGCGGGTGCCGGCGACCCGGGAGTACACGGCCGCCCAGCTCGACTCGACGGCCAGCGACCTGGGTCACATCCTGGACTCGCTGGCCGCCGCGCTGTACGTCGACGACGCGTCGCTGTTCACCGAGTTCGTCGACTGGCTCGCGGAGATCCTGACGAGTCGGCGCGTGCCGGCCAGCGCCGTCGCCCTGACCCTGGAACACCTCGCCGACGCGTTGCGGGACTATCCCCGGGCGGCCCGCACGCTGGCCCTGGGGCGTGCCGGTCTGGCCGCCGTGTCCCGTCCCGCCGGCTGACCAGGTCCGGTCAAACGATCACCGCGGACTGCGGGCCGTCGTACCCCCCTGCGTATACTTGCCGCACTGCAAACGTCCCACCCGCCGGTGGAGCGAGCGAGGGGGGAGACGGTGACGTTCAGTGTCAGCGACGCCGAGCGTGACGGCGGTGTCGCCTGCCTGCGGCTCGCCGGTGAGCTGGACCTGAGCACCGCCGACGAGTTGGCTGCCGCCATCGACCGGCTCAGCGCCGCGGGCGAGCGCCGGGTGCTGCTCGACCTCACCGACCTGACCTTCTGCGACTCCACCGGGATGGCCGTGTTCGTCCGGGGCGACAACCAGGCCACCGCCGACGGGGGCTGGTTGAGGATCACCGGCGCCACCGGGCGGGTCGAGCGCGTGTTGCGGATCACCGGTCTGGCCGACGTGCTCCGCTACGTTCCGGACACGGCCGACCCGGCGTCCCACAGCGCCCCCTGATGGGCTAGATTTCCCCGCCAGCACGGTGACCGTTCGGTCGCCTTCTTCGCCGACCCGAGGCAGGTAGTGATGGGCGACAGCCCGCAACCGGTACGCATCCTGGTGGTCGACGACGATCCCGGCGACGTGCTGATGATCGAGGAAGCCCTGGCCGACTCCGACGTCGAAAAGATCATCGACGTGGTGAGCGACGGCGAGGAGGCGATGGAGTTCCTCCGGGCCGAGGGTCGCCACTCGCAGGCCCGCCGTCCGGACGTGATCCTGCTCGACCTCAACATGCCGCGCATGGACGGGCGTCAGGTGCTCGGTGCGGTCAAGCAGGACGAGGATCTGCGGACCATTCCGATCGTGGTGCTGACCACCTCCAACGCGGACACCGACATCGTCGGCAGCTACACGTTGCAGGCCAACGCGTACGTCACCAAGCCGATCGACCTGGACGACTTCAACGACGTGGTCCGCCGCATCGACGAGTTCTTCGGCCGCGTGGTGGTGCTGCCCAAGCGCCCCTGATCCGCCCGTCCCGCGCATGCTGAACAATTTTCCCGAACCGCCTCGGTCGGTGTCGCCGCGGCCGAGGATCCAGGTGGGGAAGTAACACCGGCTGCCTGGGGGCGACAGTATGAGGTTCTCCGTCGTGAAGACCGGCTACGACCAGCGACAGGTGGACTCCTGCCTGGATGAGTTGGGGATCAGGTTGTCCCGGCTCGCGGCGCGGGCGGAGGGCGCCGCCGGGGCGACCCGGGAGTGGGACGAGATCCGCCAGGAGGCGACCTGGCTCAGCGGGCTGCTCCAGCGACTGGACCTGGGCGACGCCGCGACCGCCCGCCGGACCGGCGACGCGGTGCGGCAGGAGGCCGACGAGATCCTGGCGCAGGCCCGCTACGCGCTGGACGAGGCCCGCGAGGAGGCGCGTCGGGTCCGCGAGCAGGCGTACGCGGATGCCGTGCAGGCCCGGCGCGAATTCGAGGAGGCGCTGCACGCGCGCCGCCGTCGGGAGGCGCTGGCGGACGAGATCCTCATCGGTGTGACGGTCGAGCCGGTGCCGGCCGACACGCCCACCGCGGCGGCCGGCACGGGCGTACCCGCGACCCGGGTGGCGGCCGGCGGTCGGGACAGCGGCGCGCAGCCGCCCACCGGGCGCACGGCCCACTGAACCGGCCTCAGGCCAGTAGCGCCGCCGCCACGGTGGTGGCGCGCTCCTCGTGCGGGGCGTACGCGTCGGGGTACGCGGAGACCTGCACGGCCTGGGCGGCGGCGGTGAGGCTCATGTCCTGCCAGCCGGGGATCTCGGCGAGGGCGGTGTAGAAGGCCCGGGCGGCGTACGCCGGGCGCATCAGTTCGGCGACCGTGCCCCAGCCGCTGCTGGGTCGCTGCTGGAACAGTCCGACCGAGTCGTGGTCGGAGCCGCTGCCCTGGTGCGGGTACTCGCTCGACTCCGGCAGCACGTCGCTGGCGAGGTTGTAGAGGTTGCTCTCCTGCATCGCGGTCGCGAGCGCCACCACCAGGCCGCGGCGCGGCATCTTCAGCTCCAGACCGACGTCCACGATGATCTTGGCGTTGTCCATCTGTTGCTGGTCCAGCCCGGCGACCGGGCGCGGCCGGCGCGGCTTGACCGGTTTGCGGGGCGCCTTGCGGGTGACGGTGGGCCGGGGGGTGGGCGAGGCCGTCGGGGTGGGGAGGACCCGGGGCGGGGCGACGTCGCGGTCCAGCGACCGGCTGGCGCGTTGGTCGGCGATGGCGGCACGGTCGGCCAGCGCGTCGGCTATCGGCCGGACGGGCTGCGGGGTTTCCTGTCCGTCGTGGGCGGCGGCGAACGCGCCCAGGCCGAGGCAGCAGGTGACGCCGGTGGCCAGGGCGATCCGGACCGGGGTGGAGCCGAGCAGGGTGCGGCGCGGCGCTGGCTCGGGGGCCCGGTGACGGCCGATCGTCCGTTCGGTTGAGGCGGCGTCCCTCGTCCGGGTGGTCGAGGGCGCGTCGGTCAGCTTCTGGGCGGTGGGGTCGTCGGGATGCACCCGCCGAGGCTAGATAGTCGTCCGCCCGCTGCCATCGGCCCCAAGAGTGGCATGCGCCACAATTTGCCCGAATCCGCGACGGAGGATTGGGCGAAAGCCGGTTATGCCGGCAAAACCTCGCCGATCAGGCGAGCCGGGTATTCCCGATTTAGCCGGTGAACGCGGTCATCGTGCCGCGCGGAGAAGCGGCTTTCCGCAGGGTTGCGGGCATACCCCGATCGACCGATGTGGGTTCCACCGAACGCCCGACCACGATGCCGGCGGCCGGTGGATGAGCCATCCCGGTCCGGGGCCGTCCCATGAACGAGCGTGATGACTCTCAGGCATCAAGATGCCCCAGAGTCATCAGGCTCGCCGGGAGGATGCCGCCCGCCGAGCACGCCGAGCACGCCGAGCACGCCGAGCACGCCGAGCACGCCGAGCACGCCGTCCGCGCCGGAGCGCGGGAACGGCCGGGACGGTCGGCACCGAAGGAGGCGGTCGCCGTCCGCGTTCAGTGCCGGCCGTTCTCCGCCGGCGTGACGGTCAGCCGATGCCGGGTGCTGTCGCTGCTGGAGAAGGGCCAGAGCCGGTCGGCGTACTCGACCAGGTCGGCCAGCTGCGCCCGGCTCAGCCCGGCGGAGGAGATCGAGGCGTGCACGTCGGCCCGGTAGCGGCCGTCGTCGTCGCGACCCAGCTTCGCCTCGGCGCGCACCTGGACCGTGTGCGCCTCGTCGGTGATCTCTCCGGCCGCCTCCACCGCCGCGTGGTGCAGGCAGGACGCGAAGGCCGCCGCCAGCAACTGCTCCGGTCTCAGGCCGGTGCAGTGCGCCGCCAGCGGCGACGCGAGCGGCGTGGAAAGCCCGCCGTCATCGGTTCGGACGTGGCCACCCTCGGCGGTGGCGGTGGCCTCATGCAGCCAGGAACTCGGACTCGGCATCGCGTTCCTCCCGTCGCTCACCCGCCCGGCTACCCGACCGGGGGCGGGCGAAACGCCCAGGTCAGCTCCTGTCGACGACCGACAGCGCCTCGGTGGCCTGCGCCGCCGCCCGCTCGGTCCACGGCGACGGCGCCGCCGACGGTGGCCGCTGCGTGGGGATCACCATCGGCACGTACACCCGGGCGTCCACGACCTCGGCCAGCAGCAGGGCCGCGACCAGGCTGGTCGGCCGCTGCGCCGGATCGTCGGCCAGGCAGGAGCGGCACAACTCGGACACCTCCGGCGGCAGCCCGTCGATCTCCGGCAGCGGTTCGGGTGGCCGGGACCGGCGCGTCGCCAGCAGCTCGGCCGGGGTCTGGGCCCGGTACGGGAGCCGGCCGGTGAGGCAGTAGTAGAGCAGCACGCCGAGGGCGTACATGTCGGCGGCCGGGGTGGCGGGCGCGCCGTCGAGCTGTTCGGGCGCCAGGTACGCCGGCGTGCCGAGCAGCATGCCGTCGGGCATCGGGTCCGCCGTGCCGGTCGGGGTGGCGATGCCGAAGTCGAGGACCTTCACCCCGGCCGGAGTGAGGATGACGTTCGCCGGTTTGACATCGCGGTGCACGATGCCGCTCGCGTGCGCGGCGGAGAGCGCGGCGGCGACCTCCGCGCAGACCCGTACCGAGATGCGCCAGTCCAGCGGACCCGTCCGCAGGTGCGCGGCGAGCGTCTCGCCCTCGGCCAACTCCATCACGATGTAGGGCATCCGGCGGCCGGGAAGCGTCGAGGAGGTGCCGAAGTCGTGCACGCTCGCCACGTTCGGGTGCACCAGCCGGGCCGCGGAGCGGGCCTCCGTGCGGATCCGCTCCACCGTGTCGTGGTGGCCGTCCGGGCCGGGCGCGATCAGCTTCACCGCGACCGGGCGGTCCAGCACCCGGTCGTGGGCCCGCCACACCTCGGACATCCCGCCGACGCCGATCCGCTGTTCGAGCTGGTACCGCCCGTCCAGCGTCCGCATCGACAAACTCCTCGTCCTCGTCCCACCGGCGGCGGGCCTGGGGATCGCGGTACCCGGGCACCGAGCTGGGCAAACCGCGACGGCCGCCGATCCCGCCGTACCTCGACCCCGGTCGGCGCCGGGTGCGGTAGCTTGCGAGCCAGGGCCGCGCGCACCGAGCGTGCCGGCACCGTCACGCAAAGGGGCCGCGATGGGCGAGGTCACCGTACGCTTCGTCGGCGGTCCGGCGGACGGCCTGGTCCGCGCGGTACCGGCCGAGCCGGACGGCGCCCCGCCCCAGCGGTGGATCATGCGGCACCCGGGCGGCACCGGCCCGACCCAGCCCGGCCCCGACCACCTCTACGAGCGCGACCAGCCCGACGGCCACGGCGGGTGGAGCATGCGCTTCGTCCGGACCGACGCGTACGGGGTGTCCGAGTGACCAGGGTCGGAGGCTGAGCGGTGGCCCGGCGGCCCGGCCGTACAGCTGGCACACAGGCGGCGCAGAGGCGCGACACAGCGGACGCGTCCACGATGGGGGGCATGGTCATCCAGGGGCAGACCGTGCCGGGCCGGATCGAGTTGCGCCGCCCGGACGGTGAACCGGTACGGGTGCTGGTGGTGGACGACGAGGCGACGCTGACCGACCTGCTCTCGATGGCGCTGCGCTACGAGGGTTGGCAGGTGCGCAGCGCCGGCAACGGGATGGCGGCGTTGAGCGCCGCGCGGCAGTTCCAGCCGGACGCCGTCGTCCTCGACGTCATGCTGCCCGACCTGGACGGCTTCCAGGTGCTGCGTCGGCTGCGTGAGCACGCCCCGACCGTGCCGGTGCTCTTCCTGACCGCCCGGGACGCGGTCGAGGAGCGCATCGCCGGGCTGACCGTGGGCGGCGACGACTACGTGACCAAGCCGTTCAGCCTGGAGGAGGTGATCGCCCGGCTCCGCGCGCTGCTGCGCCGCTCGGGCTTCGCGGTCGCCGCCCACGAGGAGGCGCTGCTGACCGTCGGCGACCTCAGCCTCGACGAGGACAGCCACGAGGTGCGCCGCGCCGGCCAGCTCGTCACGCTGACCGCGACCGAGTTCGAGCTGCTGCGCTACCTGATGCGGAACCCGCGCCGGGTGCTGAGCAAGGCGCAGATCCTCGACCGGGTGTGGAACTACGACTTCGGCGGCCAGGCCAACGTGGTTGAGCTGTACATCTCGTACCTGCGCAAGAAGATCGACGCCGGGCGACCGCCGATGATCCACACGTTGCGCGGCGCGGGCTATGTCCTCAAGCCCGCCGACTAGGGCGCTCGCCCGGCTGCGGCGCTGGTGGGCCGCCCGGCCGCTGCGGACCCGACTGGTGCTCGCCCTGGTCGCGCTGCTCGCCCTGGTCAGCGTCGCGATCGGCGGCCTCACCACGCTCGCCCTGCGGCACGTGCTGGTCGCCCAGGTCGACACCCAGTTGACGATGGGGGACCGGCCCCGCGATGTGCCGCCCTGGTTCCGCCAGGGCGGTGGCGACCCCGGACGGCCCGTTCCACGGCCGGGCATGGCCGCACCGTCCCCGCCGGAGCCTCCGCGCGGCTTCCCACCGGGCTCGCTTGCCGTACGTCGCGCCGACGGCGTCACCGCGGCGACGCGGAGCACCGCGAGCGGCAGCCTCGCCGATGTGCCCGCGGCCGACATCGCACGGCTGACCGCGCTGCCCACCGACGGTCGGCCCCGCACGGTCACCCTCGACGAAGGGGACGTCCGGGCGGTGGCCCGGCAACTGCCCAACGGGACGGTGGTCGCGGTGGCGATTCCGCTCAGCAACGTGCAGGACACCATCTGGGCGCTGGTCGCCGCCCAGGCCGGGGTCGTCGGCCTGGGCCTGCTCCTGGCCGGGGGAGCGGGCGCGCTGATCGTGCGGGCCACGCTGCGACCCCTGACCCGGGTGGCCGCGACCGCCACCCGGGTCACCGAACTGCCGCTGGACCGGGGCGAGGTGGCGCTCGCCGTCCGGGTGCCGGCCGCCGACACCGACCCGCGTACCGAGGTCGGCCAGGTCGGCGGGGCGTTGAACCGGATGCTGGGCCACGTCGCCGACGCGCTGGCCGCGCGGCAGGCCAGCGAGACCCGGGTACGCCAGTTCGTCGCCGACGCCAGCCACGAGCTGCGCACCCCCCTTGCCGCGATCCGCGGGTACGCCGAGGTGGCCCGGCGGGGCCGCGACGAGGTCCCCGCCGACGTGGCGCACGCCCTGCGCCGCGTCGAATCCGAGAGCACCCGGATGACCAGCCTCGTCGACGACCTGCTGCTGCTGGCCCGGTTGGACGCCGGCCGACCGCTCGCGGCGGACCCGGTCGACCTGTCCGCCCTGGTGGTGGACGCGGTCAGCGACGCGCACGTCGCCGGCCCCGAGCACCACTGGCGGCTCGACCTGCCCGAGGTGGTCATCCGGGTGCCCGGCGACGCCGCCCGGCTGCACCAGGTGGTGGCGAACCTGCTGGCCAACGCCCGCGTGCACACCCCGCCCGGCACGACGGTCACCACCACCCTCGCGGTCGAGGCGGACACCGCCGTCCTCACCGTCGCCGACGACGGGCCGGGAGTGCCGCCCCAGGTACGACCGGAGATGTTCGAGCGGTTCGCCCGGGGCGACAGCTCCCGGTCCCGGGCGCACGGCAGCACCGGCCTCGGCCTGGCGATCGTGGCGGCCGTGGTGGAGGCGCACCACGGCACCGTCGGCGTGGACAGCCGTCCGGGTCGGACGGTGTTCGCCGTCCGGCTGCCGAATCCCACAGCTGACGCATAGTCGGCGCACGGGGTCCCGCCAGTCCGGCCGCCGAGGCTGGCCGCATGGACCGAACAGACACCCAGCCGACGACGCCCGCCGAGCCGGTCGAGCTGCCCGACCCGAGCGCCCGTGGCGAGGAACCCCCGCCGCCGGGTCGCCCGGCGACCTGGACCCGGCTCGCGCTGCTGGCCCTGCTCCTGGGCACCGGTCTGCTCTACCTCTGGGGCCTGGGCCGCTCCGGCTGGGCCAACTCGTTCTACGCCGCCGCCGTGCAGGCCGGCTCGGTGAGCGGGAAGGCGTTCTTCTACGGCTCGTCGGACGCGGCCAACTCGATCACGGTGGACAAGACGCCCGCCTCGCTGTGGCTGATGGCCCTGTCGGTGCGGATCTTCGGGCTCAACAGCTGGGCGATGCTCGTCCCGCAGGCGCTGTGCGGCGTCGCCTCCGTCGGCGTCCTGTACGCCAGCGTGAAGCGTTGGTACGGGCCGGTCGCCGGCCTGATCGCCGGGACGGTCCTCGCCGTCACCCCGGTGGCGACGCTGATGTTCCGCTTCAACAACCCCGACGCGCTGCTCGTACTGCTGCTGGTCGGCGGCGCGTACGCCACCGTGCGCGCGGTGGAGACCGCCAGCACCCGGTGGATCGTGCTGGTCGGCGTGCTGGTCGGCTTCGGCTTCCTGACCAAGATGCTCCAGGCGTTCCTGCTGGTGCCGGTGTTCGCCGGTGTCTACCTGCTGGCCGCGCCGACCGGGCTGTGGCGGCGGGTACGGCAACTCCTGCTGGCAGATCTCGCGGTGGTGGTGTCCGCCGGCTGGTGGGTGGCCGTCGTCGAACTCGTCCCGGCCGGCGCGCGCCCGTACGTCGGCGGGTCGCAGGGGAACAGCATCCTGGAGCTGACCCTCGGCTACAACGGCCTCGGCCGGATCACCGGCGACGAGGTGGGCAGCGTCGGCGGCGGCGCCGGACGGATGGGCGGTGGTGGCGGCCCGTTCTCCGGGCAGACGGGCCTGCTGCGGATGTTCGGCGGCGAGGTCGGCGGTCAGATCTCCTGGCTGTTGCCGGCCGCGCTGATCCTGCTGGTCGCGGGCCTGCTGCTGGCCGGTCGGGCCGCGCGTACCGACCGCACCCGGGCCGGTCTGCTGCTGTGGGGCGGCTGGCTGCTGGTCACCGGTCTGATCTTCAGCTTCATGTCCGGGATCTTCCACGCCTACTACACCGTGGCGCTCGCACCGGCCGTCGGCGCACTGGTCGGCATCGGCGTCACCCTGCTCTGGCGGCAGCGCCGACCGCGCTCCGCCCCGGCGAACGAGCCGCACGAGGAACCGGTGACGGTGTCCCGGTGGCGTCCGCCGGCCGCCACGGCGACGCTCGCCGCCACCCTCGCGGTCACCGTCTGGTGGGCGTGGGTGCTGCTGGGGCGCAGCCCCGACTGGTACCCGTGGCTGCGTACCGTCGTGCTGGTCGCCGGCCTGCTCGGCGC
This sequence comes from Micromonospora sp. bgisy143, assembly GCF_057708145.1. Lineage (NCBI taxonomy): Bacteria > Bacillati > Actinomycetota > Actinomycetes > Micromonosporales > Micromonosporaceae > Micromonospora > Micromonospora sp. bgisy143. The sequence continues at coordinate 76,066 of NZ_JBYIRN010000029.1, forward strand.
GGCCCTGCTCCTGCTGGCTGCCCGGCTACCCCGGTGGCTGGTGCCGGTGGCGCTCGGCGTCGGCGCGGCGGCGGCCCTCGCAGGGCCGGCGGCGTACGCGGCGCAGACCGCCGCCACCCCGCACACCGGCTCGATCCCGAGCGCCGGCCCGGCCGGGGCGGGCGGCTTCGGCCGCGGCCCCGGCGGGCGACCGCCGGGCGGCATGGCGTTCCCCGGCGACGGGCAGTTCCCCGGCGACGGCCGCAATGGCAACCAGAACGGCGCTCAGCCGCGCGGCGGCGACGGCCGCAACGGCAACCAGAACGGCGGGCAGTTCCCGGGCTTCCCCGGTGGCGGGCAGGTGCCGGGTGCTCCCGGTGGCGGGCAGGCGCCGGGCTTCCCGGGCGGCTTCCCCGGTGGCGGTCAACGGCCTGGCTTCCCCGGCGGCGGGGGATTCCGGGAGGCCGGCGGCGGCATGGGCGGTCTGCTCGACGCCCGCGAGCCCAGCGCCGCGCTGCGTGCGCTGCTGGAGCGCGACAGCGACGACTACACCTGGGTGGCGGCCACCATCGGCTCCAACAACGCCTCCGGCTATCAGTTGGCCACCGGCGACCCGGTGATGCCGATCGGCGGGTTCAACGGCAGCGACCCGTCCCCGACGCTCGCCCAGTTCCAGCGCTACGTGGCCGATCGCAAGATCCATTATTTCGTGGGTGGCGGTGGCTTCCGGGCCAACGGAGGCAGCTCGGCCTCCCAGGAGATCTCCACCTGGGTCACCGAGACCTTCACCGCGCAGACCGTCGACGGGGTCACCCTCTACGACCTGAGCACCGGCGCGGACGCGTCATGACCGCACTCAGCGGCCCGCGTCCCGCCGTCCGGACCCGGTCCACCACGGACGGCGCGGTGCTGGACGTGGTGATCCCCGTCCACAACGAGGAGGTAGACCTCGGGCCGTGCGTCCGCCGGCTGCACGCGCACCTCACGGAACACTTCCCGTACCCGTTCCGGATCACCGTCGCCGACAACGCGAGCGTGGACGGCACCCTGGCAGTCGCCGACGTGCTCCGCGGTGAACTCCCGGGCGTCGAGGTGCTGCACCTGGACGCGAAGGGGCGGGGGCGGGCGTTGTCCACCGCGTGGTCGGCGTCGTCCGCGCCGGTGCTGGCGTACATGGACGTGGACCTGTCCACCGACCTGGCGGCGCTGCTGCCGCTGGTCGCGCCGCTCATCTCCGGCCACTCCGACCTGGCGATCGGCACCCGGCTGGCGCGTACCGCCCGGGTGGTGCGCGGCACCAAGCGGGAGGTGATCTCCCGGGCGTACAACCTGCTGCTGCGCGGGGCGCTCGCGGCACGGTTCTCGGACGCGCAGTGCGGGTTCAAGGCCATCCGCGCGGACGTCGCCGGTGAACTGCTGCCTCTCGTGCAGGACACCGGCTGGTTCTTCGACACCGAGCTGCTGGTCCTCGCCCAACGGGCCGGGCTGCGCATCCACGAGGTGCCGGTGGACTGGGTCGACGACCCGGACAGCCGGGTCGACATCGTCGCCACCGCCCTGGCCGACCTGCGGGGGATGGGTCGGCTCGGGCGGGCTTTGCTGACCGGCGCGCTGCCCCTGGCCGAGCTGCGCGCGCAGCTCGGTCGGGAACCGCTGGCCCCGCCGCCGGCGCAGGTGCCGGTCGGGCTGCCCGGGCAGCTGGTCCGGTTCGCCGCCGTCGGGGTGGCCAGCACGCTGGCCTACCTGCTGCTCTTCGTGGCCACCCGGGGCGTGCTCGGCGCGCAACCGGCGAACCTGCTGGCGCTGCTGCTCACGGCGGTGGCGAACACGGCGGCGAACCGGCGGCTGACGTTCGGCATCACCGGCAGCCGGCACGCCGGTCGGCACCACGCGCAGGGGTTGCTGGCGTTCGCGCTCGGCCTCGCCCTGACCAGCGGCGCGCTGGCGGTGCTGCACGCCGTCGACGCCGCGCCCGCCCGGACGGTGGAGCTGGCGGTGCTGGTGGCCGCGAACCTGGCCGCGACCGCGCTGCGGTTCGTGCTGCTGCGCCTGGGCATGCACCACCGGCGTAGCTAGGCCGATCAGCCGGTCAGCATCTGCGCGAGGACCTCGACGACGCGGCGGGTGTGCCGCCCGTCGGGGTCCTCGTCGGTGTTCAGGTCGGTCACGCTCATCCCGAGCAGCCGGTCGGCGCGGGCCAGCGGAGTGAGCAGGGCGACCAGGTCGGGCCAGCGCAGCCCGTCCGGCTCCGGGTACGTCACCGCCGGCAGGTCCCGCGGATCCACCACGTCCAGGTCGAGGTGCAGCCAGGCCGGCCCGTCGCCGTCGGCGGCCAGGCCCGCGCCGACCGCCCCGGCGCCGGCACGCAGCAGGTCGGCGGCGGGCAGCTGGTGGATCGCCGGGTCGATCCGGGCCGCCTCGACGCGACTGTCCTCGTCGGTGGCCGGTCGGTGGCCGAGCAGGTGCACCCGGGCGGGGTCGAGCAGCGCGTCGTCGACGCCGATCGCGGCGGCCGGGCCGTGCCCGGTGACCACCGACAGGTCCATGTCGGCGGCCTCGCCGGTCGGCGACGTGGCGCCGTCGAGGAAGTCGGGATGCGCGTCGACGAACCACAGCTCGGTCGTGCGGGGCAGGGCGCGGCAGATGCCGGGCAGGATCGCGCAATCCCCGCCGAGCACCAGTGGCCGGTGGCCGTCCGCGATCAGTCCGCCGATCCGCGCGCTGATCGCGGCGCCGGCCTGCACCAGACCGGCGGCCCCGATCACTCCGCTCGCCGGGTCCCGGCGCGGGTCCCGCAACCGGGCCTCGTCGATCTGCCCGTCGTCGTCGGCCACCAGTGCGTCGAGCAGGCCGGCCCGGCGCAGGGCGGCCGGTGCCCGCTCCTCACCGCGCCCAGCGCCGGAGGAGTCCAGAGGTGCGTCCACGACCATCCAGCGCACGCTTCGCAGCCTACCGACGAGGGCTGCTTCCTGTGGTCGGCCTGGGAGTCCTCGGATGTGCCCGCGACGGCGCGGACGAGCAGCGTACGGTGTTGGACAAGTCCGGCTTTCCGGTCAAAAGCCTCAAGGCTGTCGTCCTGGAACGCCGATGTCGAGACGGGCGAGGGGAAGGAGCGGTCGGTGATCCATCTGGCCTACCTGGACGCGGGATCGGGCAGCCTGATCGTGCAGGCCGTCGTCGGCGGGGTGGCCGGCGCCGCGGTCGCCGCCAAGCTCTACTGGCGGCGGCTGGTCGACCGGTTCCGCCGGCAGCCCACCGACCAGCGGTAACGGTCACGGCGACGATGACGACCACACCCACCGGGGTACGCCCCGAGCCCGCCTCCTTCCGCGACCCCGCCAACCGGGTCTTCCACGTCGGCGACGAGGTGCTGCGCGGGCTCGACGCCCAGGCCGCCGCGCACTGGCGGACCCTCGCGGCCAGCCCGTTCTTTCCCGCTCTCGTGTCGGCGGGCAAGGTGTGCGCCACCGAGGACGCCCCACCGACCCTGGCGCCCGCCGACGCCGGCTGGGCGGCGGTGCTGCGCCACGAACGCATCCCGTTCGTCTCCCACCCGTACGAGTGGTCGTTCGCCATGCTGCGCGACGCCGCGCTGCTGCACCTGGAGATCCTGCGTACCGCCCTGGCCGAGGGTTTCACCACCAAGGACGGGTCCGCGTACAACCTGCAGTGGCGCGGCGCGAAACCGGTCTTCATCGACATCGGCTCCTTCGAACCGGTCCGGGACGGCGAACCGTGGGCCGGCTACCGGCAGTTCTGCCAGACCATGCTGTACCCGCTGCTGCTCACCGCGCACCTGGGCGTGGACTTCCAGCCCTGGCTGCGCGCTCAGGTCGACGGCATCGAGGCCGAACAGCTCCGCCCCCTCTTCGGCGGAACCCGTCGACTGCGCCCCGGTGTGCTGACCCACCTGCACCTGCACGCCGCCATGCAGCAGCGCAACGCCGCCGCCAGCACCAGCGACGTCAAGGCCCAACTCCGCGCCGCCGGCTACTCGCGCCAGTTGCAGGCGGCCACCGTACGCGGCATCGAGAAGCTGGTCCGCCGCCTGTCGTACCGCCCGGCCGGCAGCCACTGGTCGGACTACCAGCGCACCTGCGGCTACTCGGCCCGGGACCGGGTCGCCAAGGAACAGTTCGTGGTCGCCGCCGTGGCCGCCGCCGGCCGTCCGCGCCTGGTGCTCGACCTCGGCGCCAACGACGGCCGGTACGCCCGACTGGCCGCCGGGCACGCCGACTACGTGGTCGCCGTCGAACAGGACCCGGCCGTGGTCGACGAGTTGTACCGGGCACTGCGCGCCGAGGGACAGCAACGGATCCTGCCGCTGGTGGTCGACCTGGCCGACCCGTCCCCGGGAGGCGGTTGGCGCGGCGTCGAGCGCGCCGGCTTCGCGCAGCGGGCGTCGGCGGACGTCGTACTCGCCCTGGCCCTCGTGCACCACCTGGCGATCGGCCGCAACGTGCCGCTGCCGGAGGTCGTCGACTGGCTGACCGGGCTCACCGCGCCCGGCGGGGCCGTGGTGGTGGAGTTCGTCCACCCGGACGACCCGATGGCCGCCCGACTGCTGGCCAACAAGCCCGACGGCCTCTTCCCCGACTACCGGCGGGACACCTTCGAACGGCTCCTCGCCGCCCGGGGACGGATCACCGACCGGCTGGAACTGCCCACCGGCACCCGCACGCTCTACCGGACGGTGATGGGTGGCTGAACCGGCCCTCACGACTCCGCCCGCCCCACCGCCACCCCGGACGGCGGATGGGCGGTGGGAGCGGGGCTGGCGCGGCGAGCTGGGCCGGCTGCTGGAGATCGTCGCGCTGGTCGGGCTGGTCGTCACCCAGCCGCTGCTGGACGTGCTCGGCCGCAGCCCCGACTTCTTCCTCTTCCACCGCGCCGACACCGGCCAGATCCTGCTGCTGGTCGCGCTGGTGGCGCTCGTGCCCACGGTGCCCGTGGCGGCGCTGGGCGCGCTCAGTCGACTCGCCGGCCGGACCGCCCGGGCGCTCACCCACACCGTGCTGGTCGGCCTGCTGGTCGCCGCCCTCGCCGTGCAGGTGGGCCGGCACACGACGACGCTTCGGGGCGTACCCCTGCTGGGTCTTGCCGGTCTGGCCGGGGTGGCCGGCGCGGCGGCGCACCGGCGGTGGCGGGCCCCGGGCCGCGCGTTGCGACTGGCCGCCGCCGGACCGGTGGCGTTCGTGGCGCTGTTCCTGTTCGTGTCACCCACCTCGGCGGTCGTGCTGCCGCGCGGCGACGGCGGCGCGGCCGGCACCGCCCAGGGCACGACCGTGCACCCGCCGGTGGTCATGCTGGTCCTCGACGAACTGCCGCTGGTCAGCCTGCTCGGCGGTGACGGCCGGATCGACGCCGCGCGGTTCCCGCACTTCGCCGAGCTGGCCGACGCCTCCACCTGGTACCGCAACGCCACCGGGGTCAGCGGGTGGACGCCCTACGCGCTGCCGGCGATGCTCACCGGCCGCTACCCGGCGCGGTCGGTCGCGCCGCACTACTCGCAGTACCCGGACAACCTCTTCACCGCCTTCGGCGGCCTGTACGACATCCAGGCCGAGGAGAGCATCACCCGGCTCTGCCCGCCCAGCCGCTGCGAGCAGCCGGTCGCCCCGGAACAGGGGCTCGGCGTGCTGGTGCAGGAGACCGGCAAGCTGTTCGGCCGGATCGCCGGGCCGACGGAGAGCGCGGTCGACCCGGAGGACTCGTACCGGGAGCGGACGCGGGCCGAGGCCGGCCTGGACGCCGCCGAGCCGGTGCCGGCCGACCCCAAGTTCCGCTGGGACAGTCTCGACGACAACCAGCCCGCCCGGTTCACCAGCTTCCTCGCCGGGCTGAAGCCGCAGCCCCGACCGGCGCTGCACTTCCTGCACCTGCTGATGCCGCACTCCCCGTGGGCGTACCTGCCGTCCGGGGCGCGGTACGACGCCCCCGAGGACCTGCCCAACGAGGGCGCCGGCTGGATCGACCTGGCCCGTCAGCGCCACCTCGCCCAACTTGGCTACACCGACCGGCTGATCGGCGAGACGCTGCGTACGCTGCGTGCCAGCGGCCTCTGGGACCAGGCCCTCGTCGTCGTCACCGCCGACCACGGGGTGAGCTTCACACCGGGCGCGCAGGGCCGGGGGATGGACGCCATCAAGGCCGCCGCCGACGAGGTGGCCTGGGTGCCGATGTTCGTCAAGGAACCGCGCCAGCAGACCGGCCGGGTGGACGACCGCAACTGGGAACACGTCGACCTGCTGCCCACCGTCGCCGACGAGGCCGGCATCCGCCTGCCCTGGCGGGTCGACGGCCGCTCCGCCCGGCAGGCGCCGCGCACCGACGGTGCTAAACACTTCTACGACACCCCCGGCCAGGCGGTCACCTTCCCCGGCGGGGTGCCCACCCCACCGCCGCTGCCGACACCGCACCCGCTGGTCGGCACCGAGGTACGCGCCGGACCGAGCGGCGGCAGCGCCCGGGTCGCCGACCTGACCGCGTTCCGGGCCACCGACCCGGACACCGGCACCCTCCCGGCGCTCGTCTGGGGTGACGTGCCCGCCGCCGTACCGGACGGCACGCTGCTGGCCGTCGCCGTCAACGGACGGATCGGCGCGGTCGTCCCGGTGGTGCCGACCGACCCGGGCGGCCGTCGCTTCGCCGCGCTGCTCACCGACGACCGGCTGTTCCGCGCCGGCACCAACCAGCTCGACGTCTACCAGGTCACCTCCACGGGTACGCTGCGTCGCCTGACGCTGTCCTGAGCTGTCCGCCGGGCTGGTCGTTTGCGGCTTTCGTGGGCTTCCCGCCTGCCGGGATTGCGGGTTTCCCGGCCTGCTGGTCGGGAATCGGGTGACGCATACCTCACCGCCGAACCACGGCGGGCAGTGTCCCCCGAGCCGCAATTACGGTAGAAGCGAAGGCAATTCAACGTAGATCTGCCGGCGAAGCGAGGAACCACATGACGGAAGTCAAGCTCGACCACCCCGGCGGGCAGCTGTCGATGCCGGTGCATTCCGCGGTCGAGGGCCCCGCTGGCATCGGGGTGAGCAAGCTGTTGAAGGAAACCGGGATGACGACGTACGACCCGGGTTTCGTCAACACCGCCGCTGCCTCATCCGCGATCACCTACATCGACGGCGACGCGGGGATCCTGCGTTACCGGGGGTACCCGATCGAGCAGCTGGCCGAGAAGTCCTCCTTCCTGGAGGTCTCGTACCTGCTCATCTACGGTGAGCTGCCCACCGAGCAGCAGCTGACCGAGTTCACCGAGTGGATCCGGCGGCACTCGCTGCTGCACGAGGAGATGCGTCGGTTCTTCGACGGCTTCCCCCGGGACGCCCACCCGATGGCGGTGCTGTCGTCCGCCGTGAGCGCGCTGTCGACCTTCTACCAGGACAGCCTGGACCCGTTCGACTCCGAGCACGTGGAGATCTCCACCGTCCGGCTCATGGCGAAGGTCCCCACCATCGCCTCGTACGCGTACAAGAAGTCCATCGGGCAGCCGCTGCTCTACCCGGACAACTCCCTCGGGTACGTGGACAACCTGCTGCGCATGACGTTCGGCGTGCCGGCAGAGCCGTACGAGGTCGACCCGGTCATGTCGAAGGTGCTGGACATGCTCTTCGTCCTGCACGCCGACCACGAGCAGAACTGCTCCACGTCGACCGTCCGGCTGGTCGGCTCCAGCAACGCCAACCTGTTCGCCTCCGTCTCGGCGGGCGTGAACGCACTGTTCGGCCCGCTGCACGGCGGTGCCAACCAGGCCGTGCTGGAGATGCTCCAGCAGATCCACTCCGGCGGTGACGACGTCCGGTCCTTCGTCCGCAAGGTCAAGGCCAAGGAGGACGGCGTCAAGCTGATGGGCTTCGGCCACCGGGTCTACAAGAACTACGACCCGCGGGCGGCGATCGTCAAGAAGGCCGCCCAGGACGTGCTCGGCCGGATGGCCAAGCCGGACCCGCTGCTGGACATCGCCATGGAGCTCGAGGAGATCGCGCTCGCCGACGACTTCTTCGTATCCCGGCGGCTCTACCCGAACGTGGACTTCTACACCGGCCTGATCTACAAGGCCATGGGCTTCCCCACGAAGATGTTCACGGTGCTGTTCGCGCTCGGCCGGCTCCCCGGCTGGATCGCCCAGTGGCGCGAGATGATCAACGACCCGGAGACCAAGATCGGCCGTCCGCGGCAGGTCTACGTCGGCGCGGCCGAGCGGGACTACGTCCCGTTCAACGAGCGCTGACCTCCGCTTCGCGCACCACCCGCACGAGCACGACCGCAGGCCGTCGACCCCGATCCGGGTCGACGGCCTGCGTCGTGTGCGGTCGGCCTTGATGGACTCGGCTGCTGTGAAACCGGTCTGTCCCCAGGGACGCCCCGGTTCCCGTGAAGTCGAGTCGACGATGTGCCGGCTCGGCGGCCCGACAGCAGCGCAGCCGCGACAGCGGCGAGGCGATGGCCGGGTGGTCCCGACCCCGGCTGTCTGTTTCGGCTCCTGTCGAGCTGCCCCAGAAATGGGGCGCGGCGTGGTGGCTGCGCCGGCACGCCTGCGCCCCTGCCCCGTTCTTGCTGCCGCGCCGTGGCTTGACCCTGACGGCCGGTCGCGCCGCGTCGCCAATGATCGACTCCAGTTCCCCGATACCGCGGTATCCAGCTCACCGGGACCCCCCGACATCGGCGAAGCGGAGTGGATCAAAGGGTTTCCGGTCCGGTTGGGGACTCCCGACCTGGTGGCGCGGATGACCGTTGTGGCGGGGTGTCCGGGGGTCGTCGGCTGTTGTGGCGGG
>NZ_JBYIRN010000030.1:0-84416 GCF_057708145.1 Micromonospora sp. bgisy143
CCCCCCCCCCCCCCCCCCCCCCCCCGGCGCTTACTCCACCGAGCCGAGGAGACCACGATCGCCGGCAGCACCCTGGCCGACATCCTGCGCGCGGCCGCGATCGGGCACTTCCCGCCGGCGGACGGCGGGACCACCGTCGTACCGCAGCCGTGCCACCGCGACGCCGGCGTCATCGCGTTCACCGCGCACTCCGTGGTGTTCACCGACGAGGACCCCGCATGGGTACGCCGTACGCTGGCGACGCTCGACTGCGACGGCCTGGCGGCCACGATGAATCCGCGTTTCCTCGGCGCGCTGCTCGACCGCACCGGGCGATCCACCGACACCATCGACCTGCTGACGGTCGCGAGCCCTCTTCCCGGCCCGCCCCCGCTGCGGCTGACCGAGGTTCCGGACGCCGGGCACGCCCGCGCGGGCCGCGCGCGTCGGCGTCGTGACGACGTCCGGGTCTGGGCCGCCGACGGCGGGGTGGTCGTCCTGGGCCGAGGCGTGGCGGGGCGCTGGGAGACGGCGATCGAGGTCGACGAGGGATGCCGCCACCGGGGCCTGGGACGGGCGCTGGCGACGGCCGCCCGACACCTCGTACCCGATGGGCAACCGGTCTGGGCACAGCAGGCCGCCGGCAACGCCCGCAGCGTGCGCGCCTTCCAGGCCGCCGGGTTCCGACCGGTCGGCGCGGAGGCGCTGCTCCTGCCGGCGGCTGGGGCGTAGCTTCCCGGCCGCCGTTCAGAAGCCTCGGAAGACGCCGTCCGGGCCGGTCGAGCGCGCGAACTCGGCGACATCCATGTTGGCGATCGAGAGGTTGTTCTCGATCGCCTGGACCTGCCGGGGCAGGGTCCGGAACGAGCCCGTGTCGTCGTGCTCGTTGAGGTTGACCACGAGCAGCGGATGCTCCGGCAGCGAGACGGTGACCGCGTCGACGACGAACAGCACCGGGTGCCGGTACCGGGTCGGGTAGGCGCGCGGAAAGCAGCCTGCGATCGCCGCGCCGACGAGGCCGACCAACGACCGGTCCTCGACGAACTCCACGGCCGCGGCGAAGCCCTCCGTGGTGGGGCTGCAGATCTCGTCCCTGAGTCGTTCCCATCCGCCGTCGTCGCTGAAGTCGGCACGGATGACCGGTACGGCCCGGGTCTCGGGCAGGTGCACCGGCGCAGAGTTCGCTGGCGGGATCAGGACGACCTCCACACCTGGAACCTCTGCTGGAGACGCCACCCACCGTCGGGCTGCCGCGCCTCGTTGCGCCAGCGGAACGCGTCGGCCTCGATCTCGGAGAAGGTCCAGCGCAGCTCGCCACCGTCGAGCACGATCTCGTCACCGACGCGCGACGCCAGGAAGGTGTGCGTCCGCCGCCGGAGCGGGCCAACCCACGTCGAACGCCACACCCCGGCACCCGCCGACGGGTCGGGGAACCGCACGCTGACACCGTGTTCGACGCCCGGCAGGATCCAGACGTCGGTGGTCGCCCGCCCGCCCAGCGCGTAGCCGAAGTGCCACTCGCCCCGGCGCACCGTGGAGGACCCGTCGGGCTCGTACTCGGTGCAGTCCAGCACCCAGGAGCCCGCGAACTGCCCGAACAGGCTGAGGTCGACACCGTCGGCCGGGCCGTCCGCGAGGAAGGCCGCGCCCACGACGCCGGAGAAATCGATCGCCATACCGCAGACGATAGCCAACCGTCCGAGCTTCGAGTCCGCTCGGCGGCAGGTGGTCAGGTAGGTGAGAGGACGTCGTGCTAGCCTTCTCGCGCGCCCCAGATGGGCCTACCCCCGGAGGTTCTGGCTACTTCAGCCGCCATGCCGAGATCGACGCGTACGCGTCTCCCGCATGGGTCCGGGGCATTCTCGCCTTCGGGGTCTGTCACATCAGTGCGGCTGCTGGACGCCGTGTGCTTCCGGTCGGGTCTTCGGATCGACCGAAAGACGGGTACTCGTGACGGTCACGTTCAACCACACCATCATCGCCGCGACGGACAAGCACGCCTCCGCCGCCTTCTACCGGGAACTGTTCGGACTCCCGGAGGCGCCCTCGTGGGGGCCGTTCGTCAACGTACTGCTGGACGAGGGTGTGCTGCTCCAGTTCGCCGAGCCGCCGGTGGACATCCAGATGCAGCACTACGCGTTCCTCGTCGACGACGAACTCTTCACGCGTGGCCTGGCGTACATCCAGGAACGAGGCATCACGTACTGGGCCGACCCGCAGATGAAGCGGCCGGGAGAAACCAACACCGAACACGGTGGCCGAGGGGTCTACTTCAAGGACCCGGCCGGACACGCGATCGAACTGATCACGCGCCCGTACCTCTAGCAGCCGCCCCTGGTCGGACGCTGTCGCTCGGCGTCCGACCAGGGCGGGTGGCGAGCCGCGCTACCGCGGCCGAACGGCGAGGTGGATGTGCACGACGTCGTCGAGGGCGATGCCCTCCTTGTGGCGCACCGAGTCCCGCAGCGGAAGGACATAGCCCTCGTCCTTCGGGAACAGGGAGGTGCGCCACCGGCTGCGCCCCAGGCGGACCTCCACCGGGATCATGCCCCAGCCGTAGGTGACCGCCGACGCCACCTGGCGCACCAGGTCGACGCCGTCGGGTGGGATCGTCACGAAGTGGTACGGCGACGGCCCTCGCCACTCCCACACGGCGCCCTCGAATTCGTACTCCATCACGGGATCAGACGGTAGTGGGCCACGGTGGCGTCGTCCGGAACCAGGGCGTCGGTGCCGCCGCACACCTCCGCTTCGAACGCACGGACGCGACGGATGACACCGGACGGACCGTCGGCGGCCAGCAGTTCCCGCACCCCCGGCCAGCCGGTCAGGCCGTACGGGCTGACGATCCGGCTGGCACCGTTGCTGAGCACCGCGATGCCGTTGAGCTCGTCGAGGGCGACGCTGCCGGTCACCGCCTCCCACGCCGCGCGCGGATCGTCCTTGGCGATCCAGTAGCCGCCGGGCTGGTTCCGGCGGGCGCGCAGGGCCGTGGCGCACAAGGCGCGGGCGCGGTCGTACTCCTCGGTTCCGGGTGCGACGCCGGCCAGCGGCGCCGAGCATTCCCGCCTGGCGACCACCTCGCGCTCGTCGGTGAGCACCCGCACGCCGCCGCCGACCTGGTCGAGCATGAGGTACGAGTCCGCGAGCAGGAGATGGTCCAGCCGTCCCCGATGGGCGCGGGCCATCAGGACGGTCGCCTGTGGACTGCGGGGATCAGTGATGTCGCAGGTGGTGCGGTGGGCGGAGGCCGTCGCGGCGATGGCGTCGGCGAGGATGGCCGCGAGGTCGCGTCCGTCGGCCCGCGCGAGACCGCCGAGCAGCGCGCCACCGAGGCGGCGGGTGTACCAGGAGACTCCGTGCGCGCAGAGTCGCTCGGCGCCGGGGATGCCGGCGCCGTCCAGCAGGACGATCGCGTTGGGAACCGCGCCGACGAAGTCCTCGTTCGGCCGGTCGGCCCTACCGGCGTCGGTAGCCATGGTGACGTGCACTCGTCGACTCCTCTCGGCTCCTGGCAACGACGACGAGGCTCGGGTGGGTCCGCGCCTAGGAAACCGCTTACCTCAGCTCTATTGACGTTCGTAACTGCGCGTCAGTACCGTGATGCGGGCAGCGAGAAAGCGCTTTCCGACCCTCACCGTCCGACAGGGAGCGCCCCCATGCCCAAACACCTGCGCGCGTTCTGCCTCATCCTGCTCGCCGTCGCCACCGTACTGACCACCACCACCGCCCTACCCGCCGAGGCGGCCCCCCGCTTCCGGGTGCTGGTCTTCTCGAAGATCACCAACTTCTACCACGACTCGATCCCGGCCGGCGTCGCCGCGATCCAGCAGCTCGGGGCCACGCACAACTTCGAGGTGGTCGCCACCACCGACGCGGGCGCCTTCACCGACGCCAACCTCGCCACCTTCGACGCCCTGGTCTTCAACAACACCAACTCCACCCCCGCCTCGGGTGACCTGCTCAACGCCGGCCAGCGCGCGGCGTTGCAGACGTTCATCCGCAACGGGGGCGGCTGGGCCGGCCTGCACGCCGCCTCGGCCAGTGAACGCGACTGGCCCTGGTACGAGGGTCTGGTCGGCACCATCTTCGACTACCACCCCGACTTCTCGGCCACCGGTGGGACGTACCCCGGGCGGGTGAAGATCCTCGACCGCGCCCACCCCTCCACCCGCAACCTGCCGGAGCTGTGGGAGCAGAGCGAGGAGTGGTACAACTGGCGGACCAACCCGACCGGCAACGTGCACACCCTCGCGCAGATCAAGGTGCGCGACGGGATCAGCGGCCTCGACGAGGGCGTCGACCACCCGTACTCCTGGTGCCAACGCTACGACGGCGGCCGGTCCTGGTTCACCGCCGGTGGGCACGCCAGCGCCCAGTTCAGCAGCGCCACGTTCCTGGAGCACCTGCGGTACGGCATCGAGTGGGCCGCGGGCGCGGTCGCGGGCGACTGCTCGGCGACCAAGACGGGCACCTTCGAGCGGGTGGGTCTGGTCACCGAGAACCTGGCCGACCCGTTCGAGCTGGCCGTGGCGCCCGACCGCAAGGTCTACTACATCCAGCGCACCGGGGCGCTCAAGGTGGTCGACTCGGACACGCTCCAGGTCACCACGCTGCTCGACTTCGCGTACACCTCGGCGATGACCGACCAGTCCGACGGACTGCTCGGGATGACCCTGGACCGCAACTTCGCCAGCAACGGCTGGGTCTACCTGCTCTGGTCGGACAAGACCCTGAAACAGCTCAACCTCTCCCGGTTCACGGTGGCCAACAACAGTGTCGCGCTCTCCTCGGAGAAGCGGCTGCTGACCGTCCCGACGTACCGGGGCGTGGGTCGGGCCAACTCGCACATGGGCGGTTCGCTGGCCATGGACGCGGCCGGCCGCCTGTACGCCGCGATCGGCGACAACACCGACCCGTTCGCGTCCAGCGGCTACACCCCGATCGACGAGCAGTCCGGCCGGGCCGCGTGGGACGCCCAGGGCACCGCCGGCAACACCAACGACCTGCGCGGCAAGATCCTGCGGATCACCCCGCAGGCCGACGGTACGTACACCGTGCCCAGCGGCAACCTCTTCCCGGCCGGCACCGCGCGGACCCGACCGGAGATCTACGCGATGGGCATGCGCAACCCGTTCCGGATCACCATCGAGCCGGGAACGAACGCGGTGCTCGTCGGTGACTACGGCCCGGACGCCCGCGCCGCGGATCCGAACCGTGGACCGGAGGGGACCGTCGAGTTCAACCGCATCACCACCGCCGGCAACTACGGCTGGCCGTACTGCGTGGGCAACAACATCCCGTTCAACGACTACAACTTCGCCACCAGCACCTCAGGGGCGAAGTTCAACTGCGCGGCGCCGGTGAACAACTCCCCCAACAACACCGGCCTGACCACCCTGCCGGCGGCGAAGCCGGCGCTGGTCTGGTACGCGTACTCCGCCTCCACCCAGTTCCCCGAGGTGGGCACCGGCGGTGGCGGACCGATGAGCGGCCCGGTCTACGACTTCGACCCGGCGAACACCCGTACCACCAAGTTCCCGGAGTACTTCGAGGGCAAGTGGATCACGTACGAGTTCACCCGCAAGTGGTTCAAGACGCTCTCGATCCACAAGACGGCGCAGACGTTCAGCAATTCGCGCTTCGCGCCCACCGCCGTCGGCGACCTCCAGTCGATCAACGGGATCTTCGAGAACATGAGCTGGATCCAGCCCTTCGAGGCGGAGTTCGGCCCGGACGGCTCGCTCTACGTCATCGACTTCGGCGAGGGCACCGGCAGCGGTCGCGGCGGCAGCAACGCCGGCGCCGGCATCTACCGGATCGACTACGTGGCCAACGGACGGCCACCGACCGCGAAGATCACCGCCACTCCGGACAGCGGACGCACGCCGCTGACGGTCGGCTTCTCCTCGGCCGGCACGACGGCCGGTGACGGCACCGCGCTCAGCTACGCCTGGGACTTCACCAACGACGGCAGCATCGACTCCACCGCCGCCAACCCGAGCTTCACGTACGCGACGGCCGGGAAATTCACCGCCCGGCTGACCGTCCGCAACAGCGGCAACGGGCTGACCGCCACCGCCGTCACCGACGTGGTGGTCGGCAACACCCGGCCGACGGTCACCGTCACCGTGCCCGACGGCGGGTTCTTCGACTTCGGCGACAAGATCCCGTACACGGTGACGGTCACCGACCCGGAGGACACCACCGTCGACTGCGCCAAGGTGACCGTACAGACGCAGCTCGGTCACGACACGCACGCCCACCCACTGGACGTCTACACCGGCTGCTCCGGGCTGTTGGCCACCGAGGCCGACGCCGGTGACGGGCACGGGCCGGGGCAGAACCTCTACACCCTGATCACCGCCCAGTACACCGACGGTGGCGCGGCCGCCGGCGTACCCGCGCTCACCGGCTCGACCCGGGTCCAGCTGCAACCCAAGAGCAAGGAGGCCGAGCACTTCAGCGCCCAGTCCGGCCTCGTCGTCAACGACCGGACCACCGCCCGCGCCGGCAAGCGGCTCGGCGACGTCGACCACAACGACTGGGCGGCGTACGGGCCGGTGGACCTGCGCAACATCGGCTCGGTGACGCTCGGGGTGACCAACGGCGGTCTCGGCGGCACCATCGAGCTGCGCACCGGCTCGCCGACCGGCACCCTGATCGGTACGGCCACCATCGGCTCGACCGGCGGGTGGGACAACCTGGTGTCCCCCACCGTCACACTGACCAACAAGCCGACCGGCACCACCGTCCTGTACGCCAAGTTCGTCAACGCCGCCCAGGTCGGCGGCACACCCGACCTGATGTCGCTGGACTGGATGCGGTTCAACGGCGCCGGCGTCAAGCAGGAGCCAGGCGGAACCCTCTCGATCACGGCCAACCCGACCGGCGGCGCCGCGCCGCTGACCACCACGTTGACCGCGACGGCGACGGCGCCGTCCGGGCAGAGCATCACCGACTACGCGTGGGACTTCGGCGACAACAGCGCGGTGGCGCACGGCGCGGCGCTGCGGTCGACGAGTCACAGCTACCCGCGCAAGGGCACCTACACCGCCCGGGTGACGATCACCTACACCGGTGGCGAGACCCGCTCGCTCAACCTGACCGTCACGGTCACCTGAGGTGAATCGGTGGCGGGCGGGTCGCGCCGCCCCGCCCGCCACCGCCCACCGTGGCGGCCCGCCGCGTCGATGTGCTGGTGAGCGGTACACCGCAGAGGTATCAATATGACGCTGAGGTATACCGTCACGACCGCATCCGCCTCCCGCAAAGGTCAGGGATTGCTCGTTTAGAGGTCTTGCCGGACCTTCGCGATGTGAAGATCCAGCAATGGGCCGAAGAACCTGGCGAAGTCGTCCAGGGAGTCCGATCGGAAGATCTCCCTCGCACCATCCAGGATGGCCACCGCACCCGAGGGAAGGTCGAAGAGGTAGCCGACAGTCTTCTCGTCCCTGATGAGGACGAAAACCTGCGGCACTTCTGCCACGACAACCGTCGGCCTCTCCGGCCTCGTTGGACTGCTCACGGGCAACGCTTCTGACTCGGCACAATTTCCCGTCATGGACATCTCCCTCCTGAGGGCTCCCCGCGTGCCGGTCTCGAGGGCTGACTGACTCCGGACCTCGTAGGCACCAGATTGTCTTGGGACAATCTTCAGAGATAGTGTGGGGACAATCTGCCTCAGCGTCAAGGCTTGTCTATGGACAACCGGGAAGGGCGTGGACGTGCCGGTGCACTCGCGCTACCTGAACATCGCGTCCATGATCCGCGAGCGGATCGAAGCCGGAGAATGGGAGCCGGGTGCGCGGCTGCCGACCCTCAACGACCTCGCAGCCGAGTACGACGCCAACCGCGACACCGTCGGCCGGGCCATCGCCCTGCTGGAGACCGAGGGCTACGTGTGGGCCGTCCAGGGGCGGGGCATCGCCGTTCGATACGGCACGATACGCCCACGCCGGCCCCGCGGTGATCTCGTCAAGCGCAACGCGCAGGCAACGGGGTACTCGTTCCCTTCGGCAAGCAGCCAGGAAGTGTGGGTTAGCCACGGCGAGGCCATCAACGCGCCAGCCCGACTGGACGATCCCCGCGTCGCCAAACTTCTGGGGGTAGAGCCCGGCACCGAAGTGCTTCGCCGATTTCGGGTTACCGGGCCAGCGTCCGAGGCCCCGTTCCAGATCAATATCTCGTGGATTCACCCACGCGTCGCGCACATCGTCGCCGACCTGGACGCGAGCCCGGCGGCAGGCGAGTGGCTGCACCACATCGAGAACGCCGGCCACTGGCCGATCAGCTGGATAGAGATCCACCGCGCCCGGATGCCCAGCAAGGACGAAGCCGGTCTTTTGGAGATCCCCACCAACCTGCCCGTACTGGAGATCGTACGGGTCGGCACCTCGGGAGGCGACCAGAAGCCGGTCGAGGTGACCGAGTACGTCGTGGCGAGCGACCGGGTCGAAACAGTCCACGTCCTGCACCGCGACGCGAGCGCGAAGGAGCCGTGGCCCGACGGCGGACCGAGTAGGAGGTCATGACCGTGACCCTCTGTCTCGTGGCGGCCAGCCGGACGCACCAGGGCCTCGTCCGCAGACGGAACGAGGACTCCCACAGCCAGGGACAGTGGCTGTACGTGGTCGCCGACGGTCTTGGCGGCCACGTCGCCGGTGACGTCGCGAGCAGCACAGTCGTCGCTGCCGTTCAGGCGTACGACCGCGCGGTGGATCCGGAAGATCTTGCTGACTTCTTGGGACGGGCCATCAACGACGCGAGCGACGAGTTACGGAGAAAGGTCCGCGAGAACCCGGATCTGGCGGGGATGGGCACTACGTTCGTCGCTCTGCTGCATTCCGGCGGTCATGCGATCGCGGCAAATGTCGGGGATTCCCGGGCCTATCTGGTCCGACGCCACGGCTCCCGCGACAACGCCCTGGTTCAGATCAGCGAGGACCACACCTACGAACACCTCGTCGCCGACGCCGAGGAGGTGCCCCATCTTTCCGGGAGGCTGGCCCGCTTCCTCGACGGACGGGCCGACGGCCGGTCGGCCGACCTGAGGCCGCTCCAGCTTCAGCCCGGCGACCGAGTCCTGTTGTGCTCTGACGGACTGAGTTCGTACGTGCCGCACGAGCAGATCCGAGCTGCGCTCGATTCCGACGACAACCCAGGAAGCATCGCCGACCAACTCGTGGGCATGGCGATCGACCAGGGTGGACACGACAACGTCACGGTAATCGTCATCGACGTGACCCGGGCTGCCCTGAGGAACCCGACCAACGATGAATGAGCCGCTGTGGCGACAGATCAGGGATGATCTGCGAGCCAAGATCGCGGCGGGGATCTACCCTGCGGGATCCAAGCTGCCGTCCGTCCGCCTGCTGGCCGACGAGTACGACACCTCCCACATGACCGTCAGACGTGCCGTCGACACCATGATCGAGAGTGGTGAGCTGATCGGTCGGGCGGGTCGGGGCATCTTCGTGTCGGAAGCCGGCGCCTGAGCGAGCCGGCGCGCCGACGCCGGTGCCGATCGTTTCCGGTCGACCATGGCAGGGAACTGTGCCGGTCGAGGTGAGGGGGAAACATGAGCCGGTACGCGCTGTCGCCGACCACCCGAGCGCTGATCCTGCCGTTGCTGGGCACCGTCGCGTTGAGCACCGCCTGCACGGCTGGCGAAGGAGGGTCCGACCCGACGCCGTCGGCCGCGTCGACGACATCGACACCCACAGCCGCGCCCAGCCCGACCGACCAGCCGTCCGCGAGCGCCGGCGCGCCGACGACCATCCCGACGTCGGCCTTCGTGGAGCTACCGTCCGAGCTGCGGAAGTCTCCGCGCCGTCCGACGCGGGTCGCCGAGGCGCTGCCCACGCTGTGCGGCAACGAGTTCGGCACCGGGGGTCGACAGGTCACCGCGAGCGCGGCCATGACGCTGACCTACAAGAAGGCCGGCGAGCCCGACAGCAACACGCCGCAGGGCATGATCCACCAGACCATCTTCACCTTCGAGGGGGACGGCGCCTCGGACTACCTGCGACGTCTCCGCGCCGCGGTGCAGGCGTGCCCGTCGTACGACCAGGGCGGCACCAAGGTCACGGTCGGGAGCAAGGCGGTGCCCGGCGTCGGGGACGAGGCGTTGCTGGTGACCCGGACGTGGCCCGCCACGAGTCTGAACGGCGAGCGTACCGGCGGCGAGGGCGCCGCCCAGATCGCCGTGGCCCGGGTCGACGGTGTGGTGACGGTCCTCGACGACCAGGGCTGGGAGGGCAGCAGCGGCAACCCGGCCACCCTGGACCGGACCCTGCGCGACGGGGTGCGTGCGATCGACGCCTGGCAGGGGTAGAAAAGCTGGTGGGGCGGCCCGCGACGGCACCGCCCCACCAGCCGGTACGGCTACTGCTCCCAGGCGCTCTGCTGGGTGGAGACGAGGTTGCCGGGGACAACCGTGCCGTTGGTGCGGTACTCGGTGTACGCCCAGAAGTCGCCCTCGGGCAGCGGCCGGTTGGGCTTCAACGTGAAGTTGAGGCTCTGACCGCGCTCGGTCGTCGACGGCATCGTCAGCGTGGCCGGCGCGTACGTGGCGTTGCGGCCGATGATGGCGTGACCCAACGTGAAGTCCACCACCGGGCCGCCGGGCACCTGAGCGAACACGTACGCCGTGTAGCGCCCCGGCTCGGGCAGGAACTTGTACGCCTGCTCCGCGCTGGTCCAGTACCTGTCACTGCTGTAGACGAGGGTGTCGCCCTTGTACAGGTACAGGTCGAGGTTGGTGTTCGGATCCCCGGTGTTGGCCTCGACGATGATGGCGGCGGAATTCGCCGGCACCGTGAAGTCGACCTTCTTCACCCCGGACGCCTTCGGGTCGAACACGCCGCCGTACACGCCGGCCGGCATCGAGTACGACTCCCGACGCATCGGCGTGTAGCCGGTGCTGCGACCGGTGATCGGTCCGGTGAAGCCCGGCTGGGCGTAGCCGTAGGACCCGCTGGTCATCCGGCCGAACTCCTCGCCGTCGTCAGCGTACGGCCGGGGGGTGATGCCCCACGGGCGGGCGGCGACCGGAATCCGGGCACTGTGCACCTTGCCGCGCCAGGTGATCGACCCGGTGACGTACCGGTCCCAGGGGGCGCTGCCCCGGCGCAGCGTGATGGTCACCGTCGCGGACTTGCCGGGCGCGAGCGTCACCGACGCGGGCGACACCGTGACCGTCATGCCGGGCAGGCCGGACACCGAGGAACGGTAGGTCTCCCGGGTCGTGCCCACGTTGGTCAGCGTGCGCTTGATGGTCACCGGGTGGGTGCCGTCGTACTCGCGCAGCGAGATGGCCGGCAGGTTGAGCTCCTTGCCGTCCGGCTGGGCCGTCTGGCTGAACTCGACCAGGTCGGCCGCTGCCGGCTCGATGACCAGGCCCGGGTCCTTGGCACCGGCCAGGTTGATGAAGCCGCTGCCCTGGTCCAGCGGGTTGGTGGTGCCCCGGGTGTCGGTGGCGGTGGTCCGCAGGGCCGAGGCGACCGTTCCCGGCGACCAGGTGGGGTGCGTGGCACGCAGGATCGCCGCCGCGCCGGCCACGTACGGCGACGCCATCGAGGTTCCGGAGTACGCGTCGTAGGCCCGACCGAAGTTACCGGCCGGCGAGACCGCGGCGATGATGTCCGTGCCGGGCGCGACCAGGTCCGGCTTGAAGACGCCGAAGGTGGTCTTGTCCGGGCCGGTCGAGGAGTAGTCCGCCACGCTGGGGATCCCCGGGACGCTGGAGCCGTCGCCGCCGGTGCGCAGCGACACCTTGGCGTCGGACGGGTGGCGCATCAGGTAGTTGAAGAGCGTGCCGGCCTGCTTCTCGGTGTTCAGGTAGACCACCGGGAAGTTGTAGATGGAGTTGATCCGGTAGTTGCCGACCGGGTCGAACACCACCATCGCCGTACCGCCCTTCTCCTTCACCTCCAGCGCGGAGTTGAAGGGGCTCGACAACGCGCAGGCGACGACCTTGCCCTTGATCTTCGCCGGGTCGAGACTGCCCGGCTCGCAGTACGCCGAGCCCTGCTCCAGCGAACCGGCCTGGTCACCGAAGACCATCTGCCGGGAGGTGCCGCCGGGCAGCGCGTCCAGCGAGCCGCCGACCAGCTTCGTGCCGTCGCCCAGGATGACCGTCGCCGCGTTGGTGTTGGTCACCGCAGCGCCCACCGTGGTCACCCAGGGCGCCGCGTTGCTGATGGCGCCACTCACGATGCCGGTGTTTCCCGCCGACGCCGCCACGAAGACCCCGGAGAGCGTGGCGTTGAGGAAGGCGACGCCGATCGGCGTGTTGGCCTCCCAGTCGCCGAGCTGGCTGCCGATGGAGAAGTTCAGCACCTGCACGCCGTCGGCGACGGCCGCGTCGATGCCGGCGATGATGTCGGCGTCGAAGCCCACCCCGCCCCAGAGCACCTTGTAGACGGCGATCTGGGCGTCCGGCGCCACGCCGGAGACCGCACCGTACGACCGACCGTCGATCGTGACGTCCCGCACCGGCAGACCGGCGGCCGTGGACGCGGTGTGGGTACCGTGCCCGGACATGTCACGGGGGGACAGCACCTCACCCTCGGGCACCGAGCCACCGCCGGCGAGCCAGGTGTCTGCGAAGTACCGGGCACCGACGATCTTGCCGTTGCAGTGCTCCGCCACGAAGGCCACGCCGGTCTGGCAGGTGCCGTGCCACGTCTTGGGGGCGGGCATCTTCTTGGCGAACGACTCGCTCTCCGGCCAGATGCCGGTGTCCAGGACACCGACCACCATGCCCGCTCCGGTGGCCGGACCGGGCTTGACCGGCGCGGTCGGCGTGGCCGGCTTGGCCGCGGCGTCCACTGCGGACGGATCGACGGCCGTGGAGTTCGGCGTACCGGCGGGGGTTCCGCTCGGGGCGGCCGTGCGCGGCGTCGCCGCCCGGGTGCCCAGCGCCCGCGCGGCGGTGACGGCGCGTACCCGCTTGTCGGCGCGCAGCGCGGTCGCCTGCTTGGCGGTCAGCGTCGCCGAGAACCCGTTGAAGGCGGCGGTGTAGGCGGCCTTGACCTGAACGCCGGCCGCGGCGGCGACGGCGGACCGCTGCGCGTCGAGGTGCCGGCGGTACGCCTGCGACGGCGCCGACGTGACGTCCAGCCGGGCCCCGGGCGTGGGGCGGGTCCGCGCCAGCCCGGAAACCCCGCCGACGTACGTGGTCAGCGGCGCCTCGGCCAGCTCGACGACGTAGACCCCCGAGCCGGTGACGTCCACGGCGGACTTCGGGCTGGTCGCCTCGGCGTCCGCGCGACGGTCAGCGCCATCGGTCAGGGTGGTGCGCTGGTCCGACCCCTTCGTGAAGTAGCCGGGGCCGCCGTTGGCCGAGGTGTCTCCGGGCGCTGCCGACGCCGTTCCCGCGACGCCGGTCGTGCCGGCGAACATCGCGACGACCAGCGTCGGTATCGCCAGTCTTCGCAGGTTTTTCCCGCTCGTGCGTGTGGACACGAGACTCCCTTCCATCGCCCCGGTGTGGGGCTTGCTCATCTGCTGCGACCCGCTTGGGAGCGCTCCCCCACCTAAGCCGTCGACGATTAATCGAGGGTTCGAGCGGTGTTACGGATCATGACGCACATAAGATCATGATGTTTCAGTCGTGCCTAGATCATGTTTTTCCGGCGCGGTTGAGGCAGAATGCCGGCCACGGCCGGCGTCACATCCCGACCACGCAAGGCCATCCACGCCCACGGCGGCCCTGGTGGGTCCGCGAAACGGGTCGGCGTGCGCGGCGCTGCCGGTCCGCTCTGAGCGCAGATCGTCGGATCTTTCCACCGGCCACCGGTCGGGGCCCCCGGCGGGGAGCCTGGCCCTGGCGTTACCAGGAGAACCGGGAACCCGGCTGACGGCGACCAACCGGGTGACAGTGTTCCCGTCAGTGTGACGCGAGAGGAGACGACAACCATGACAGAGCGGATCAGCCTCGACGGCCACCCAGGCGGGCGTCCGCTGACGGCCGTCGGTTTCATCGGGCTGGGCGACCAGGGCGCCCCGATGGCCCGCGCGGTGGGTGAGAGCGACCACGACCTGCACGTCTGGGCCCGTCGTCCGGAATCGCTGGCAGCGCTCGAGGAGACGCCGTACACCGTGGCTGCGACCGTCGCGGAGCTGGCCGGAAGGGTCGACGTCCTGCTGCTGTGCCTGCGCGACGACAACGACATCGCCGACCTGCTGGACCATCGTCAACTCCTGGACGGGCTGCGGCCCGGCACCGTGGTGGTCAATCACGGCACCGGCGACCCCACCGAGAACGCGGCGATCGGGGAGCGCTTCGCCGCGCACGGTGTGGCGTACCTGGACGCTCCGGTCAGCGGCGGCGGACCTGGCGCCCGGTCGCGGACCCTGACCACCTTCGTGGGCGGTGACCAAGCGGCCTACGACCGCTGTACGCCGATCTTCGACACGTTCTCCCGCCTGGTGGTGCACATGGGTCCGGTCGGCACCGGCCAGCTCACCAAGCTCCTGAACAACTCCATGACGATGAGCAACCTCAAGAACGCCGCCGACATGCTGCGCATCGCCGAGAAGTTGGACATGGACATCCCGGCGC
The DNA here is from genome assembly GCF_057708145.1 of Micromonospora sp. bgisy143. Taxonomy (NCBI): domain Bacteria; kingdom Bacillati; phylum Actinomycetota; class Actinomycetes; order Micromonosporales; family Micromonosporaceae; genus Micromonospora; species Micromonospora sp. bgisy143. The sequence goes on from NZ_JBYIRN010000030.1 coordinate 14,549, forward strand.
TGATCACGGCACTCTCGGTGAGCAGCGGGGCAAGCTTCATGCTCGGCGCGCTGAACACCGAGATCACCCCCGACCTCGCGCCCCACCTGCAGACGCTCATGCGTAAGGACATCGAGCACTTCGCCGATGCGGTCCGGGCGCGCGGGCTCGACCCGAGCGAGCTGCGCGACCGCGGGCTGGCCGGCGCGGACAGCCTCGTCGAGGCCGTCGCCATCGTCGCCGGCCGCTAGCGGGCCACCTCCGGTCCCGGCGCGTCGATCGGGAAGCGGCCCTGCCGCCACTGCCAGTGCCGGCCGGCCGACAGGTGGTCGACGATCGCCCGTTGCAGGGCGGTGCGGCGCGGCAGCTCGTCGAGTGGCGTGGTCAGCGTCCGGAACACGAACCGCAGCACCTCGACGTCCGCGTCCAGCCCTTCCGGCTCCTCGTAGGGCGCCAGCTCGAACCGTCGCTGGAAGCGGATGATGTTGGAGTCCTCGGGCAGGTACTCGCGCAACTGGGGATCGAGCAGCCACGAGCCGCAGGAGAACGCCGCGTACCGCTCGTCGGGGAAGTGCCGCGCGAAGAAGGCGCGGCCCTGCTCGAGTGACGCCGTGACCGCCGCCGGGGTCAGCGGCCCCGCGTCCGGGATGTGCAGGCCGATGGCACCGTCGCCGCGATGGTGCTGCAACCGGCCCAACTCGTAGACGGCGCCGCGGACGTGCAGCGTCAGCCAGCTCTGCATGACCGGCCAGCCCTCGCCGCGCATCCGCCGGTCGACGGCGAGGTTGCGGCCCAGGTCGGCGAGGGTCGCCCAGGACACCGCGTCGGGAACGCCGTGGTCGCGGTGGTAGCCCCGGACGACCTCGACCAGGGCGAGGTACGCGTAGACGTAGAGGTGCCGCCAGGCGAGGCCACGGTCGCGCGGCAGCTCCGGGCCGGGCGGCAGCCAGACGTACCCGCCGAGGTCGGCGCGGACCAGCGCGATCGAGCGGTCGAGCAGCCAGCGCAGTTCCGGAGTCCACAGTGGTGACTCGTGGTCCGGCCAACCCGCGATGATCTCGGCGGCGTCGTCCGGCGGCACCGCGAGCCGGTCGAGGATCGCCTGCGCGTCCGCCTTGGCGGGCAGCGGAGCCGAGGGCCGGTCACCGGCGAGCTGGTGCACCCGCTCGACGGCGTCGACGGGCACCCCGAGCAGCCCCGCGGTCTCGTTCAGGTCCACGCGCACGACCCTACCGCCGACCGGCGTACCCCTGTGGCCCGCGCCGATCAGACGACATGGCGCAGGTAGCCGGCGATCGCGGCGTCCAGCACCTGCGCGCCCGGCCGCGCCCAGACCTCGGCGGAGAAGACCTCCACCTCGATCGGGCCACGGTAGCCGGCCGCGTCCACCGCCTCACGCAGCCGCCGCAGCTCGATGCACCCGTCACCGGGCAACGCCCGGCCGAGCAGCACCCCCTCCGGCAGCGGTGTCACCCAGTCGCAGACCTGGAAGGCGGCGATCCGCGCGCCGGCCCGGGCGATCTGCGCGTACACGGTGTCGTCCCACCAGACGTGGTACGCGTCGACGACCACCCCGACCACCGCCGGGTCGAACCGCTCGGCGATGTCGAGCGCCTGGCCGAGGGTGGCGATCACGCAGCGGTCGGCGGCGAACATCGGGTGCAGCGGTTCGATCGCCAGCCGTACCCCGGCCGCCGCCGCGTGCGGGGCCAGGTCGGCGATCGCGTCGGCGACCCGACGGCGGGCGCCGTCGACGTCCCGGCTGTCGGCCGGTAGCCCACCGGAGACGAGCACCAGTTCCGGTGCGCCCAGCGCGGCCGCCTCCTCGATGGCCCGCAGGTTCTCCGCGCGCCAGCCGTCGGCGGTGAAGAAGCCGCCCCGGCACAGCGACGTGACGCTGAGACCGGCGTCGCGGACAAGCTTCGCCGAGCGGGCCAACCCGTACTCGGCCACCGGCTCCCGCCACAGCCCGATGCCCGGCACGCCGGCCGCCACACAGCCGGCGACCACGTCGGGCAGCGCCCAGCGCTGGGCGGTGGCCTGGTTGAACGAGAACCGCGCGAGACTTGCTGGGCTGGTCCTCGTTCGCGACTGCGGGGCTCGCAAACCCGGCTCACTCCTCGCGCTCACTGCACAACTCCCGCCACGGTGAAGAACGCCCGGGCGCGGGCGGCGGCCAGGTCCGCGTCGGGCAGCAGCCCGGCCTCGTCGGCGAGGGTGAGCAGGGTCGCCAGGTGCGCCGACGAGCGGCCGGACTGCGCGCCGCCGACCATCGTGAAGTGGTCCTGGTGCCCGGCCAGCCACGCCAGGAACACGATGCCCGTCTTGTAGTGCCAGGTCGGCGCCGCGAACAGGTGCCGGGCCAGCGGCACGGTCGGCGCGAAGATCTCGTCGTACGACGAGAGGTCCCCCCGGTCGAGAGCGGCCAGCGCGGCGGCGGCGGCCGGTGCGATGGCCGCGAACACACCGAGCAGCGCGTCGGAGTGGCCCACCTCGTCCCCCCGGATCAACTCCGGATAGTGGAAGTCGTCGCCGGTGTAGAGGCGTACCCCGGCCGGTAGCCGACGCCGCAGCGCCACCTCCCGGTCGGCGTCGAGCAGCGACACCTTGATGCCGTCCACCGTCGACTGGTGCGCCTTGACCAGCTCGACCACCGTGTCGGCGGCCAGGTCCAGGTCGGCGGACCCCCAGTAGCCGGTCAGCGCCGGATCGAACATCGGACCCAACCAGTGCAGCACCACCGGCTCACCGGCGGCGGTCAGCAACTCGTCGTACACCCGCAGGTAGTCCTCGGCGTCCCGGGCGGCGGCGGCCAGGTGCCGGCTGCACATCAGTACCGGCCGGGCGCCGGCGGCGCGGACGTCGTCGAGCTGTTCACGGTAGGCGGCGGTGACCTCGGCCAGGGTGGCCGGAGCGGGCGGGAGCTGGTCGGTGCCGACCCCGGCGACGATCCGCCCGTGCGCGGCGCGGGCCTCCGCGGCGCTGCGCCGGATCAGCTCCCGGGTCGCCGGATAGTCCAGCCCCATCCCCCGCTGGGCGGTGTCCATCGCCTCGGCGACCCCCAGCCCGTACGACCACAGGTGCCGCCGGAACGCGAGGGTGGCGTCCCAGTCCACCGCCGCCGGGGCGCCCGGCACGTTCTCCGCGCCCGGGTCGGCGACCACGTGCGCGGCGGCGTACCCGATCCGGCTGGTCGCCGGCGTGGCCGGACGGGCGAATCCGCCGGTCCCGGTGAGTCGGTGTCGCCGCCCGCCCGGCAACGCCACCTCGACGGCGGTCACGGGTGCAGCTCCGGGACCTCGACCCGGACGCCCTCGCGGGCGGCGCGGAGCCCCAGTTCGGCGAGCTGCACGCCGCGCGCGCCGGCCAGGAAGTCCCACCGGAACGGCTCACCGGCCACGACGTGCCGCAGGAACGCCTCCCACTGCACCTTGAAGCCGTTGTCGAACTCCTCGTTGTCGGGCACCTCGGACCACTGCGCGCGGAAGTCCTCGGTGACCGGCAGGTCCGGGTTCCACACCGGTTTCGGGGTGACCGCCCGGTGCTGCACCCGGCAGCCGCGCAGCCCGGCGACGGCGCTGCCCTCGGTGCCGTCGACCTGGAACTCGACCAGCTCGTCGCGGTACACCCGCACGCCCCACGACGAGTTGATCTGCGCGATCACGCCGCCGTCGAGTTCGAAGATGGCGTACGCGGCGTCGTCCGCGGTGGCCGCGTAGGTACGGCCGTCCTCGTCGACCCGCTCGGGCACGTGGGTGGCGGTCACGCAGGTGACGGCGGTGACCCGGCCGAACAGCTCCTGGAGCACGTAGTGCCAGTGCGGGAACATGTCGGAGGTGATGCCGCCGCCGGACTCGGCGCGGTAGTTCCAGGAGGGGCGTTGGGCCGGCTGCCAGTCGCCCTCGAAGACCCAGTAGCCGAACTCGCCGCGCACCGAGAGGATCCGGCCGAAGAAGCCGCCGTCGACGAGCCGCTTGAGTTTGCGTAGCCCGGGCAGGAACAGCTTGTCCTGCACCACCCCGGTACGGACACCGGCCGCGTCGGCGGCGCGGGCCAGGTCGAGCGCGGCAGCGGTGTCCTCGGCGAGCGGCTTCTCGGTGTAGATGTGCTTGCCGGCCTCGATGGCCTGGCGGATCGCCTTCTCCCGCTGCTGCGTGACCAGGGCGTCGAAGTAGATCTCGACGTCGTCGCGGGCCAGCGCGGAGGTCAGATCGGTGGTCCAGTCGGTGAGGCCGTGCCGCTCGGCGAGCTCGCGGAGCTTGGTCTCGTTGCGTCCCACCAGGACCGGTTCCGGCCAGATTCTCGTGCCGTCGGCCAACGTCACGCCGCCGGCCTCGCGGATGGCCAGCAGGGACCGGACGAGGTGCTGGCGGTAGCCCATCCGTCCGGTCACGCCGTTGACGATGATGCCGATCGACCTGCGGGTCATGATGTTCCCTCTCGTCGTGCTGGTCGTTCAGTGGTTGGCGGCCGCGCTGCCGAGCAACCCGCGCAGTTCGGTGGCGAGCCGGTCGAACCGGGAGTCCGACATCACCTGCGCGTAGTCGCGGTGCGCCGGCAGGTCGACGTCGAAGGTGCGGATGATCCGGCCGGGCCGGGCGCTCATCACCACGACCCGGGTGCCGAGGAAGACCGCCTCGGCGATGGAGTGGGTGACCAGCACCACGGTGGTGCCGGTCTCCCGCCAGATGCGGTGCAGCTCGGCGTTCATCTGCTCGCGGGTCAACGCGTCCAGGGCGCCGAACGGCTCGTCCATGAGCAGCACGGGTGGGGCGTGCAGCAGCGCGCGGCAGAGCGCCACCCGCTGTTGCATGCCGCCGGACAGCTCGTGCGGCAGGGCCTTCTCGAAGCCGGTCAGTCCGGTCATCTCGATCAGCTCGTCGGCCCGGCGGGCGGCCCGGGTCCGGTCCATGCCGCGCATCTCGGCCTGGAGCAGGATGTTGGCCCGCGCGCCCCGCCACTCCAGCAGGGCGGCCTTCTGGAAGACGAAGCCGATCTCCTTCTGCGGACCGCGCACCGGCTGTCGCAGCAGCGCGACCTCGCCGCTGGTGGGCTGCACCAGGCCGGCGACGATCTTCAGCAGGGTGGACTTGCCGCAGCCGGACGGGCCGACGATGGTGACGAACTCCCCCGGCTCGATGTGCAGGGAAACGTCGTCGAGGGCGGTGGTCCGCGAGCGTCGGGTGGTGAACCGGACGGTCACCCCGGACAGCGCGATGGCGGTGCCGGCGGTGGCCGGCGCGGCGCTCACCTCGTCACCCCTTGGCCGCGTACGACGAGTCCCAGTACGCGTTCGGCGCGCCCGGGTCCTTCAGCTCCGCGTAGCGGGCCATCAGGTCGATGGTCTCGGACCACTGGGCGTCGGTGTTCACCCCGGCCGGGCCGTCGGCGCCGAGCAGCGGCAGGTTGAGGGTGAGTTGCTTGGTGAGTACCTCGGGGGCGGGCTCGTTCTCGGCGAGCGCGACCATGGCACTCACCGCGCCGGCCGGGTCACGTGCCGCGTCGGCCCAAGACTTCTGGGTGGCCCGGACGAACTTGCGGGCCAGCTCCGGGTCCTTCTGCAGGGTCTGGGTGTTGGCGATCAGACCGGTGCCGAGCAGGTTCATCCCGTAGTCGGCGAAGAGCAGCACGTCGACCTTCTTGCCGGTCTTGCTCTCGATGGTGGGCGCCTGGTCGTGGAAGAAGCCCATGATGGCGTCGACCTTGCCCTCGGCCAGGGCGGCGATCTTGCCGGCGGCGTCCACGTTGACCACCTTGACGTCGTCCTTCTTGAGGCCGTTCTTCTCCAGCCAGGCCGGGAAGGTCGCGTAGAGGGCGTCGCCGGGGGTGCCGCCGACGGTCTTGCCCTTCAGGTCGGCCGGGGTCTTGATGTTCTTCTCCGTGAAGAACTCCACCGAGGAGGGGCCCTTCTCCAGGTACGCCCCGAGGCTGCGCACCGGCATCCCGCTGGCCACCGACTTGAGCAGGACGGGACTGTCGGCCCAGCCGAAGTCGGTCTGCTTCTGGGCGACCTGTTTGACCGTGTTGCCGGAGCCGTTGCCGGGCAGGATCTTCAGGTCGATGCCCTCGGCGGAGTAGTAGCCCTTCTGCAGGCCGTAGTAGAAGGGCGCGTGCTCGCCGTACGGCACCCAGTTGAGGGTGAGGGTGACCTGCTTCCTGCCGTCGGCGCCGGTCTTGCCGGCGGAGTCCGAGCCGCCGCAGCCGGCGGCGGCGAGCAGCAGGGCGGCGGTGGCCAGGATGGTGGTGGCGGTGCGTTTCATCGGTGCCTCCGTGATGGGGTCGGTCAGGAGGTGGTGAGGGACACGCCGGCGCGGCGGCTGGCGTGCCACGGGATGAGCAGCGCCTCGGCGATCTCGACCAGGACGAACAGGACGATGCCGATGGCGGACATCAGGATCAGGTCGGCGAACAGCAGCGGGGCGTCGAGGTTGCCGTTGGCCAGCAACAGGACGTAGCCGAGCCCTTCACTGGCGCCGACGAACTCGCCGACCACGGCGCCGACCACCGCGAGGGTGACGGCCACCTTCAGGCCGGCCATCAGGTGCGGCAACGCGTTCGGGAAGCGGATCTTGCGGAAGGTGCGCCAGGGCCCGGCGCCCATCGTGGCGGAGAGGTCGAGCAGTTCCGGGTCGGTCGAGCGCAGGCCGGCGACGCCGGAGATGACCACCGGGAAGAACGCGATGAGCACCGCCAGGATGATCTTCGGGGTGAGGCCGAGGCCGAACCAGACGACCAGCAGCGGCGCGATGGCGATCTTCGGGATGACCTGTGCGAACAGGACGATCGGGTAGAGCGCCTTGTCCAGGGTGCGCGAGTAGGCGATGGCGACCGCGGTGGCCAGCCCGAGCGCGGCGGCCAGGACGAAGCCGAGCACGGTCTCGTAGAGCGTGACCAGGGTGTGTCGGGCCAATTCGGACCACTGGTCGGTCATCGTGGTCCAGACCTGACCGGGGGTGGGCACGAGGTAGTTCGGCACGTACTCCCGGGCCGCCACGAACCACCAGGCGAGGAAGAGGGCGGCCAGCACGAGCGCCGGCCGCCACAGCGAGTCGGCGACCGCCGCCGCACGACGGCCGAGGGTGGATCGGGGTGAACGGCCGTCGTTGTCCGAGGACCGATCGGCCACCCGGGATCCCGGCCCACGGTCGGCGCGGACCGGAGCGTCCGTCGAGCGGGGCGACGGCTCGGCCGTGGCGGTTGAATCGCCTTCCCGCTCACCGCTCAGCGGGTCAGCGGCGGTGCGCCGGCCTGTGGTGTCCAAAGAGTTCTCGGTCACGCGAACCTCCTCGGGGCCCGACGCGGCACCCGGGAGTCGGGCCGGTCGGCGGGTCAGGCAAACGCTTTCCTGGGAGCGTAGGCGGCCTCCAGACGGCAGGCAAGGCCTTTCCTCGATCTATTCGACGTCAACCGGGCCGCGCGCTGAAGGCACCGTCCAAGGTCGACTCGGCTGACCGGAAACCGGGCCTTCCCTGACCCTCGGACACCGCGACTTCCCTGAACCCGAGTGGATCAACAACCGCGCGGTCCGAACCGGACCCCGCCGGCCGGACTCGCGGCGTCAGTGGCCGGCGGGATAGGTGTCGAGCAGGCCGCACATCCCCAACCGGCCGCGCTCGACCGGCGCGTCCACCGCGTACACGCCGGCCGCGCCCAGATATCCGGAGTCGCCCCGCTCCAGGGCGTCCAACTGCGCGCCGGTGTCGGCCGCCGCCCGACCCGCACCGTCCGCCCACCGCCGCCGCCAGGCCGTCAGCAGCGGCCGACGCAGCGCCACCGCAGCCGCGTGGAAGGCGGCCAGCGCCGCCGGACCGCCGGACCGCAGCGCCGCAAAGCCGGTCACGGCAAGGTTCCTCCGCCGGTACGCGCTCCGCACGTCCGCCCCCGGCGCTCCCCCGTCCGGCAGCGCCGCCGCCTCGGCGTACGCCTCGGGGTCGGCCAGCACTTCGGGTGGGAAGGTGAGGACCGCGTCCCCGGCCTCGGGCAGACCGCTGTTCTGCATCAGCACCACGATGGACAGACCACCGCCGTTCACCAGGCGGTGCACGGTGCCCGGCTCGAACCAGAGCACGGTGCCCGGCCGCAGCGGGGTCTCCCGGAATCCCGCGCCGTTCAGGGTCTGCACCGCGCCCTCGCCGCCGGTCACCACGTACCCCTCGGTGCAGCACAGGTGCACGTGCGGGGTGCCGCCGACCAGGCCGTCCGGCGCCGCCGTGTCGTAGACGCGCAGCCGGGACACGCCGATGCCGCCGGGCAGTGCCGCGAAGCGATCCGACATGGCCGGGCCTCCCTGCGGGAAAGGGCTTTCTCTGCGGTACGGTGACGCTAGCCGGCACGGCGAAACGCCGTCAACAGACCGAGGGGGCGGGACATGGCGACCCTGTCCGACGTGGCGCGACGCGCGGGCGTCTCACCCGCCACGGCCTCACGCGTCATCAACGGCAGCAGCAAACCGGTCACCGACGAGCTGCGCGAGCGGGTGCTCGCGGCCGTCGCCGAGTTGCAGTACGTGCCGAACGCGCACGCCCAACTGCTGGCCCGCTCGCACCGCAGCGCCGTCGGCGTGATCGTGCACGACGTCTCCGACCCGTACTTCGCCGAGATCACCCGTGGGCTGCAACGGGTCGCCACCGACCAGGGCCGGCTGCTGATGATCTGCAACAGCTACCGCGACCCGGACCGCGAGCTGGAGTACGTGGAGCTGCTGCGGGGCCACCAGGTGGCGGCGCTGATCCTGGCCGGGTCCGGTTACCACGACGACGCCTTCACCCGGCAGCTCAACGAGAAGCTCGCCGCGTACGAGGCGACCGGCGGCCGGGTCGCGGTCATCGGCCGCCACGAGCACTCCGGCGACGCCGTCATGCCGGACAACCGGACCGGCGGTCACCTCGCCGGCCGGGAACTCTGCGCGCTCGGGCACCGGGCGATCGGCGTGGTCGCCGGTCCGCGCATCCTCACCACCACCACCGATCGGCTGGCCGGGCTCCGGCAGGCCCTCGCCGAACACGGCCTCGACCTGCCCGAGCGGCGCATCCGGTACGCCGAGTTCGACCGGGACGGGGGCGCGGAGGCCGCCGGCCGGCTGCTCGACGCCGACCCCGAGCTGACCGCGATCGTGGCGCTCAACGACTCGATGGCCATCGGCGCCCTGGCCACCCTGCGGGCCCGCTCGCTCGCCGTACCGGGGCGGATCTCCGTGGTCGGCTTCGACGACATGCCGGTCGCCCGGGACGTCACGCCGGCGTTGACCACCGTACGGCTCCCCCTGGTCGACATGGGCGTACGGGCGATGTCGCTGGTGCTCGGCGCGGTCGCGCCGACACCCCGGGTCGAGGTGCTGCCCGCCGAGCTGGTCCGCCGGGACACCACCGGGCCGGCGTCCGACCGGACGCGCGACACCTCGACACCCCGCGCCCGGCGGGCCCGCGCCACCTCGTGACCGGCCCGTAAACCCCGTTGTCCCCGCCGGCCCGTCCTGCGTAGCCTGCGCCCGTGTTGATCCGTACGTTCGCCGACCAGGACTGGTCGCAGGTGTGGCCGATCATCGAGGACGTGATCCGGGCACAGGAGACCTTCGCATATGACCCGGAGATGACCGCCGACGAGGCGTACGCCGTCTGGGTCGAGGCCCCGCCCGGGCGGACCGTGGTCGCGGCCGACGGTGACCGGGTGCTGGGCAGCGCGAAGATGGGGCCCAACCGCCCCGGACCGGGAGCGCACGTCAGCACCGCCAGCTTCCTGGTCGCCGCCGACGCCCGTGGCCGGGGTGTGGGCACCGCGCTCTGCCGCGACGCCCTGACCTGGGCCCGGCGTGCGGGGTACGCCGGTATGCAGTTCAACGCCGTGGTGCAGACGAACCGGACGGCGGTCGAGCTGTACCGGCGGGAGGGGTTCGAGGTGGTCGGCACCGTGCCGGGCGCGTTCCGCCACCGCACCCTCGGCCGGGTCGGCCTGCACGTCATGTACCGGGAGTTCTGACCCGCGCCTCAGCCGCCGGTCGTGCCGACGGCCGGGGCCGGCCCGAGTCCCGGCGGGTCGGCGGCCGGTTCGCCGCCCGCGCGGCGGATCGGGGTGAACAGACCGCCGACCGCGACCAGCAGGCAGCCGACTCCGGCGACGAACGCCACCGCCGGTACGCCGTACCGGCCGGCGGCCCAGGTGAGGATGGCGGCGCCGGCCGGACCGAGGGCGTAGTGCGTGCTCCAGAACGCCGAGGTGACCCGGCCGAGCAGGTGATCGGGCGTGATCTCCTGGCGCAGTGACATCGAGCAGATCCCGCCGACGCTGACGCAGCACAGGTACACGGCGGTCAACGCGGTGACGGCCGGCACGGACGTCGCCGCGCCGACACCCGCCACCGCGAACCCGCAGATCAGGTGCGCGCCGATCCAGGTGGTGCCGAAACCGCGTCGCCGCCGCAGCGGGGCCACCAGCAGCGCCCCGGCGACCGTGCCCAGCGCCGCCAGGCCGAGCACCGTGCCGACGGTGCCCTCGGTGCCGCCGAGGTCGTGCGTGACGTGGTAGATCAGCACGTCGGTGAAGCCGTAGGTCAGGAAGATGAAGACCGACAGCAGGACGGTCAGCGCGCGGAGCACGGGCTGTCGCCAGAGGAACCGCGCCCCGGCCAGGAACTCGACAAGCGGACGACCCCGGACCGTCGGCGGGGCGTCGCTGGGCCGGGCGGCGCGCAGGCGGACCAGGCGCAGGCCGGCGGCCGAGAGCGCGAAGCTCGCCGCGTTGACGGCGATGGCGACCGCCGGGCCGAAGCGGGCCGACACCACCCCGGCGAGCAGCGGCCCGAGCACGGCGGTCGCCGCGAACGTGGCCTGGAGCCGACCGTTGGCCTCGGTGATCCGGTCGGCGTCGACCAGGTTGCGCACGGCGGTCACCGCCGCGACCTGGAACAGCATGCCGGCCGCCTCGCAGATCGGCAGCACGACGAAGAGCAGCCAGACCTGTGGGCCGGCGAGCCAGACGAGAGGCACCAGACCGTAGAGGACCAGCCGGACCAGGTCCGCGACGATCATCAACGTACGGCGGTCGTACCTGTCGACGAGTACCCCGCCGAAGACGCCGGCCGTCACGGATGCCGCTCCCGCGACGGCGGTGAGCAGGCCCATCTGTGCCACCGACCCGGTGGCCTGCAACACCAGCAGCGGTACCGCCAGGTAGGCGAACGCGTCCCCGGCCGCGGAGAGGGACTGGGCGATCCAGTAGGTGCCGAAGGCGCGGTCCCGCCACAGTGGGGTCCGGCCCGGCCGGGGCGTTGCGCTCATCCCGCCGAGGCTATCGCCCCGCGCCGCCGGCCGTGGGTACGCGGACGGCCGCGGGAGCGATTCCCGCGGCCGTCCGAGGCGTACTCGAGGAAGGTCAGCTCTTGCGCAGCGGCGCGAGCGCGGCGCTCCAGGCCACGACCTGGTCGAGCGTGGTGGTCAGCGCCGGCAGGTGCTGGTCGCCGGGCTTGAAGGTGCTGAAGTTCTCGAAGTCGGTGAAGAGCGAGAGCGCGACCTGCGAGCGCACGTCGGCCATCTGCAGCTCACCGGCGATCAGGCGCAGGTGCTCGACGGCACGGGCGCCACCGACGGAGCCGTAGCTGACGAACCCGACGGCCTTGTTGTTCCACTCGTTGTAGAGGAAGTCGATGGCGTTCTTCAGGGCGCCGGAGGTCGAGTGGTTGTACTCGGGGGTGACCATGATGAAGCCGTCGAACGACGCGATGGTCTCGGCCCAGCGCAGCGTGTGCGGCTGGCTGTACTGGCCCATCGCCGGCGGCATCGCCTCGTCGAGGTGCGGGAGGTTGTAGTCGAGCAGGTCGATCAGCTCGAACTGCGCGTCGGTGCGCTGCTGGGCGTTCTCGAGGACCCAGCGGGCAACGGCCTCACCGTTGCGCCCCGGGCGGGTGCTGCCGAGGATGATCCCGATCTTGGTCATGACTGCGCCTTTCACTAGTCCGAACCTGGCCGCCGGAACGCTAACCGCTCCTTGCTTCGTCAAGCAAATGGCTGCACCATGACCATGCTCACACGCTGGGTAAGCAATTGCTCAATCAAGCAACTATGCTGGGCGGATGGCCGATTCCCGCGCAGAGGTGCCGCGCCCCCTCGATCCCGACGAGGAGGCGCTGGTCCGTGCCCTGGGTCAGGTGATGTACGTGGTGCCACGCACCATCGACGCCGACATGGTGGGCGACCGACAGCTCCCCCTGACCGAGTACACCGCCCTGATGAACCTCTCCGAGGCACCGGAGCGGCGGATGCGGATGCACGAACTGGCCGCGGCCTGCTACCTCTCGCTCAGCGGCATGACCCGGACGATCATCCGGCTGGAGGGCCAGGGGCTGGTCAAGCGGGAGCGGTGCGAGGAGGACGCCCGGGGCTGGAACGCGGTGCTCACCGACGCGGGTTTCGCCCGCCTCCAGGAGTCCTGGCCCAGCCACCTGGCGGCCGTCCGCCGCCGGTTCCTGCGCCACTTCGAGGGCCTCGACCTGGCCGAGCTGGCCCGCGCCTTCCGGCGCGCGGGAACGGCCGACTGAGCTTCAGGTCACCGGTCGGCGGTCGACGCCGGCTCCGTCTGTTCGACCTGCTGGATGAGTTGCTTGAGATGGGCGATCTCCTCGCGCAGGGCGGCCTGACCGGCAGCGGTGAGGGTCACCCAGGTACGGGGGCGCTTGCCCTCGTACCCCTTCTCGATCCGGATCAGCTCGGCCTTCTCCAGGACGGCCAGATGCTGCCCCAGGTTGCCCGCGGTCAACTGCAGGGTGGTGCGCAGGAAGCCGAACTCGACCTGGCGGGCCTGGTGCGCGATGGCCAGGATGCCCAGTCGGACGCGCTGGTGGACCACGTCGTCGAGGCCGTTGGTGGGATGGTCGGTCATCGCCGCGGAACCTCGATGCGCGGCCGGAACAGGGCGAAGGCGGCACTGCCGAGCAGCAGCAGCGCCGCCGAGAGAAGCAGGTGCGGCAGGAAGAACCACGGCGAGGTCGAGTGGATGACCTGCCCACCCTGCACCAGCACGATCACCAGGTAGCCGAGGCTGTACGCCAGCAGCGCCCAGTTCCGTTCGACCCGCGCGAGCACCAGCAGCGCCAGCGCGATGACCGCGACCGGACTCGTCAGCCCGTTGACGAGCCATTCCGCCGGCCCGACCTCGATCTCGACCGGGTCGGTGGAGAAGGGGTCGGCGGGGACGGGCAGGAGCGGGTGGAACGTCAGCCAGATCGACACGGCGGCCATCAGCACGGCCAACGCGACGCCGACGAGGACGTAGGGGCGGATCGGGGTGCCCACACCACGCCGTCGGGACTGCCGCACGTAGAAGCCGGCGATCGCCGCGTACGCGAGCACCAGCGCGACGGTCCAGTACCCGAGCTCCGCCGGATTGGGCTGCATGCAGACCGTGTGCTGCTCGCGGGATCGGCAGGTGTCGAACAGGTCGAGGTAGGGGGCGTACCGGTAGACGGGTATCGCGGCCAGGGTGACCACCGCGAGGACCAGCAGCGCGAACCAGGTGCCGCGCTGGGCGACCTGGACCTGGCGGGTCAGGTCGCGCACGGCGGCCAGCAGCTCCCGAGGGCCGTCCGCCTGCGGAGCGGATTCGTGTGTCATGGAGTTAGCTTTGCATTACAGACCTATCCGCGCAAGAGAGTTGGGCGACCTCTCGCGGACCGCGCCCGGACAGCACCGGGGGCGGGTGTCGACATCCTCGGCTCAGAATGTCGACACCCGCCCCCGGTCGGGCCGAGCAGTGCGGTGACGGTCTAGGCGTTGGCCACCAACCGCCAGCGGTTGTCCGCAGTGCCGTTGTCCGAATCCTGCACGGCCTGGGCGCCCCGGGCCGTGGAGTTGTTCAGGATGCCGAGCAACTTGCCGCTGTTGACGTTGCGGATCTTGTAGGTGCCGTCCCCGTTGTTGACCAGGGTCCACCGGTGGTCGGCGGTGCCGTTGTCCGACCATTGCAGGACGCGGGCCCCGTCGGCGGTGGACATGTTCTCCACGCCGAGGACCTTGCCACTGTTGACGTTGCGGAACCGGACCGCACTACCGTCGGTGATCATGACCCAGTTGTGGTCGGCGGTGCCGCTGTCGTCCCACTGCAGGGCCAGTCCGCCGTCGGCGGTGGACATGTTCTGGATGCCCAGGACCATCCCGCTGCCCACGTTGACCAGCCGGTAGCTGCCGCCACCGCTGCTGGTGCTGGTGTTCCAGTACACCGTGTAGTTGTAGCCGTGGGCGTCCTGGAACGGCGCGAGGTTGACGGTGGACCCGTTCGCGGTGGCGGTGAACGCGAGCGAACTGGTGCTGGTCCGCGCGATCGACGAGACCACGAGCGACGGCAACGAGTTGAGCGTGGTGTTGCCGTAGTTGCCGCAGAGCACGCTCGGGCCGTACGTGACGGCGGCGACGTTGGGATTGTCATTGGCGGCCCGCATGACCACCCGCATCGGCAGCCGTACGGTGATGGTGTCGCCGGCGGCCCAGGTGCGGGTGACGGTGGCGTAGCTGCCCGGCGTGGTGCTGACCGACTCGGCCACCCCGTTGACGCTGATGGTCGCGCCGCTCGTCCACGACGGGATACGCACCCGGATGCTCCACGAACCACTCATCGTGCCGGAGAGCGTGAGCGTGGTGGTGTCGCTCACCGGGTACGTGGTGTTCTGGGTGACCGTGATCCCCCGCTGCGTCCAGTTCAGCTCGGACGGCACGAAGAGGTTCACCGTGAGCGTCGTGCCGCTGTAGAAGTAGACGGAGTCCATCAACTTCGTGTTGATCTCCAGGCCCGTGCCCTGGCAGCACCAGAACGAGTTGTAGTCGGTGCTCCAGGTGCCGCCGCCCCACGCCGGACCCACACCCCGCCGTCCACCGGGCTTGAGCGGGGTGAAGTAGGTGATGTGACCGCGACTGTCGGCCGGGTTCTGCGCGCCGATCAGGTGGTTGATCATGGCGCGCTCGTAGAAGTCGAAGTAGTCGGTCCGGTTCGGGTCGAGCAGCCACAGCTCGCGCGTCAGCTTGAGCATGTTGTAGGTGTTGCACTGCTCGCAGGTGTCGTTGCTCAGGTAACCGGCGATCGCGTTCGGCGCCCGGAAGTGCTCGGCCTGGCTGTTGCCGCCGATGACGTACGAGTGCGCGTTCACGGTGATGTTCCACGCGTTGCTGGCGATGTCCCGGTAACGGGTGGTCCCGGTGGCCTTGAACTCGCGGGCCGCGCCGATCCACTTGGGCACCTGCGTGTTGGCGTGCAGGCCGTTGAGCTGGTCCTGGTTGCTGGCGAGGGGGTTGAACACCGCGGCGTGGTCGAACCGCTGGGCGGTGGTGAGCCACCGGCTGTCACCGGTCATCTGGTAGATGTCGGTGAGCACGTCGTTCATGCCGCCGAACTCGGTGCCCAGCATCGACTGCATCTGGCTGGAGCTGAGCCGGGACGTGCGGGTGTCGACCCAGCCGGCGAGGGCCAGCAGCACCGTACGGGCCTGGGTGTTGCCGGTGTAGCGCCAGACGTCGAGCAGGCCGGCGAGGGTCTTGTGGATGCAGTAGTACGGCACGTTGCCGTTGGACAGCGTGCGTGCCTCGAGCGCGGTGAAGTCCGACTCCGGGAAGCCGGAGAGGTAGCCCGCGCCGAACCCGGCCGCGCCGTTGTTCGCCTGGCACTTGGCCATCTCGGCGACCATGTAGTTCGCCTTGTCCCGGCAGGTGGTGTCGCCCAGCACCGCGTAGGCGTGCGACCACGCGGTCAGGAAGTGCCCCTGCATGTGCGTACGGAACGGGAAGTTCGGCGCGTCCCACCCACCATTGGTGGCGGCGCCGTTCGTGGACAGCCGATGGTTGGCGCGGAAGTTGTAGAGCATCCGGTCGACGTCGACGAAGCGCAGGTAGTTCAGGGTGCGGTTCTGGTTGTCGAACCAACGGCCGCTGGTCAGTCGCACCTGACCGGGGTCGAAGGCGTAGGCGCCGACGCCGATGTCCGCCCGTGCGGGCGGGACCACGGCAGCGGCGGCGGGGGCCGCGCCGAGCGTCGTGGCGCCGGTCGCGGAGAGTACGGCGGTGGCGCCGGCGGCCTGCAGCACGCGGCGTCGGCTGAGGGGCAGGGACGACATGGGACCTCCAGATGAGCGCTACCGGCGACGGGACGGCAACCGGGCGGGACGGGCTCGGTGGGATGCAGGGGTCCGAACGTTAACGTTCACATCCGTGTCCGGCATGCTACGGCCGGATGACTGGGAAATTCAAGGTTCTAACTATTACGGCTCGCTGTGCACCGCGTCTGAGCTGGTAGATCAGCCATCAGGACACCGGTACGGTATGTGACTCCACCTCGTGTTATCGATAACACCGATGGATCCCTGTACGGCGCGGCCGCCGTCGACGCACCCCGAAACGGGATGCGCGCCGACGGGTGTCGCTGGTGGAATCTCGGGATGCAGCACGACGTTGTGCGTCCTCCGAAGGCGCGACCGGGCGACCGCATCGCGGTCCTGTCACCCTCGTTCGCCGCGGCCGGCGCGTTCCCCGAGATCCACGAGCAGGCCATGCGCCGGCTCGCCGACGTGACCGGGCTCGTGCCGGTCGAGTACCCCACCACCCGCGCCGTGGGCGCGACCGCGCAGGCGCGCGCGGCGGACCTCAACGCCGCCTTCGCCGATCCTCGGGTACGCGCCATCCTCGCCGTCGTCGGCGGGGAGGACCAGATCACCGTCATCCCCCATCTGGACGCCGACCTGGCCCGCGCCGACCCGAAGCCGTTCCTGGGCACCAGCGACAACACCAACCTGCACCAGTGGCTCTGGGGACTCGGTATCGCGAGCTTCTACGGCGGGTCGTCCCAGGTGCACCTCGGTCCCGGTCCCGCCGTGGACGACATCCACGCCCGGTCGCTGCGCGCCGCCCTGCTCACCGGTGAGCGGTTGGAGGTCACCGACCCCGGCGAGTCCGAGGACATCGGGGTCCCCTGGGACGACCCGCGGGCGTTGCAGTCGTTCGGGGACCGCGAGCCGACCGAGCCGTGGAGCTGGTACGGGCCGCCGCGTACGGTCACCGGCCCCACCTGGGGTGGGTGCCTGGAGGTCCTGCAGTGGATCCTCACGGCGGGACGCTTCCCGTTCCCGCCCGATGTGCTGCGCGGCGGTGTCCTGATCATCGAGACCTCGGAGGAGCTCCTGCCCGCCCGCGAGGTCGGCTGGATCGTCCGCGCGCTGGGTGAACGCGGTCTCCTCGGCGCGGTCGACGCGGTCCTGGTCGCCCGTCCACCGGTCTCCGACTTCGACCGCAAGCCCGACGCGCAGGAGCGGGCGCGGCTCCGTGAGCGGCAGCGCGACACGGTCGTCGACGTGGTGCGCCGCTACAACGCCGACGCGGTGGTGTGCGTCGGCGTTCCGTTCGGCCACACCAGACCGCAGTGGATCCTGCCGCACGGCGGCCCGGTCAGCGTCGACGGTGTGGAGCGGCGGATCTTCGCCGACTACCGGTAGCCGACCGCTGCTCCGCGTCCCGGCTGACGCCGGGACGCGGAGTGGCGTCAGCGGGCCGGAGCGTAGGCGGCCAGCGGATTCGTCAGGGTGCCGACGAACTGGAGGGCGGCCGACGGGTCGGCCAGGTCGATCATCTGCTGGTTGTCGCGGAGTTGGAGGCGGTTGAGGCAGGACAGCGCGAACTCGGGGGCGAACAGGTCGTAGTGGTGGACCCGCTCGGCCAGGTGCGGCACCCGCGCGAAGTAGTCGGTGGCGCAGGACGCGACCGTGCCCCAGAAGGCGTCCTCGGTGAGCACGTCCGCCTCGACCAGCACCGCGCTGAGGTGGCGCAGGAAGCAGTCCACCACGTCGGTGAAGATGGTCAGCAGCTTGGTGTCGTCGGGCACCTCGACCCGGATCCGCTCCACCTCGGCCGGCAGCGCGACGTTGGCACTCAACACCGCGATCTCCTCGGCGATGTCCTTGAAGATCACCCGCCGGACGGTGTCGTGCTCGTCGAGGACCAGGATGACGTTCTCGCCGTGCGGCATGAAGGCCAGGTCGTGGGCGTAGAAGCTGTGCAGCAGCGGGGTCAGGTAGGCGTCCAGGTAGCGGCGCAGCCAGACCTCGGGCGCGCGACCGGACCGCTCGATCAGCGCCGCCGCCAGCGAGCCGCCGTCGGCGTCGACGTGCAGCAGCGCGGCCATCGTGGACAACCGCTCCCCCGGGGCCAGGCCGGGCACCGGGCTCTCCCGCCACAGCGCGGCGAGCATCTTGCGGTACGGGGAGGTCCGCTCGGTGGCCGCCTCGTACTGCCGGTGCCGGTAGCCGACCGCCGCCCGTTCCCGGATGACGGTCAGGCCCGTGCCGGCCAGCACCTCGTCGGCGGCGATCAGGTCGGCCAGCCAGTCGTTGATGGCCGGGGTGGCGGCCATGTACGCCGCCGACAGTCCCCGCATGAAGCCCATGTTCAGCACCGACAGCGCGGTCTTGACGTAGTGCCGGCCCGGCTCGCTGACGTTGAAGAAGGTCCGGATGGACTGCTGCGCCAGGTACGAGTCGGGGCCGGGACCGAGGTGCACGAGCCGTCGTTCGGCCAACTCGCCCGCGAACGTCACGGCCAGCTTGTTCCACCACTGCCAGGGGTGCGCCGGGATGAGATGGTAGTCGGCGAGGTCGAGCCCGTTCTCGGCCATCGTGGCGGCGAACCGGGCCCGGGTCGACGCGTCCAGCTCGCCCGCGATGAGGGCGTCGTAGTCGAGGTCGGCGGCGCTGCTGAACGTCGAGTGGTCGCGGTGCGCGGCCAGCCACTCCAGGCGTACCGGTGTGGCGGCCTCCGGCGCGTAACGGTGGTACTCGTCGACGCCGAAGCCGAGCCGGCCGTTGTTGGCCACGAAGCACGGATGCCCCTCGGTCATGGACGTCTCGATGGTCTGGAAGTCGGCCCCGGCCAGCTCGGCGGCGCTCGGCGCGGACTGGGCGAGCTTGTACGCCGTACCGGCGAGGGTGGAGGTGATCTCCTCCAGGTAGACCGGGAGCACCCGCGCGGAGAGCCCGAGGGCGTCGCGCAGCTCGACGATCAGGTCCACCGCGTCGGGTGGCAGCGAGACGCCGTCCCGGTGGCGGGTGATGCTGTCGGCGTCGATCTGCCAGTGGGCCAGGGCGAGCACCCGGGCGGCGAACCGGTAGGTGACCGTGCCGTCGTCGCTGCGGACCTCGTACCATTGCCGGTCGTCGGGGCCCGGCACGGGCGCCGGGGTGAGCAGCCGCTCGTGGGTGAACTCGGCGAGCGCCTTGCGGACCAGCATGCGGTTGGCCCGCGCCCAGCGCTGCGGGGTGAGGTGCGCGACCGGGTCGCCCGGGGTGGCCGGGCCGGCGACGGCCGGTGGGGTGGGAACGGCGGTGGTGGTCACGCCGGGGCTCCTTCGTCTCGGGCGGCGGCCCGTTCGGTGGCGGTCTGGAACTGGGCGCGGGTGCAGACGCTGAGCAGCGCCTCCTTCTCCGGCTTGGTGATCGGGCCGACGACCTCGAAGCCGACGGTGGCGTTCAGGGCGTGCACGGCGGTGTTGCGCACGTCCGGCTCGACCACCACGCGCCGGGTCGCCGGGTCGGCGAAGAGCCAGGCCATCACGGTACGGATCACCGCGCGGGTGAAGCCGTGCACGGGAGCGCCGGTGGGCGCGCAGAGGAAGTGCATGCCCACGTCGCCGGGCCGGTTCTCGTACAGGCCGACGAGTTCGACGTGGGCCGGGTCGTAGCGCTCGGCCAGGAAGGCCGGACTCCCCCGCCACAGACCGAGGTAGGCGTCGTGGTGCGGGTGCGCGGCGATGCGCCGGTACTCCTCGACGACCTGCGCCTCGTCGGCGTCCTGCATCAGCCAGAACGCCGACCTCGGGTGGGTCACCCAGCCGTGCAGCAACGCGGCGTCGGCCTGCGGATCGAGGGTACGCAGGGCGAACTCCCCCAGCCGGTCGTCGACCCGGGTGAAGACCACGCTCACGACACCACCCCGAACTCCTGGAAGGTGATGCTCTTTTCGATCGGGTAGTGCTCCCGGCCGAGCAGCTCCCGGATGATCCAGGAGTTGCGGTACGCGCCCATGCCCAGGTCGGGCGAGGTGATGCTGTGCGTGTGGGTGCCCGCGTTCTGCAGGAAGATGCCCCGACCGGTGTGGTCGATGCTGTAGTTGCGGGCCACGTCGAAGCGGCCGTGCGCGTCCCAGCGGACCCGCTCGCGGACCGGTTCGAGGAAGTCCGGCACCCGGTAGTGGTAGCCGGTGGCCAGGATCAGTCCTTCGGTACGGAGGGTGAAGTCGCGCTCCTGCTCCACGTGCCGCAACCCGAGCGTGTACTCCCCGTCGTGGTGTGCGGCGTCGACCAACTCGGTGTTGGTGATCAGCCGGGTACGCACCGGGCCGTCCACGCTGTGCGCGTAGAGCAGGTCGAAGATGTCGTTGATCAGGTCGGCGTTGATCCCCTTGAACAGCCCCTTCTGCTCGGATTCCAGCCGGTAGCGGGTCTCCTCGGGCAGCGCGTGGAAGTAGTCCACGTAGTCCGGCGAGGTCATCTCCAGCGTCAGCTTCGTGTATTCGAGGGGGAAGAACCGCGGCGAGCGGGTGACCCAGTTGAGCTGGTAGCCGTACCTGTTGATGCCGCCGAGCAGGTCGTGGTAGATCTCGGCGGCGCTCTGCCCGCTGCCCAGCACGGTGATGCTGCGCCTGGTCCGCAGCGCGTCCCGGTGCTCCAGGTAGCGCGAGTTGTGCACGGCGTCCCCGGCGAGCCCGGCGACGGCGGCCGGCAGGTGCGGCGGCGTGCCGGTGCCGAGCACCAGGTGCCGGGCCCGGTACTCGATGGTTTCCGACCCGCCGGTGGTGGCCCGCACCACGTACCGCTCGTCGGCGTCGTCGTACTCCACCGTCGTCACCGTCTGACCGAAGCGCAGGTTCGGCAGCTTCGCTGCCGCCCACCGGCAGTACGCGTCGTACTCGCTGCGCAGCGGGTAGAAGCTCTCCCGGATGTAGAACGGGTAGAGCCGGCCGATCTCCTTGAGGTAGTTGAGGAACGAGTACGGCGAGGTCGGGTCGGCGAGGCTGACCAGGTCGGCGATGAACGGGGTCTGCAATCGGGCCGACTCCAACAGCATGCCGGGGTGCCAGGCGAGGCTCGGTCGGGCCTCCAGGAACACCCCGTCCAGCTCGTCGATCGGCGCGGTGAGGCAGGCCAGACCCAGGTTGTACGGGCCGAGCCCGATGGCGACGAAGTCGTGGGTGGACATCTTCTTCTCCAGGCGCGGGGTGCGGCGGTCAGCCGACGGGGCAGGTCAGGTCGGCCGCGACGGTGTCGCGCACGTACCGCCCGGCGTGGCCGGCGATCAGGTCGAGCACGTGGCCGACGTCGTCGACGGTCGTGGCCGGGTTCAGCAGCGTGAACTTGAGGAAGTGCCGACCGTCCACGCGGGTGCCGGCGACCACGGCCAGGCCGGAGGCGGCCAGCGCCTCACGGGCGTACAGGTTGGCGGCGTCGGCCAGCTCGCGGCCCGGACCGGTGGGCAGGTAACGGAAGACCACGGTGCTCAACTGCGAGCGGGTCACCACCTCGAAGCGCGGATCCTCGCTGACGAGCCGCCAGGCGTCGGCCGCGGCGTCGACCACCTCGTCGAAGAGTTCACCGAGCGCGTCCGGGCCCATCACCCGCAGGGTCAGCCAGAGCTTGAGCGCGTCGAACCGGCGGGTGGTCTGCAGGCTCTTGTCGACCTGGTTGGGGATCTGCTGCTCCACCATCCGCGCCGGGTTGAGGTAGTCGGCGTGGTAGGTGGCGTGCCGCAGCGTCCGCCGGTCGCGGACCAGCAGCGCGCTGGAGCTGACCGGTTGGAAGAACGACTTGTGGTAGTCGACGGTGACCGAGTCGGCGCGCTCGATGCCGTCGAGCAGGTGCCGGCGGGTCGGCGAGACGAGCAGCCCGCAGCCGTACGCGGCGTCGACGTGCAGCCAGACGCCGGTCGCCGCGCAGACGTCGGCGAGTTCGGCGAGCGGGTCGATGGAGCCGAAGTCGGTGGTGCCGGCGGTGCCGACGACGGCCATCGGGACCAGTCCGGCCGCCCGGCACCGGACGATCTCGTCGCGTACGGCGGCGGGCCGGATACGCCGCCGCGCGTCGGTGGGCACCGCGATCACCGCGTCCGGGGCGAGGCCGAGCAGCTTGGCGGACTTCTGGACGCTGAAGTGCCCGGCGACGGAGGTGAGCACGCGCAGCCGGGGCAGCAGCTCCAGGCGGGCCGCCGAGGTGGTCGCGGCGGTGCACGCCTCCTCCCGGGCCAGCAGCAACGCCTGGAGGTTCGACTGGCTGCCTCCGCTGGTGAACACGCCGTCGGCGTCCGGGCCGAGGCCGATCCGGGCGGCGGTCCAGTCGATCAGTCGACGCTCGATGAGGGTCGCGCCGGCGCTCTGGTCCCAGGTGTCCAACGAGGAGTTCACCGCGCTGAGCACCGCCTCGCCGAGCAGCGCCGGGATGACCACCGGGCAGTTGAGGTGGGCCAGGTAGCGGGGGTGGTGGAACCACACGGCGTCACGCAGGTAGACACCCTCCAACTCGTCCAGCGCCGCGCCGGCATCGCCCAGCGGCCGGTCCAGGTCGACCCCGTCGACCAGGGGGGCCAGTTCGGCCGGCGTGATCCCGGTGCCGGGCCGGTCCACCGTGGCGACCCGGCGGGCGACCCGGTCGACGCCGTCGGCGATCGCCCGCCGGTACTGCTCGACCGAACCGTCGTGCAACAGGTGGGCGCGGGCCCCGGCGGGCGCCGCGGCCGGTGGTGGAGCGGCCGACGGGCTGCTCGGATCGGTCTCGTCGGGGTACGTCGGCACGGTCACGGATGTCCTTCCACGGTCTGACGATGGGCAGCCGGAACCCTCCCCCGGCGCGTGAGCGCGCCGGGGGCCGTGCTGCGTTTCGGTGGGGTCGCGGGTCAGGCGGTGGCGCCGGCCAGCGCCGCGGCGCGCACGTCCTCCTCGGACATGCCGCGCCGCCAGTAGCCGGCGAAGGTCACCCGTCGGCGGTCGAGACCGCGCTCGCCGACCAGGTGCCGGCGCAACGCCCGCACCACGCCGGACTCACCGGCGATCCAGGCGTACGGTGCGACGGCCGGCAGCCGGGCGGCGCGGAGCGCGCTGACCAGCAGGTCACTCCCCGGTGGGGTGCTGCCGCGCACGATCCAGCGGATCTCCGCGTCGGCGTCGGTGGGCAGCTCGGTGATGTCGGCCGCGTCCGGGACCTCGATCCAGGCGCGGACCCGGGTGCCGGCGGGCAGCCAGGCCAGGATCCCGGCGGTGGCCGGCAGCGCGGTCTCGTCGGCGGCCAGCACCACGAGGTCGGTGTCGTCCGGTGGCCGGAAGCAGACGCTGCGGTTGTCGTACACGGCCGGACCGAGCAGCAGCACCCGGTCACCGGACACCGCGAGGCTGGCCCACCGCGAGGCGGGGCCGGTGCCGCCGTGGTCGACGAAGTCGATGTCCACCTCACCGGCGGCCGGCCGGTGCTCCCGGATCGTGTACGAGCGCATCACCGCCCGGACGTCCAGCGGGAGGGCCCGCCACGCGCCGAACCAGTCCTCGCCGCGCTCGACCGGGACGACCGGGGCGTCCTGGCCCGGGTGCGGCAGGAACAGCGACACGCTCTGGTCCCGGCCGCCGCCGGCGAAGTCGACCAGTTCCGGGCCACCGAGGGTGATCCGGATCAGCGAGGCGCCGACCCGGCGGGCCCGTACGACGTGCGCGGCGAAGAAGCGGTACTGCAGGGCGACGGGTTCGACGGTGCTCGTGCTCATGGTGTCAGCCGACCTTCTTCGCGTTCCGGATGGCGGTGGCGAGGTTCTCCAGCAGCGGCGCGGCCCCGGCGTACGAGAAGCGGGGCACCGCGTCCCACGGCGTCACCTGGTTGGCCCGCACGGCGGGGAGCTGCGCCCAGGTCGGCTTGGCGGCGAGGTCCTTGGGCTGCAACGCGGTGCTGCGGTTGTCCAGCAGGATCAGGTCGGCGGGGAACTTTCCGGCGTTCTCCCAGCTCAGCGCCTCGAAGTAGTCGCCGGCCTCGAGCTTGGTGGGCACCACGATGTCGACGCCCAGCTCGGCGAAGTACATCAGGTCGGTGCTGACCTTGGGGTTGGAGACGTAGAACAGGTCGGGGCTGCCCGAGCAGGCCATGACCCGGATGCCCGGGTTGGCCTTGACGGCCTGGCGCACGGCGTCGGCGGCGGCGTCGAAGCGGGTCTTCGCGTCGGTGACCTTCTTGGCGGAGAGGTCGGCGCCGAGCGACTGCGCCAGCGCGGCGTACCGCTCGATGGGCTTGGTCATCGGCACCCGGGCGGTGGTGATCGCGACACTCGGGGCGAGCGGCAGGATCTTGTCCTTGCTCTCGTCCGGCACGTACCAGAGGGCGTCCGGGTCGTACATGTGCGTGACCAGCAGCTCGGGGCGCAGCGCCGCGTACTTCTCCAGGCTGAACTCGCCCCACACGTTGCCCAGAATCTCGACCGCCTCGACGTTCAGGTCACCGGCCTGCGGGTCCTTCGTGCCGTCGGCCCGCTTGGTCTCGCCGAACACGCCAACGAGCTGCTTGTCGAGACCGAAATCGACCAGAGCCGCCGCGACGCCGGTGAAGGCCACCACGCGCGCCGGACGAGCTGCCGCCTCGACCTTCTTGCTGCGGTCGTCGGTGAACGACCAGGGGCCAGCAGCGTTGTCGCTGCCCGACGGTTTGGCGGCGTCGTCCTTGCCGCAGCCGGCGAGCAGCGCGGCCAGTGTGGCGGCGCCGCCAGCGGCCAGCAGGCCACGACGGGAGAGGCGACGGGCGGACAGTGCATCGGGCATGGTGTCGTCTTTCGATCAAAGGATGGCCGGGGTCGACCGGGACAGCGGGGTTAGGTTAGCCTAACCTCGCTCGTTGTCAACAGCGGTTCGCCGTGTCGCCACACCCCGGAGCCAACACTGGACGCCACACCCACCGTCACCACTCCGACACCATCGGTGCCGGACGCGTCGACGGCCCCCACCCCGAAGCGACGCCGGGCGACCCGCGCCGCCGGCCTGCTCGCCGCCGTGGCGCTGCTCGGCGTGATCCTGGTGCTCAGCGTCGCGGTCGGCGCGAAGTCCCTGCCGCTCGCCGACGTCTGGTCCGGGCTGCTGCACCGCGACGCCGCCGAGTACGCCGTCGTGCACCGGATGCGGCTGCCCCGCACCCTGCTCGGACTGCTCGCCGGCACGGCGCTCGGCGTGGCCGGCGCCGTGATGCAGGCGCTCACCCGCAACCCCCTCGCCGACCCCGGGCTGCTCGGCATCAACGCCGGGGCGTCCGCCGCCGTGGCCACCGCCGCCGCTTTCCTGGGCGTCACGGCCATCGGCGGGTACGTCTGGTTCGCGCTGCTCGGCGCGGCCCTGGTCACCGCGCTGGTCTACGCCGTGGGTGGCGGACGGGGCGCCACCCCGGCCCGACTCGCGCTGGCCGGCGCGGCGCTCAACGCCACCCTGTACTCGTTCGTCAGCGCGGTCATGCTGCTGGACACCGCTTCGCTGGACCGGCTGCGGTTCTGGACGGTCGGCTCGCTGGCCAGCGCGGACGCGGCGACGGTGGCCCGGGTGGCGCCGTTCATCCTGGTCGGCCTGCTGGTCGCCCTCGGCGCCGCCCGTCCGCTGAACGCCCTCGCGCTCGGCGACGACGCGGCCCGGGCGTTGGGTGCCCGCCCGGCCGTGATCCGGGCCGCCGTGATCGTCGCGGTCACGCTGCTGTGCGGGGCGGCGACCGCGGCCTGCGGTCCCATCGTCTTCGTCGGCCTGCTCGTGCCTCACCTGGTCCGCGCGCTGACCGGGCCCGACCTGCGCTGGCTGCTGCCGTACTGCGCGGTGCTCGCGCCGGTCCTGCTGCTCGGCGCCGACGTGCTGGGCAGGCTGCTCGGGCGACCCGGTGAACTCCAGGTCGGCATGGTCACCGCCGTGCTGGGCGGTCCGCTCTTCCTCTGGCTGGTCGGCCGCTCAAGAGTGGCCGCCCCGTGAGCGCGAGGAGTGAGCCGGGTTTGCGAGCCCCGCAGTCGCGAATTGAGGTGGCCCCGTGAGCGCGGTCATCCGTACCCCCGGTGGGTTGTCGCTGCGGTTCCGCCCCCGCGCCCTGGCGGTCGGTCTCGGTGCGGCGCTGCTCGCCGCCGGTCTCTCGTTGGTCGCGATGGGCAGCGGCGACTACCCGCTGGGCCCGGCCGACGTGCTGCGCGCCCTGACCGGCGGCGGCAGCGCGGCGGAGCAGTTCATCGTGACCGAGCTGCGCCTGCCCCGGCTGGTCACCGCGCTGCTGGTCGGCGCGGCGCTGGCGTTGGGCGGCACGCTGTTCCAGTCACTGGTCCGTAACCCGCTGGGCAGTCCGGACATCCTCGGCTTCACCCAGGGCGCGTCGACCGGCGCGCTGGTGGTGGTCGTGGTGGGCGGTGGGAGCCTGGCCCTGGCCGGCGCGGCCGTCGTCGGCGGGCTCGTCACCGGCCTGGTGATCTACGCGCTCGCGTGGCGGCGGGGCGTGCACGGCTACCGCCTCGTCCTGGTCGGCATCGGCGTCGCCGCGATCCTCACCGGCGTCAACGGCTACCTGCTGACCCGTGCCCCGCTGATGGACGCCGCCCGGGCGGTGCTCTGGCTCACCGGCAGTCTGGACGGGCGGGGCTGGGCCAACGCCGGGCCGCTGCTGGCCGTCACCGCCGTGCTCACGCCGCTGGTGCTCGTGGGCTGCGCCCCGGCGCTGCGGATGATGGAGCTGGGTGACGACACCGCCAGCGCGCTCGGCGTGCCGGTGCGCCGGGTACGCCTGGTGCTGCTCGCCGCGGCGGTGCTGCTCGTGTCGTTCGCGGCGGCGGCGGCCGGCCCGGTGTCGTTCGTGGCGCTCGTCGCGCCGCACGTCGCGAAGCGGCTGACCCGGGCGCCCGGCCCGAACCTGCTGCCCTCGATGGCGGTCGGCGCGGCCCTGCTGGTCGGCGCCGATCTGGTGGCCCAGCGCGCGTTCGCCGGGCACCAGCTTCCGGTCGGCGTGGTGACCGGCGTGCTCGGTGGCGGCTACCTGGTCTGGCTGCTGGCCGTCGAACGCCGGGCGGGCCGGCTGTGACCACCCCTGCACAAGGAGCACTCATGACCTCCCGCCTTGGCGGCAGCGCGCTGACCCTCGCCTACGACCGGCGCACCATCTCGGAGAACCTCACCGTGGCGGTGCCCGACGGGTCGTTCACGGTGATCATCGGGCCGAACGCGTGCGGCAAGTCGACGCTGCTGCGTGCGCTGTCGCGGATGCTGCGCCCGAGCGCCGGCGCGGTACTGCTGGACGGCCGGGACATCCACGCCCAGAACGCCCGCTCGGTCGCCCGTACCCTCGGCCTGCTGCCACAGACGTCCATCGCGCCGGACGGGATCGGCGTCGCCGAGCTGGTCGCCCGGGGTCGCTACCCGCACCAGGGGCTGCTGCGGCAGTGGTCGCGCGAGGACGAACGGATCGTCGCCGAGTCGATGGCCGCCACCGGCGTCGCCGACCTCGCCGACCGGCCGGTGGACGAGCTGTCCGGCGGCCAGCGGCAGCGCGTCTGGATCGCGATGGCGCTGGCGCAGCAGACGCCGTTGCTGCTGCTCGACGAGCCGACCACCTACCTCGACATCGCCCACCAGATCGACATCCTGGACCTGTGCGCCCGGCTGCACGAGGAGCAGGGCCGGACGCTTGTCGCGGTGCTGCACGACCTCAACCACGCCGCCCGGTACGCCACTCACCTCATCGCCATGCGTGACGGTCGGGTGGTGGCCGCCGGCGACCCGC
Organism: Micromonospora sp. bgisy143; assembly: GCF_057708145.1. Taxonomy (NCBI): domain Bacteria; kingdom Bacillati; phylum Actinomycetota; class Actinomycetes; order Micromonosporales; family Micromonosporaceae; genus Micromonospora; species Micromonospora sp. bgisy143. The sequence continues at coordinate 42,287 of NZ_JBYIRN010000030.1, forward strand.
GCGAGGTGGTGACCGCCGATCTGGTCGCCGAGGTGTTCGGGCTGCCGTGCCGGGTGATCGACGATCCGGAGACGGGCACCCCGCTGGTCGTACCGGCCGCCCGCCGGCGAGCGGCCGAGCCGGCATGACCGCCCGGCTCTTCCGCGACCCGTGGGGCGTGCCGCACGTCCGCGCCGACGACCCGCTCGCCCTGGCGACGGCGCAGGGTCGGGTGACCGCGTACGACCGGGCGTGGCAGATCGAGATCGAGCGGCACCGGTCGCAGGGCACCAGCGCCGCCTTCCTCGGGACCGACGCGCTGGGCTGGGACCGCTTCGCCCGGCAGGTCCAGCTGGACGACACCGCCCGCCGCTGCCACGCCAACCTGGACGCGGCGACCGCCCGGTGGGTGGGCGCGTACGTGGCCGGGGTGAACGACGGCCTCGCCGCCGGGGCGGCCCGCGCGCCGGAGTTCGCGGCCGTCGGGCTCACCCCGGGCCGGTGGGAGCCGTGGACGCCGCTCGCGGTGTGGCTCGGGCATCACATCCTGTTCGCGGGTTTCCCGGGCAAGCTCTGGCGGGCGCACGTCGCGCGGACCCTCGGCCCGGCGGCGGTCGACGCGTTCGCCACCGACGGGCCGGCCGTCGCCGGCAGCAACGGGTGGCTGCTCGCGGGTTCCCGCACCGCCAGCGGCGCGGCGCTGCTGGCCGGCGACCCGCACCGGATCCTGGAGGAACCGGGCGTCTACCAGCAGATCCGGCTGGCCTGCCCGGAGTACGACGTGGTCGGCCTGGCCGTGCCCGGCGTGCCGGGCGTCGCGCACTTCGGCCACGCCGGCCCGGTGGCCTGGGCGATCACCAACGCGATGGCCGACTACCAGGACGTCTACGTCGAGCGACTGCGCCGGCACGACAGCGGGGTACGGGCGCTCGGCCCGGACGGCTGGCGGGAGGCGTCCGTCCACGTCGAGACGATCGAGGTGGCCGGCGCGGACCCGGTGCGGGTGGAGGTCGTCGAGACCGACCGGGGACCGGTGATCGTCGGCGGACCGGACGACGAGACGGCGCTGAGTCTGCGCTATCCGCCCCGGGTCAGCGGTGAGCTGGGGTTCGCGGCGATACCGGAGCTGCTGCGGGCCCGCGACGTGTCCGACGTGGACGCCGCGCTGCGGCACTGGGTGGAGCCGGTCAACGTGGTGCAGGCGGCGGACACCGCCGGGGGCCTGCTGCACCGGGTCGCCGGCGTGGTGCCCCTGCGCCACCCGGACAACGGACGGCGGCCGGTCCCCGCGTGGGACGCCACGTACGCCTGGCGGGGCTGGTACGCGCCGATGCCCCGGGCCGAGGTGACCGACCGGGCGGTGATGGCCAACGAACGCGGGCTGTCCGGGCCACTGGGCGTCGAGTTCGCGGCACCGCACCGCGCGCGGCGCATCGCCGACCTGCTGGACGCCGGCCGGGACCACACCGTCGACGACATGGCCGCGCTGCACACCGACACGTACCTCGGGTCGGCCGGGGCGCTGCTGGGGGCGCTCGACGCGCTGACCGGACTCGGTCCGGCCGCCGCCGCGCTGCGCGACCGGCTGCGGCGCTGGGATCGGCGGATGGACGCCGACAGCGTCGACGCCGCCGACTTCGCCCGGCTGCGCGCCGCCGTCGTACGCCGGATCGCCGACCATCCGGCCCTCGCTGCGCTGGCCGCGCCGCCCGCTTACCCCGAGGTGTTCGCGCCCTGGCTGGCGCTGACGCCGCGGGTGGGTTACGCGCTGGAGCACCTGCTCGGCGCGACCCCGCTGCCCGGCGTGGACGTGACGGCGGTGGTGCGCGCGGCGGCCGAGGAGGTCGCGGGCGCGACGGACGGCACGGTGCGCTGGGGTGACCTGCACCGGCTGACGGCCTGGCGTGCCCTGCCCGACCCGGACGCGCCGCCCGGGCCCCGCCTGGACGGCGACCACGACTGCGTGCTGGCCACGTCGAGCGTGCCCGGGATCACCCACGGCTGCTTCCGGGGGCCCGCCGCCCGGTACGTCTGGGACCTGGCCCGGCGGCAGGACAGCCGGTGGGTGGTCCCGTCCGGCGCGAGCGGGGTGCCCGGCGACCCACACCACGACGACCAGCAGGCCGCGTGGCTGACCGGCGACCTGCTGCCGGTGACCACCGACTGGGACCGCCTCACCGAGGAGCCGAATGAGCACTGACCGACAGCACCACCGACGCGACGTCCCCGGATTCGGGGTGGTCACCATCCGGCCGGTACGCCCCGACGACGACGCCGACCTGCTGCACGGTTGGGTGACCACCGAGCACGCCCGGTTCTGGGGGATGCGCGACGCCAGCCGCGAACGGGTGCGCGAGATCTACGCCTACCTGGATTCGCTGACCACCCACCACGCGTACCTGGTGCACCGCGACGGCCTGCCGGTGGCGCTGGCGCAGACGTACGAGCCCGGGGCCGATCCGGTGGGCGACCACTACGAGGTGCGCCCCGGCGACATCGGCGTCCACCTGCTGGTGGCTCCCCCGGTGACCGCCGAGCCGGGCTTCACGGGCGCGCTGTTCGGCGCGCTCCTGGGGTTCGTCCTCGCCGACCCGGGCCGGCTGCGGATCGTCATGGAGCCGGACGTGCGCAACGACCGGATGCACCGGCGGCTGCTGCGCAGCGGCTTCCGGCCCGGCGCGGAGATCGAGCTGCCGGAGAAGCGGGCGCGGCTGCACTTCCTCGACCGGCCGGAACACGTCGGCCGCGCCTCCGACTGAGCCCAGCACGGCGACGGCCGCCGGCCGGGATGCGATCGCACCCCGACCGGCGGTCGGTCCGCATTACCGCAGGCCGAACGCCCGGGTGATGCTCTGGCTCACGGTGTTGCCGGCCGCGTCGCGCGCGGTCGTCCGCAGGCTCACGAACCGGGCCTTCGCCGGCGCGTCCAGCGCGGTGCGCCAGCCGTCACCGTGCCGGGTGAGGCGCGGCTTCTGCCACGTCCTGCCGTCGTCGTAGGACACCTCGACGCTCACCGCGCCGACAGTGGCCGTGACACCGGGCAGCTGGGAGGCCACCACGGTGAGCGGCGCCCGCCGCGACGCCGTACCGTCGCGGTCGATGGCCACCTGGTAGTCGAGCTGGATCATCGACAGCACCTCGGCCGACTCCGTGCCGGTGGCCGCCGAGCTGAAACCCCACTCGGTGCGGGTCTGCCGGGAGTACGGATTCGTCCAGGCCGCCCGGTCGTTCTCCACCACCAGGCGGTACGGCAGCCGCTGCGCCGCCAGGCCACCCACCTGGAGGTACTCGGCGTTACCCCAGTTCAGCTCCTTGTCCCCCTGGTAGAGGGTGGTCCGGTTGACCATGTCGAAGTTGGCGTACGCCTCACCGACGTGCCCGCCGCCGTCGCCCCACCCGGGCGCGGGCAGGTAGACGGTGTCCAGGTAGCGCACGGGAACGTAGCTTCCGCCCATCCGGGGGCGTTGGATGGGCCCGAACCAGGTGACCGTGCTCGGCTTGTTCGCCGAGTAGGTGGCCACCGCCATCGGATGCTGGCCGGTCTCGCCGGCGATGTACGCGTCGTCGAGCCACCGCTGGTCGGCGCTCACCCAGTCGGTGCGCCGGCCCTGCGCCGGGGCGGGTTCCTGGTTGCCCGACGCCCAGCCGCGCCAGATGTCGTTACGGAACTCCAGCGCCTTGCCCTGCCGGTAGTTGCGGAACTCCACGTCCACCCGGGCCAGTTGCCGCTTCGTCGGCCGGTAGGTGGGGTCGACCGGCACCGCGCCGGACCAGTGGTGCGCCACGTCGTACAGGTAGGTGGTCTCCGGGTGGGATTCGACGCTGAGCCGTACCGGGCCGCGCTCCAGCGCCGCGATCAGTTGGTCGCCCTCGTCTGCGGTGAGGGTCGCCACGGTCACCGGGGCCGGGCTCTCCGGGCTCCACGGCGCCTCGTCCCACGGCTGGAGTCGCCCGACGCCGTCGTTGACCACCAGCAGCAGGGTGGCCCCGGCCGCCGCGGCGGCCTGCGCCTGGGTGGCGATGTCGACCGTGTCGCTGCGCCGGACCACCACGGCCCGGTCCCGGACCGGCCGCTTGGCCAGCCCGGCCGCCGACGCGTCGGCGACGTAGACCGCGTCGAGCTGGCGACGACCCGCAGGCAACGCCGGGGTCGCCCGCTTGACCAGCAGATCGTCGTACGACCGGCCGCCGGCGGTCACGGTCAGCGCCGGCTGCTCCAGCCGCCACCGGGCGCCGAACTCGAACTCGCCGTCGGTGACCGCACGGCCCGTCGGCAACGCCCACATGCTGTCGTACGAGTCGTCCGGCAGCACCTGGCTCTCGGTGAGGCTGTTGCCGGTGGAGCGGTGGATGTCCATCCGCAGCGAGGTGGGGGTGGCCTCCTGCGGCACCTCGGTCCGCACCTGTCGGGCCTGGCGCGCGTCCAGGGTGACGGTGCGGTCGGCGCTCAGGTCGACGTCGACGAAGCTGAGCATCGCCATGCCCTTGGAGTGCGTCCCGTGCACGCCGCGCACGTCGGCGGACATCCAACCGGACCAGCTCGCCACCGGCAGCCGCAGCGTCGCGGTGCCGCTCTCGGGCAGGTCCACGGCGGTGAACAGGCCGTCGGTGGTGAGGATGACCTTGCCGGCGAGCGGCTTGCCGTCCCGGTCCTTGGCGACCAGCGTCAGGTTCTGCCGCTGACCCTCCCGGTTCGCCCCGATCAGGGTGCGACCCCGTACCGTCCCGGCCTGGTCGGTGGCGACGATCATGCCGCTGACCTGCTTCTCCACCGGCAGCTTGTCGTACGCGGCGGTGAGGGTGACGGTGGCCGTGCCGTTGGCCGGCACGGCCACCGTGTCGGCGGAGAGCGCGAAGAGGCCGGCCGGGGCGCTCGGCGCGTCGAGGGCCAGCGTCAGGGTGACCGGAGCGCTGCCGACGTTGGTGTAGGTGACCGTCCGGTCGACGGTCGTGCCCGGCTGCTGCGGCCAGCCCTGGAAGCCGGAGTAGGCACTCGGGGTGGCGAAGACGGTGGCGTGCGCGGCGGCGACCGCGTCCACCCGCCCGGCCCCGGCCTGGTAGGGGGTGTAGCCCGGGGTGGCCTTGACGGTGCTGACCAGCGCCTCCTTGATGCGCTGACCGGTCCAGTCCGGGTGCGCGGCGGCGACCAGCGCGGCCGTGCCGGCCACATGCGGCGTCGCCATCGAGGTACCACTCATCAGCGTGTAGTCCCCGGCGCCACGGACCAGGTGCGAGCGGGCCGCCAGGATGTCCACGCCGGGCGCGGTGATCTCGGGCTTGAGCCCACCGTCGCCGAAGCGCGGGCCCTGGCTGGAGAAGTCCGCGAGGTGGTCGGTGGCGTCGACGGCGCCCACGGTGAGCGCGGAGTTCGCCGCGCCGGGACTGCCGATACTGGCCGGGCCGCTGTTGCCGGCGGCGATCACGAAGAGCGCGCCCGTCTCCGCGCTGAGCCGGTCGACGGCCTGGCTCATCGGGTCGGTGCCGTCGGTGGACTCACCGCCCAGGCTCATGCTGACCACGCGGGCCTTCTGCTCCCGGGCCGCCCACTCCATGCCGGCGATGATCCACGAGTCCTGCCCGCTGCCCTCGCTGTTGAGCACCTTGCCGACGTGCAGCCGCGCGCCGGGGGCGACGCCCCGCTCGACGCCACCGGACGCGGCACCGGTACCGGCGATCGTCGAGGCGACGTGCGTGCCGTGGCCCTTGTAGTCGAGGATGTCGGGCTCGCTCGGCACGAAACTGCTGGACGCGGCGATCTGGCCGGCGAGGTCCGGGTGTTCGGCGTCCGCCCCCGAGTCGAGCACCGCGACGTCGACGCCGGCAGCGGTGTTCCCCTCGGCCCACAGCTTCGGCGCGCCGATCTGCGCGGTGGACTCGGCGAGGTCGCCGTGCACCCTGCCGTCCAGCCAGACCTTCGCGATGCCGCCCGCGAGGGTCGGCGTGTCGCCGGTCCGGCGGGCCGTCCCGGCGGTCAGCGCACCCCAGAACTTCTCGGCGTCGGCGCGTGGGCGGGTCAGCGCCGCGCCCCGCACACTCTCCAGTGGCCGCACCAGTTCGGCGCCGTCCACGGTGGGTCGGGTGCGGGCGCGGGCCGCGGCGTCGGTCAGGGTGACGATCACCGGCAACGAGTCGGTGTGCGCGTCGTCGTACCCGTCGGCGATCAGGTCGGTGACGTTGAACAGCCGGCGGTCCAGCAGGCCGCTGGTGACGTACGGCAGCGCGGCGTCCGGGTAGACGTAGGTGTCGCCGTCTTGGACGGTGCGGTGGAAGGTCGGCGTGCTGCCGTCCGGACGACGGACGACCGAGACGGTGTTGCCGTCGGCCGCCGTGCTGACCGTGACGATGTCACCGGTGATCAGGGTGACGGTGGACGCCCGTCCCGGGACCGCGGGCGGCTGGCCGGTCGGGCGGGTGGGATTACCGGGTGGGGCGGCGGACGCCCCCGTGCCGGGTGGGGTGAACCCGGCGGCCAGAGCGAGGGCGGTACCGAGGGCGATCAGCCCGGATCGGCGACGCCTGGAAGACAGAGCCACGATGACCTCTTTGTGTCGAGGAGCGGTACGCAGCACAGCATCAAGGCAACGCCCGGCTGTCCGACCCCGCGCCCCCCGGCGCGTTCCCGCCATGGCACAAACCCGCCACCCCGTCCCCGCCCCGCGCCGCGCCCCCTGCCTTGCGCGCCGATCTTGCACTTACTGTCGCCAATGCGCCCCGATTCACGACTTTCGTCGGGACAGAAACTGCAAGATCGCCGCGTGGAGGGGCGGGGGGTCAGGGTTGGGTTGTCAGGTTGGCCAGGTGGTTTAGCTGGGTGGAGTCGGACAGGGCGGAGCCGACTGCTGCCACGCGGACGCCGGCGTCCAGGAAGGACTTGGCGTTGGTCGCGTCCAGGCCGCCTGTTGCCACGAAGCGGAGTTCAGGGAACGGGCCGGCCATGGCTTTGAACCAGGCTGGGCCGAGGGAGATCGCGGGGAACGCCTTGAGCCAGGTGAGGCCGTGCCGCAGCGCCGCCTGCGCCTCGGTGGGGGTGGCCACGCCGGGCAGGTGCGGCAGACCGCGTGCGGCGGCGGCGTCGGCCACCGCGAGGTCCAGGCCGGGCGCGACGGTGAACGCGGCGCCCGCGTCGGCGGCCGCCGCGACCGTCTCGTCGTCGAGCACCGTGCCGGCCCCGACGATCCGGCCCCGCGCCGCGCCCGCCTCGACGGCGGCACGCAGGGCGGGCACCGCGTCGGCGGTGGCGACCGGCACCTCCACCACCTCGATACCGAGGTCCCAGGCGCGCTCGGCGAGCCGGACCGTCTCGGCGACCGGCAGGCCGCGCAGGATCGCCATCACCCGGGCGCCGCCGAAGATGTCCGCGAAGTCCGCTGTGGTCATGGTCCACTCCATCCGAGTTCGTGGGAGATCTGCTGGGTGGTGTGCAGCAGTCGGGGTAGCACGGCGCGCAGGTCGGCCAGGCTGGCGACCACCGTCGGTGCGGTCACCGACACGGCGGCCGTGACCGTGCCGTCGGCCTGCCGGACCGGCGCGGCCACACAGTTGATCAGCGGTTCGAACTCGCCGTCGTCGGCGGCCCAGCCCTGCGCCGCGATGGTCGCCAGCTCCGCGCGCAGCGCGGCCGGGTCGCAGATGGTGGCCGGGGTGTACGCCGACAGCGGGGCGCCGTCGACCAGCCGGGACACCCGGGACGCCGGAGCGTACGCGAGCACCACCTTGCCCACCCCGCTGGCGTGCAGCGGGGCGGTACGGCCGATCCGGGAGTACATGCGTACCTGGCCCCGGGCCTCGATCTTGTCGACGTAGACGAGGTCGTCGTCGACCAGCTGCGCGAGGTGGATGGTGTGCCCGCAGTCGCGGCCCAGCGCCGCCAGGTGGGGGCGGGCCACCGCGCGTACGTCCAGCGAGTCCAGGGCCTGCTGGGCGAGGTCGATCAGCCGCAGCCCCACCGTCCAGCCGCCGTCGGTGCGGCGCGCGAAGCCACCCGCCTCGAGCGTCTGCAGCAGCCGCAGCGCGGTGGACTTGTGCACGCCCAGGTGGGCGGCCACGCCGCCGAGCTGCGCCGGCTCGCGGGCCAGGAGTTCGAGCACGCGCATCGCCCGCTCGACACCCTCGGACACCGCTCAGCCCTCGCCGTGCGTGGCGGTCAGGTCTGGTGGCGACCAAGGGCCGTCGAGCAGCCGCTCGAACCACGACCACGGCGGCACCGGCGCGCTGTCACCGGTGCTGCCCAGCGCCTGCGCGGCGACGAGGTGACCGAGGCGCAGCCGCCGCGTCGGGTCGAGGTCCCGTAGCAGTCCGGCCAGGTAGCCGGCGGCGAACGCGTCACCGGCGCCCACCGGCTCCACCAGCGACACGCGGGGGGCCGGTACGACGACCGGCTCGGTGTCGCGGACCAGCACGGTGGCGCAGACCGCGCCGTCCTTGACGACCACCGCCTGCGGGCCGGGCAACAGCCGGCGTACGGCCGCCGCATCGCTCGTGCCCCAGAGGGCGAACGCCTCGTCCTGGCCGACGAAGACCAGGTCGCTGCGGTCGGCGAGGTCGCGCAGCACGGGCGCGGCCCGTTCGGCGGGCCAGAGTCGGGGCCGGTGGTTGACGTCGAAGCTGACCAGCGCGCCCGGTAGCGGGCGGTCGGTGACCGCGCGCTCGACCAGTTCCCGGCAGGAGGGCGAGAGCGCCGCGGTGATGCCGGACAGGTGCAGGACCCGCGCGCCGGCCAGTCGTGGGTCCGCCAGGGTGTCACCGTCCATCCGGGACGCGGCCGAGCCCGCCCGGTAGTAGTGCACGGCGGTGGCCGTCGGGCCGGGATCCTTGACGTAGAGGCCGGTGGGTGCGGCCGGGTCCACCGCCACCAGGTCGACGTCGACGCCGGTGTCGGCGACGTGCCGGACGACCAGCCGGCCGAAGGGATCGTCGCCGACCCGGCTCACCCAGGTCGCCCGGTGGCCGAGCCGGGCCAGGTAGCCGGCCACGTTGGACTCCGCGCCACCGACCGAGACGGTGACCCGTTCGGCGTGCTCCAGCGGCTCACCGACGGGTGGGCACAGCATCACCATGCTCTCGCCCACCGTGACCACCTCGGCCGGCGTCGAGCCGGCCGAGGTGGCCGCGCGGTCTTCTCGGGGCTCGCTCGACATCGCGGCGCACGTCCTCGGGGAGGGGTCCGGGGTCCCGCCGAGCCTAGGCGCGTTGTGCCACGCGAGCAACCCGTTGCGGAGAGCGCAACAACGGTCAGGGCAGGGTCAGTCCGTACGCCGCCAGCACCTCCGCGATGGGCTGGTAGTAGGTCGTCCCGCCGGCGGTGCAGTTGCCGCTACCCCCGGAGAGGATGCCGATGATCGTGCCGGTCGACGCCACATACAGGGGCCCGCCGCTGTCGCCCGCCTCGGCGCAGATGTTGGTGCGGATCAGGCCGTAGACCACGCCGGTGGCGTAGTTGACGGTCTGGTTGAGCGCGGTGACCGTGCCGCAGCGCACGCCGGTGGTGGAACCGCTGCGGCACACCGCCTGACCGACGTACGCGGTGCCGGGGCCGTTGATCGCCAGCAGCCCGGGATAGGTGTAGACGGCGCTCGGATGCGCGATCCGGCCCGTGTAGCGGATCAGCCCGTAGTCGTTGCCCGGATAGCTGGTGCCGGTGCGGGTGCCGAGCACGGTGGTCTGTGCGCTGTCGGCGTACCAGGTGCTGACGGTCGCGGTGCAGTGGCCGGCGGTGACCACGTAGTAGGTGGTGCCGCTGCGCACGTTCGCGCCCAGCGAGCAGCGGCTGCCGCTGCCGTAGATGCCCTGGCCGGCGGCGATCAGGGGTCGCAGCGTGCCGGCCTCCCGGCGCAGCACCGCGCCGGTCCGATCGGCCACCGCCCGCAGCCTCGTCAGCTCGGCGGGGGCCACCGTGTCGTCGGCGGTGACGGTCATCCGGCCGGTGGCCGGGTCGGCACCCCAGGCGACGCCCGGGGTGCGTACCCCGGACAGGACGCCGGCCACGTCGGGCGCGGCACGGTCGGGCAGGGCCGCCTGCGCCGCACCCGGCGCGACGAGCAGGAGGGCGGTCAGGACGAGGGCGACGAGCGGGAGACGGCGCATCCGAACCTCCGATGGAGATCGAGACATATGGATGTCGACAAGCCTCGCCCGGGGCGGAGCGCCGTGGCAACCTCCGGTCGCCCTCTTCCCCGGTCAGCGGGAATCGCCGATCCGGGGACGCGCCACGCCCCCGCCGCCGATAATCCTCCAAGACACGGCGGGAGGCCGGGCATGACCACCGGAGGCACCACGGCGCTGGTACGCCGGCCGGACGGGTCGACCCGGGCGACGCTGCTCGAACTGCTCTTCGACGTGGTCTTCGTGGCCGCGCTCGCGCAGACCTCGAAACTGCTCGCCGACCAGGAGTCCTGGGCCAGCGGCGCCGGGGTGCTCCTGATGCTCACGGCGATCTGGTGGACGTGGTCGGTCACCTCGACGACGACCGAGTTCTACGATCCGCAACAGCGCCCGATCCAGGCCATCCTCATGGTCGCCATGGTCGGGTCGGTCGGGATGGCGGCGGCGCTGCCGATGGTCACCAGGGCGCAGGCCACCGCCTTCGCGCTCGCCTACGTCGGCACCCACGTGATACGCGGCATCATCCTGGTCAGCACGCTGTACCGGCAGCGGCACCGCTCGGCCATGGCGCGCGCCACCCGGTTCCTGTTCTGGTTCCTGGTGTCCGGCGTCCTCTGGATCGCCGGCGTGCTGTCCGACGCGCAACGGTGGTGGATCTGGACCACCGCGATCGCGATCGACCTGCTCTCCGCCGCGGCGCGCTACCCGACGCCCAGGCTGGGCCGGGTGCCGCTCGACCAGTACGACCGGACCACCGCGCACCTCGGCGAGCGGTACCAGCAGTTCGTCATCCTGGCCCTCGGCGACATCATCCTGGTGCCCACCCTGGAACTCAGCCGCAGCGAGTTCGACCGCCTCCGCATCGTCGCACTGCTCAGCGCCTTCGCCATCATGCTGCTGCTCTGGCAGATCTACGTCTTCCGGGCCGGCCAGTTGCTCGAGGCCGCGGCCGCGTCGGTGCCCGGCCGGTCCACCCGGATCGCCCCGTACACCCATCTCGTGCTGCTGGTCGGCGTGGCCCTCACGGCGGCCTCCTTCGACCTGGTCGTCAACCGTCCGACCGGCACGACCCCGGTACGGTGGCTGATGCTGATCATCGGCGGGCCGCTGGTGTTCGTGCTCGGCCGGGCGCTGTTCGCCTACCTGCTCTCCGCCCGCGCGCCGTGGCGGCGGGTGGCGTCGCAACTGCTGCCCCTGCTGGTGCTGCCCTGGGCGGGCGGCTGGCCACCGGTGCTGGTCACCGCGATCGTGGCGGTCGCGCTGGCCGGGCATGTCCTGGCCCCCGGTGCCGGCGAGCGGGAGACCACACGGGGGCTGAGCCCACGCCGACGCCCCGGCTGACCGTCATCGGTCAGGCGAGGTGTCGCCCCACCCACTCGGCGAGGTCGCGGGCACAGTCGTCCACCGACTCCCGCCAGGTCCGGGCCGCGCCCTCCCCCGCCTCGTCACTGACCTGCTTGACCAGGCGGCACGGCACCCCGGCCTGCGCGGCGGCCCAGGCCACCGCGTACCCCTCCATGTCCACCAGGTCGGCGCGCTGCGCCAACCGGTCCCGCGCGTCGTCGTCCGCCACGAACGTGTCACCGGTGGCCAGCACCGCGCCCTCGGCGGCCAGCGCGAGCGGCGCGCCGTAGGTCTGGCCGGTGAGGGTCCGCAGCAGGGCGGTGTCCAGGTCGTGCTGGAGCACGGTGGCGACCTCGTGGATACCCGTCCAGCCGGGGCGCAGCGCGCCCGCCGTACCCAGGTTGAGCAGCAGGCTGGGACGCGGCCCGGCGGCCAGCACCGCCGCGACCGCGCTGGCGGCGTTGACCTTGCCCATGCCGGTGAGCAGCACCGGCAGCTCGTCCGGTAGGTAGCGGGCCTCCTCCCCGACGGCGAGGACCACCAGCGGACGATCGGCGCGGACGACACCCCGGAGATTCACCGGAGCATCGTACGGGCCGTCGTCGGCAGGCCCGCCGCACACCCGGCCGCCGTCCGCGCGGTCGGGTGTTCAGTCGTCGGCGAAGCGGTACAGCACGAAGTCCCGGTCCGCCCCGCACGCGATGACCCGGGTGTTCCACGAACAGGACGCGCTACGCACGTCGACGAGCTGACCCAGCTCGTCGACCTCACCCGACTCCGCCCACACCCCGGCGAGGCTGCGGCTGTCCGCGACCGTGCTGGTCGGCTCGGCGAAGACGAGCAGGTTGCCGGCGTCCAGTCGGGCCGCCACGCCGGGGCGCTCGGCCAGTACCGCCTTGCCTGCCGTGTCGAACAGGGTGACCGTGGCCTTGGGGTACTCCCGCTGGGCGAGCACCTGCTCGCCGACCGGGACCAGGCCGGACACGCCCGGTGCCGCCCAGGACACCGGGGCCTTGCCCTCGGTGGCCGCCACGACCTCGGTGCGCTCGGCGTCGCTGCCGCGCACCTGCACCAGGCACGCCCGCCGCTCGCCGCACGCCACAAGCGTCTTCGGCCGGTACTCCGCGTTCCCGGACCGGTACAGGACCACCGGCGCGGCGTCGGACGTCAGGTCGTACGCCAGCACCTGGTACCCGTTGTCCGTCGGGGCCACGTAGAGCCGGTCCTCGTGCGCCACCACCAGGTCGTCGAGGTCGGCGACGTTGCCCCACTCGCGCAGCACGTCGCCGGAGCCCATGTCGAGCAGTCGCACCGACCGGTCGGCCCCCACCTGCACGAGCCGCCGTCCCTTGCCCGTCCACGGCTCGCGGGCAGCGCCATCGAGGAAGGAGGGTCCGCCCGCCGCCGCGTCGGTGGTCACCGGCCGCACGACGGTACGCGCGCCGCCGTACTGGTCGCTCGGATTGGGCCTGCTCCACCGGTCGGTGCCGTCGCTGAGCTTCAGGCCGACGAGCCGGCCGGCGGTCCGGTCCACCAGCACGGCGGTGTCGTCGGAGAAGTAGATGTCGTCGTCGCCGCGGACCGCCCGGTGCCACCGCTGGACTCCCGAGCGTCCATCCAGGACGGCCAGTTCACGCGGGGTGCTGTCGCCCGGGGCGTCGGCGAGGACGGCGACCGCCCCGGGTACGGCGACGAGGCCGGCCCAGTCGTTGGCCGTGACGCCGGTCTGCCTACGCCACAGCTCGTCGCCGGTAGCGGTGTCGACGGCCACCACCTCCAGCCGATCATCCGGCAGGTCGAAGCCGAGATAGGCCCGATCGCCGAGCACCGCCGTGAACATGTCGGTGGGCCGCTCGACGCCGGCCGCCGGCCTGGACAGTTCGCGCAGGGGCCCGAACTCCAGGTCCGGGTAGCGGTCGCGCAGGAGGTAGAGCGTCGCCGCGGCGGCCACTCCGGCCAGGGCGAGCACCGCGCCGAGTACCACCCAGCGGACCCGCCGCCAGGTCGAACCGTGCGATGGACCGGACGACGCGCCGACCGGGGTGCCCGCCTCGGCCGGCGGCTCCGGCACGGTCGGCGCGGGCGGCGGCGGCCACCCCGGGCCGCCCGGCGGGGGCGACGCCGGTCCGGGTTGCGACGGTACGGTCGGCACGGCCGGGCCCACGACAGCCGGCGCGGGCAAAGCAGCCGGAGCCGGAGGCGGTGCGGGCGGTGCGGCCTGCGGCCCCGCGTACGCCGGCAGCGGCCGACGCAGCGGAATGTCCGTGAGCGCACCCTCGGCGACCGGCAGTTCCGGCTGGTCCAGCACCGTCGGCGCGACCCCCAGCTCGGTGTGCAGCATCCGCCCCACCAGTGGTATCCGCGACGAGCCGCCCACCAGGAACAGGCCGGCGAGCTGGTCGGGGCGCAGCCCCGCAGCGGCGATGACCTCCCGGGCCCGCTCCACCGCCCGACGCAGCAGGGGCGCGAGCACCCGCTCGACGTCCTCCCGCGTCAACCGCACCGCCTCGGCGACCCCGGGCACCGCGACCGGGGCCACGGTCGAACGGGACAGCGTCTCCTTCGCGCCGCGTACCTCGTCCCACAGCCGGACCTGGTCGCGGCGCTGCGCCGGGTCCGACGGCCGGACCAGCCGGGCCCACCGCCGCGCGTGCCGCTCGCCGAGCAGCTCGCCGACCCGGCCCACCAGCGCCGCGTCCAGGTCCAGTCCGCCCAGGTCGGGCAGGCCGCCGTCGGCGATCACCCGGAAGCCGGAATCGCCCCACGGGTCGGCGCCCTCGTTGCGCAGCACCGCCACGTCGAGCGTGCCGCCGCCGAAGTCGAACACCGCTATCGCGCCGCCGACCGGCACCGGCCGGTGCAGCACCTGCGTGTAGTAGCGGGCTGCGGCCACCGGCTCGCGCAGCAGCCGGGTGCCCGGCGGCGTCGGCCCTGCGAGGGTGTGCTCGGCCGCCTGCGGCCAGCCCGCCCGCAGCAACGCGTCGGCGAGCACCTGCCGACGCGTCTCGTCCCAGGCCGCCGGGCAGGTCAGCACGGCCGGAGGCAGAAAACCGACGGCGTCCACCGCGGCCCGTCCGATCGCGGCCAGCACCGCGGCGAGCAGTTCCGCCGGAAGGTACGAACGGTCCCCCAGCCGTACGCGCGGCTCGTCCACCCGGCGTTTCGGGTTCGCCTCGAACCGGGCCGGATCGGCCTGCGCCAACCGACGGGCGTCCCACCCGACGTGCAGGGTGCCGTCCGGGTCGGCGTACACGGCGGACGGGCTGACCGGCTGACCGTCCATCAGCAACGGGCGGGTCCGCCCGTCCGGCCACCGCAGCACGGCGACGGTGTTGGACGTACCGAGGTCGACACCGAGGGCGAAACCCTCGTGCTGGCCCTTCATCTGCCGATACCTCCGCCGGTACGAGGGGAACTCAGCCCCGCATCGTACGCAGCGCGCGCCGTCGGCCCGGGCGGTCGGTCGGTCGATGGGTGGCCGACCGGCGCGGCGCCGTAAGAGAACCGCAAGAACTGCCCGTCCGGGTCGGTCGGCGGCCCTGGCTAGGCTGACTGCGGGGAGGTGACCGGTGGCGCAGCGGGTGCTCGTGGTCGACGACGACCGGACGGTCAGCGACGTGGTCTGCCGCTACCTAGAACACGCCGGGTACGAGGTGAGCCACGTCGCGGACGGCCTGGCCGCCCTCGAGGCCGTCCAGGACCGGCCGCCGCACCTGGTCGTCCTGGATCTGATGCTCCCCGGGCTGGACGGGTTGCAGGTGTGCCGGCGGCTGCGGGAGCGGCCGGACGGCGTACCCATCATCATGCTGACCGCCCGGGGCGACGAGGCGGACCGGGTGCTCGGGCTGCAACTCGGTGCCGACGACTACCTGGGCAAGCCGTTCTCGCCGCGCGAGCTGGTGCTGCGGGTCGGTTCGGTGCTGCGCCGGGCCGGCGAGCCGGCCGCGCCGGCGGCCGAACTGCTCAGCGACGCGGGGTTGGAGGTGGCCACCGGGCCACGGATCGCCCGCCTGCACGGCCGCGAGCTGGCCCTGACGCTGCGCGAGTTCGACCTGCTGGCCCACCTGATGCGGCACCCGACGCGGGCGTTCAAGCGCGCCGAGCTGCTGGAACGCGTCTGGGGCTGGAACTTCGGCGACCAGTCCACGGTGACGGTGCACGTCCGCCGGCTGCGGGAGAAGATCGAGGACGACCCGGCCGAGCCACGACGGATCGTCACGGTCTGGGGCGTGGGCTACCGGTACGAGCCGGCCGATGCGTGACCTGGCGCTGATCTTCGGGGCGGCGCTCGCGGCCGCGCTCGGCGTGGGCCTGCTCGGCGCGCTGACCCTGCGGCTGCTGCGCCGTCGGTCGATCACCGTGCACGTGTGCGTCCTGCTCACCATCACCGTGGTCGCCGTGGTGGCGGGAGTGGTGGTCGTCGCCCAGGCGATGTTCCTGTCCCCGCACGACCTGCAGGTCGTCCTGCTCACGGTCGCCGCGGCGGCCGTCGTGAGCCTCGGGGTGGGCTGGTACTTCGGGCGTCGGCTGGCCGCGGCGGCGGTGTGGGCGGCGCAGGCCCGGGAGCGGGAACGCCGGGTCGAGAAGGGCCGCCGGGACCTGGTCGCCTGGGTGTCGCACGACCTGCGGACACCGCTGGCCGGCCTGCGGGCGATGGCCGAGGCGCTGGAGGACCGGGTGGTCGACGACCCGGCGACGGTCGCCGAGTACCACCGGCGGATCCGCGTGCAGACCGACCGGATGACCCGACTCGTCGACGACCTGTTCGAGCTCTCCCGGATCAACGCCGGGGCGCTGCGCCTGACCCTGTCGGCGGTGCCGCTCGGCGAGGTGGTCTCCGACGCCCTCGCCGGCACCGCGCCGCTGGCGAAGGCCCGCCGCATCCGTCTGGAGGCCGCCGAGTCGGGCTGGCCCACCGTGCTGGCCAGCGAACCAGAACTGGCTCGGGTGGTGGGCAACCTGCTGCTCAACGCGGTCCGCTACACGCCGAGCGACGGCACGGTGCGGGTGGACGCCGGCTGCGAACGCGACGCCGCCTGGCTGGCGGTCGCCGACACCTGCGGCGGCATCCCCGAGGACGACCTGCCCCGACTGTTCGACGTGGCGTTCCGGGGCGAGCCGGCCCGGACACCCCGCCCCGAAGGGGAAGGCTCCGGAGGGCTGGGGCTGGCGATCGTGCGCGGACTGGTCGAGGCGCACGGCGGCCGGGTGGACGTGCACAACGTCGGCGGCGGCTGCCGTTTCGTCGTCCGCCTGCCGGCCGCCTGACGCCCGCGTCCTCAGCGACCCGCCCGCAGCTCACCGAACCAGCGCCGGCCCTGCCGGAACACGTCCCGCACCGCCAACCCGGCGGCTGCGGCGACCGTGGGCACGGCCCGCGCGTCCACCCGGGCCCAGCGGAACACCGGGCCCAGCAGCACCCGGCCGGCCCGCTGCTCGGCGGCCACCCGGGCCTGTCCCTGCCACGACCCCGCGCCGGGCGGCTCCAGTTCGACAAGCACGGTGCCACCCGGTGCGAGCAGGTCCCGACAGCGGCGCAACAGCGCCACCGGATCGCCGCCGATGCCGATGTTCCCGTCGATCAGCGCCGCGTGCGCCCACCGACCCTCGGCCGGCAGCGGGCCGAACAGGTCCCCGTGCACCGCGACCGCGCCTCGGGCCCGGGTGAGCCGCACCGCCGTCGCGGAGACGTCCACGCCGACCGCGGTCAGGCCGGCCCGGGTCAGCGCCACGGTGAGCCGGCCCGGCCCGCAGCCGAGGTCGAGCGTCGGGCCGCCACAGCGGGCCACCAGGTTGGCGACCGCCGCCTCGGCCGTGCCGTGCCAGCGGTCCACCGGCAGCCGGCTGCGGACACCGTCGCCGTGCACCAGCCACCGCCGCAGGGCCGCGCGGTCGGCGGCGAGCGCGGCGGCGAAGGGGTCGCCGGGCGCTACGCCGTACCCCCGGGACGGTGTCGGCGCGGACGGTGACCGCAGCGGCGGCGCGGCCTCGACCGGGGCGGTGTCGACGGGGTTCACCGGCGGCCCTCCGGCAGCAGGGTGAGGCGGACCGCCGCGACCTGTCGGGCGAAGCGCCCGCCAGGAACCTCGACGGCCACCGCGAGGGCGTCGGACCACTCGTCGACGTCCCGCAGCACCGGCAGTGGCGCGGTGCGCAGGCCACGCCCGGTCAGGGCGGCCCACGTGTCGCGGCCGGTGTCGGGCGTCGACATGGGCACGTCCCGCAGCACCCGGGCGTGCCGCGGTTCGCGCAGCCCCAACGACCACCATCCGCCGTCGTGCGCCCGACCCAGCACCGCGTCGGCGGCGCGCAGCCGCGCCACGGCCGTGGCCAGCCGGGCCGGCGTCACCTGCGGGGTGTCCATCCCGATCTGCACCACCGGCTCGCCGGGGTACGCGGCGGCGACCTCCGCGTACGCGTTGGCGAGCCGCTCGCCGAGCCCGACCCCCCGCTGGTCCAGGACGGACCAGCCGTCCAGTGCGGCGGTCAACACGTCGGCGTCCTCCGCCTCGGCCAGCCGACCCGACCAGGCCAGCACGGGTATGACACCGGGGGTGGCGCGGACGGCGTCGAGGGTGTCGCGCAGCGCGGCGGCGGCGATCCGGGCCGCCTGGGCCGGCGTGACCGGTGGGCAGAGCCGCGTCTTCACCGCCCCGGCGACCGGTGCCTTGGCGACCACCAGCAGAACGGTCACCGGGAGCCGTCCACGGTCCGCAGCACCCCGGCGAAGTCGCGGGTGGCCCGCAGGGTGCCCCGGACCGAACCGGAGACCTTGGACCGGGTACCGGCCGCGCGGGGCGCGTAGGTCACGTCCGTCTCGTGGATCCGCCAGCCGGCGGCGGCGGCCCGGATCAGCAGTTCGAGGGGGTAGCCGAAGGCCCGGTCGGTGACGCCGAGGTCGAGCAGCGCCTGGCGGCGGGCCACCCGGATCGGGCTGAGGTCCCGCAACGGTACGCCCCGACGGCGCAGCAACGCGGCGACCAGCGCCGTACCGGCCCGGGCGTGCCACGGCCACACCCCCGCTCCGACCGGCCGACGCCGACCCACGCTGAGATCGGCCGTGCCGGCGGACACCGGGGCGACCAGGGCCGGCAGCTCGGCGGGGTCGAACGACCCGTCGGCGTCGAGCACGCACACCAGCTCCGCGTCGGCGGCCTCCAGACCGGCGTGCACCGCCGCCCCGTAGCCGCGTCGGGGTTCGTGCACCACCCGGGCACCGTGCCGAGCGGCCACCTCGGGCGAGCCGTCCCGCGAGCCGTTGTCCACCACGATGGCCCGGTAGCCGGGCGGCAGCGCGGTGAGCACGCCCGGCAGGGCGGCTGCCTCGTCCAGGCAGGGCAGCACCACGTCGATCTCAGTCGCCATACCGCCGACGCTAGGGCGGCACCCTCGCGGCGGAGGCCGAAATGTGCTTACCGAACCCTTACCACCCGGGCATTTCTTACCGTCCGGTGACGGGCCGCCGATTGGCGAGCGCGGAGGTGGACTGTCCCCGTACCGTCCGGTGGTCATGGCCTCAACCACCGCGCACGTCGCCGCCCCCGGGCGGACCCCACCCCGCCGCCACGCCGGGGACCTGTTGGTCCTGGGCGTGGAGGGGGCGCTGCTCGGCGTCGCCGTGCTGGTGGGGGCCGTGCTCAACGCGCGCGGCGTCGGCCTGCACGCGGACGCCGCCCCGCTGTACGCGACGTGGCGGCCGCACGTCGGCTGGGGCAGCCCGGCGGCGCTGGCGGTGGCGGTCGCGGTGGTGGGCTGGGGGGCCCGGTGGGCCCGCACCGCCCGGTGGGGCCGCCTGCTGGCCGCCGCCTGGCTGACGGCGGTGGCCTGGACGGTGTCGTTGGCGCTGGTCGACGGCTGGTCGGCGGGGTTCACCCGGCGGCTCACCCCGCAGGCCGAGTACCTGCACGAAGTGCCCGGGGTGACCGACATCCCGGCGATGCTGGCCGGCTTCACCGACCGGATCGTGGACTTCCAACCCGACTCCTGGTCCACCCACACCGCCGGCCACCCGCCGGGCGCGCTGCTCATCTTCGTCTGGCTGGACCGCGTCGGCCTCGGTGGCGGCACGGTTGCCGCGCTGGCCTGCGTGCTGCTCGGCGCCACGGTCGCGGTGTCGGTGCCGGTGACGCTGCGCGCGCTCGGCGCGCCGGACGCGGCCCGCGCGGTGGTGCCGTTCCTGGTGCTGCTGCCGGGGGCGGTCTGGGTGGGCGCCTCCGCCGACGGCATCTTCGCCGCCGTGGTCGCGGCCGGTCTGGCGCTGCTGGCCGTCCGGGGCCGCGTGGCCGCCCTGGTCGGGGGCGCGGTACTCGGCTTCGCGCTGCACCTGTCGTACGGGTTCCTCCTCGTGGGTGTGCTCGCGCTGGCCGTGGTGGCGCTGCGCCGTACCCGCCGCCTGGGCGCGCTGCTCGCCGCCGCTGTCGGAGTCGCGGCCGGGACGGCGGTGTTCGTCGCCGCGGGCTTTCACTGGTGGGACGGCTACCACCTGGTGGTCCAGCGGTACTACCAGGGCTGGGCGGCCGACCGCCCGTACGCCTACTGGGTGTGGGCCAACCTGGCCGCGCTGCTGCTCAGCGCCGGCCCGGTCCTGGGGCCGGCCCTGCGCCGCGCGCGGACGGCCGCGCCCGGCTGGCGGGCCGTGGGGCCGTCGGCCCTGCCTGCGGCGGTACGCGTAGCCGGGCCCACGGTGCTGCTACCGCTGGCGGCCCTGGTGGCGGTCCTCGGCGCCGACCTGTCCGGGCTGAGCAAGGCGGAGGTGGAGCGGATCTGGCTACCCTTCGTCGTCTGGCTGCTGGTCGCCACCGCCCACCTGCCGGCCGAGTCGCGGCGCTGGTGGCTGGCCGCGCAGGCGCTCACCGCCCTGGCCGTCAATCACCTGCTCTGGACGGTCTCCTGAGCACCAGCCTGATGCGTCGATCTTGCACTTTAGGTTGTCGATATGGACTGTGTGCCCACATTTATCGCAGCAGAAAGTGCAAGATCGGCGCATCAATAGGCGCGGCGGGCGGTCAGCTTGCCACGGCGGCTGGTTCGCGGAGCGGGTCGGTGGCGAAGCCGGCCACGCCTTCGGCGAAGCCGACCCGGGCGGTGTAGCCGAGCAGTTCCGCAGCCCGGCGCGGGTCGGCGACCACATGGCGTACGTCGGCCGCCCGTGCCCCGCCCACGACCTGCGGGGCCGGTCCGCCCATCGCCTCGGCCAGCGCGACCGCCAGCTCCCCCACGGTGTGCGGCTCGCCGGAGCAGACGTTCACCGGCATCAGCGTGGCCGGCGGGAGGCCGCTGCCGAGCGCCAGCAGGTTGGCCCGCGCCACGTCGGTGACGTGCACGAAGTCTCGCCGCTGCCGGCCGTCCTCCAGCACCCGGGGTGCCACGCCGGCCGCCAGCGCCGACCGGAAGATGGACGCCACGCCGGCGTACGGGGTGTCGCGGGGCATCCGGGGGCCGTAGACGTTGTGGTAGCGCAGCGCCCACACCGTCCCACCGGTCTGCCGGGCCCAGGCGGCGGCCAGGTGTTCCTGCGCGAGTTTGCTGGCGGCGTACGTGCTGCGCGGCTCCAGCGGCGCGTCCTCGGGGACGAGCACCGGGTCGAGCGCCCGACCGCAGTGGGGGCAGGTCGGGTCGTACCGGCCGGCCGCCACGTCCTCGTGCCGCCGGGGCGCGGGGCGCACCGTGGCGTGCTCGGGGCAGGCGTAGCGCCCCTCGCCGTACACCACCATCGAGCTGGCCAGCACCAGACGGCCGATTCCGGCCCGGTGCAGCGCGGCCAGCAGCACGGCCGTGCCGTAGTCGTTGTGCGTGACGTAGTCGGGGCCGTCCGACGGGTCCAGGCCGTGGCCCACCATCGCCGCCTGGTGGCAGACCGCGTCCACACCGGCCAGCAGGCGGTCCAGCAGGGGGCCGTCCCGGACGTCGCCGCGCACCACCTGGTGCTCGCGGGACCAGGTGGGCAGCTCCCCGCCGTGCGCCTGGGGCAGCAGCGCGTCCAGCGCCACCACCTCGTGTCCCTGCCCGACGAGCAGGTCGACGACCTGCGAGCCGATGAACCCGGCCGCGCCGGTGACCAGTACGCGCATGTCGGCCACGGTAGGGCCGCCCGAGCCCTCGGCGGGCCGGTTCGGCGCAGCCGTAAGGAGTTCGCAACAGCTCGACCGGCGGCGGTGGCCCGGTAAGCGTTCGGTAATGCGTAAACCCCGTTCCGCCGTACCCCTGCGGTCTAACCTGCCGGCAGTGCCCGTGCCCGGGGGACCGGCGACGGCAGGGCGGGACGCACGGAGGGAGCAGCGGGTGTCAGGAGGTAGGGCCGGCCCGGACGGCAGCGGGGTCCGGACGTCGGAGACGGACGGGTACGGCGCGCCGCGTGGGCTTTGGCGCGGGCTGGCCCGGCATCGTCCGCCGGGTGTGGACGCGGCCGAACGCGCCTGGCGCAGTCCGTTGCGCGGTCCCTGGCTCACCGCCGTCTACGGTGCGGCGCTGCTGGTGGCGCTGCCCCTGGTGATCATCACAGGGCTGCTCGACTACGCCGCCTACGGCCCCCGCTTCGACCAGGCGTTCCCGCAGGACGTGGGGTGGTTGCGGCTGCCCGTCTTCGACTGGCCGACGCGGCCGTCGTGGCTGTTCCGGGCCACCCAGGGCCTGCACGTGACACTCGGGATCGTGCTCGTCCCGGTGGTGCTGGGCAAGCTGTGGTCGGTGCTGCCGAAGCTGTTCGACTGGCCGCCGGCCCGCTCCCTGGCGCAGGTGCTGGAACGGCTCACCCTGCTGCTGCTGGTCGGCGGGATCCTGTTCCAGATCGCCACCGGCCTGCTCAACATCCAGTACTCGTACGTGTTCGGCTTCGACTTCTACACCGCCCACTACTTCGGAGCGTGGATCTTCACGGCGGCCTTCGTGGCACATGTGATCATCAAGTTCCCCCGGTTGGTGACGGCGCTGCGATCCCGCCCGCTGGGCAGGGAACTGCGCACCTCGCGCGCCGACACACGACCCGAACCGCCGGATCCGGACGGCCTGGTCGCCGCCGCACCCGGCCCGGCCACCGTGAGCCGGCGCGGGGCGGTGACCCTGGTGGGCGGCGGCGCGCTGCTGCTGGCCGTGCTGACCGTCGGGCAGAGCCTGGACGGTCCGCTGCGGCGCACCGCGCTGCTGCTGCCCCGGGGGCGACAGCCCGGCACCGGGCCGAACGGCTTCCCGGTCAACCGCACCGTCGCTGCCGCCGGCGTACGCCCCGAGCAGACCGGCGCGGGCTGGCGGCTGACGTTGCGCGGCGGTGGTCGGACGGTGACCCTGGACCGGCCCGGCCTGCTGGCCCTGGCCCAGCACACCGCCGCGCTGCCCATCGCCTGCGTGGAGGGCTGGTCGACCCGGCAGCGGTGGACCGGCGTACGGCTGCGGGACCTGGCCGCGCTCGCCGGGGTTCCCGACCCGGTGTCGGCGCGGGTGTCGTCGCTGGAGCAGGCCGGGCTGTTCCGCACCGCGGTGCTCGCGGCCAACCAGGTCCTCGATCCGGATGCGCTGCTCGCCCTGCGGGTCAACGGCGTCGACCTCTCCCCCGACCACGGCTATCCGGCCCGGGTCATCGTGCCCGCGCTGCCCGGGGTGCACTGCACCAAGTGGGTCGCCGAGATCGACTTCCGGGGGACGACCGATGACTGAGCGGGTCGGGCCGACGCGGGGGCCGGCCGGGCGGCTGCGGGCGGCCTACGGCGCCGCGCCCTGGCACCTCGTCCTGGTGACGGCGGTGATCGTGCTCGCCGGCTGGGTGGCGCTACGCCTCGCCGACGAGGCGACGTTCGGCCGCATGCTGCTCTGGTTCGTCGGCGCGGTCATCGCCCACGACCTGGTGCTGTTCCCGGTGTACGCCAGCGTCGACCGCGTGCTGCGCGCGGTGGCACACGGTCGAGTCGCGCTGCTCAACCACCTGCGGGTGCCGGCGCTCGGCACGGCGCTGCTGTTCCTGGTCTACGCCCCCGGCATCCTGCGCTGGGGCGAGACGACCCATGAGGCGGCGACCGGCCAGACCCAGCGGCCGTACCTGCTGCGCTGGCTGGCGCTCAGCGGCGCGCTCTTCCTGCTCAGCGCGCTCGCGTACGCGCTGCGCCGGCGCCGTCAGCCGTCCCGGCACCGGTCCGAGAGCGCGTAACGCAGCAGCACCACGTCGCCGATCTGGCGCGTCTCGGCCAGTCGGGCGCGGCGGCCCGGGTGCCAGGGGAAGTCCCCCTCCCCGACGAAGCGCGGCGCCCGGTGGTCACCGACGAAGAACGGGGCGACGACCAGGTGCAACTCGTCGGCGAGGCCGGCGGTGAGGAACTGGGCGTGTACCGTCCCGCCACCTTCGACCATCAGGCGGCGTACCCCCCGCGTGGCCAGGTCGGCCAGGACCCACCCGAGGTCGACCGGCTCTCCCCCGTCGACGACGGTGGCCAGCTCACCGACCCGCTCCCGGGTCTTGTCCAGCGCGCCACTGGCGCAGTAGACCAGCCGGGCGGAGTCACCAGCGGTGAAGAACCGGGCGGTCGGGTCGAGGTCCCCCCGCGCGGTCAGCGTCACCTTGACCGGCGAGGCGGGCCGACCGTCCGCCACCCGTTCGGCCCGCCGCACCGGAGACCGCACCAGCAGGCGGGGGTCGTCGCGACGGACGGTGGCGGCCCCGACCAGGATCGCGTCACAGCCGGCCCGGACCGCGTCGACCCGGTCGAGGTCGTCCGCGTTGGACAGCAGCAGACGCTGGTCGGAGGCGTCGTCGATGTACCCGTCGATGGAGGTGGCGCAGCTCAGCAGCACGTAGGGCCGTGGCGACGCCGGCCGGCAGCTCACCGGGAGACGGGCCGGTCGGGGCCCGCCTGCGCCTCGGCCGCTGCCGCCTCCGCCGCCTCGACCTCGGCCGCCTTGGCGGCCTTCGCGGCCAGGTAGTCGGCGTTGGCCGGGGAGAGGAAGATGCTGGTGGGGACGCGTTCCACCACGTCCACGCCCAGCCGGGTCAACTGTTCGGCCTTGTCCGGGTTGCTGCTGAGCAGGCGTACCCGCGGCACGCCGAGGGTGGCCAGCATCTGCGCGGCGGCGGTGTAGTCGCGCTCGTCCTCGCCCCGGCCCAGCGCCACGTTGGCCTGGTAGGTGTCCAGGCCGGCGTCCTGGAGGGCGTACGCGTCGAGCTTGGCGTACAGGCCGATGCCCCGGCCCTCCTGGCGCAGGTAGAGCAGGAACCCGCCGGTCTCGGCGATCCGTTGCACCGCCTCGCGCAGTTGCGGCCCGCAGTCGCAGCGCTGGCTGCCGAACACGTCCCCGGTCAGGCACTCGCTGTGCGGACGGACCAGCGGCGGTTCACCGCCGGCGGCGACGGCGTCCAGCGCGCCGGCCCAGTCGCCCAGGCCGAGGGCGAGGTGTTCCCGACCGTCCACGAGACCCTTGAAGGTGAACACCCGGACGGTGGTGGTGTAGCCGTCGGGGAACGCCAACGGCACCGTGACCTGCGTACGAACCGTGGCGACCGGCAGTGCTTCAGGCATGGAACTCCTTTGTCCGGCGCCGCGGGACGGCGGCGACGCGTACCGTTTCACCACTGACTCAACAGCCCTCGTGCAAGGCGGCTTCCCGAGCGGTGGTGGGTTTGCGGGCTCGCCGGGCGAGCAGCACGGCCGCACCGGGCAGGCTGGCCACCAGCACGAGGGCGCCGTAGACGGTGGCGGTGGCGACCCCTTCGGCGGCGCTGAGACCGGCCGCGCCGAACACCCAGGCGGCCACCCCCTCGCGGGGGCCGAAGCCCGCGACGTTCAGGGGCAGGCCCATGGCCAGCAGGGCGAGCAGAGTCAGCGGCAGCAACCGGGTCAGCGGCGCGTCGGAGCCGGCGGTCCGGGCCGCGACGAGGAACGTCGCCAGGTGACCGGCGACCATCACGGCGGAGGCGACCAGCACACCGAGCCAGGTCCGCCGGGCCAGCAGCCCGGCCCGCACGTCGGCGACGGCGGTGCGCAGGCCGCGCGCCCACCGGGACCGACCGGTCCCGGGCGACAGCCGAGCAAGGAGTACGGCGGCCAGCCCGACCGCCACGAGCAGCGCGGCGGCGGCCGGCAGGTACCCCCGCACCGGGGACGGGAACGCCGCGAGCACCACCAGGGCGACACCGACCAGGACCACCTGACCGGCGGTACGCTCCCAGACCACCGCGCGGATGCCCCGGCTGACGTCGCCGGCGTCGCGGCCGTGACGCACCGCCCGGTGCACGTCCCCGAGCACCCCGCCGGGCAGCGTGGCGTTGAGGAACACGGCCCGGTAGCAGTGCGCCACCGCGGTCGCCAGTGGCAGCCGTACGCCCAGGCCACCGGCCACGAGACTCCACCGCCACGCGGCGCAGACCGTGGTGAGCACGCCGATGAGCAGCGCCGCGGCCAGCGCCGGGGCGTCGATCAGCCGTACCCCGGCGAGGAACGCGCCGCCGCCCACCTGCCACAGCAGGACGGCGAGCAGGCCCGCCCCGCCGACCACTCGTGCCCAGGCCCACACCATCGACGCCGGTCCTCCCTGAAGATCGTCCACTCCCTCTAGTGCACGTACCCAGGGTGTCGATGGTTCATCCACCAGCCAGCAGGTCCCGGTGCTCGACCAGCACACCCAGCCGACCGGCCGCCGCCTCGGCCAGTCGACGCTCGGCGTACGCGCCGGCCGGACCGGCCAGGTCGGGACGCTGCTCGCAGGCCGCGCCGAGCCAGCCCCGGAACCATTCGGCGGCCAGGTCGGCCTGCTCGGGGCCGAGCCGCCACGGGCTGGGCCGCTCGACCACCGGCACGCCCCGCCGGGCGAACGCGGCGGCGGTGACGGTGGCGGCGTCCGGGCCGAGCAACGGGCGGCCGTCAACGGTACGGCGCTGGTGCGCGTTGAACGCCTCCTCGACGGCGGCGTCGAGCGGGTCCTCGGGGGTGAGCCGGACCCGTCCGGTCACCGAGAGGGCGAACAGGGCGGGACGGCCGGCGTCGACGCAGGCGGTGACCACCCGTTCGACCTCCTCGGCGGTCAACATGTCCAGCAGCGCGGACGCGGTGACCAGCGCGCCGTCGGACAGGTCGGCGCCGGTCAGCCGGGTCAGGTCGCCGCAGCGGGTGTCCACGGTGACCGGCGCCCCGTCGGCGGCGGTCACCCCGGCCATGCTGTCGGCGGCCCGGGCCAGCAGGTCGGCGTCCCGGTCGTGCAGCACCCACCGCTGGGGACCGGTGAGCCGGGCGGCGAGCCAGCGGCTCATCGAGCCGGTGCCGCTGCCCAGGTCGTGGATCACGACCGGGTCGTGGCCGACCAGCCGGGGTCGGACGGCGTCCAACAGGTCCTCGGCGCGGGCCGCCGCGTCGGCCGGTTCGCGCAGACTCAGCCAGTCGGCGAACGGCAGGGTCTCCTCGACGGTCACCCCGTCACCTCCTCGAGCACGGCGGCCAGGCGCGCGGTCGTCACCGGCCAGTCGGTCAGGGTGTCGCGGCGGGCGAGCGCGGCGCGCCGCAGCCGGGACCGCAGCTCGTCGTCGCCCAGCCACCAGCTCAGTGCGCCGGCCAGGGCGGCCGCGTCGTCCGGTGGGACCAGCAGACCGGGTACGACGCCGTC
Organism: Micromonospora sp. bgisy143; assembly: GCF_057708145.1. Taxonomy (NCBI): domain Bacteria; kingdom Bacillati; phylum Actinomycetota; class Actinomycetes; order Micromonosporales; family Micromonosporaceae; genus Micromonospora; species Micromonospora sp. bgisy143. Next base: position 69,287 of record NZ_JBYIRN010000030.1, read on the forward strand.
GGGGGTGCGCCCCAGCGCCTCGGGCAGGCCCCCCACGTCGGTGCCCAGCACCGGCACGCCCCGCGCCAGGGCCTCGGTGACGACCATCCCGTACGTCTCGCCCCGCGAGGGCAGGACCAGCAGGTCGGCGGCGGCGTACGCGGCGTCGAGCGCCGGGCCGGTCAGCGGGCCGGCCAGTCGGACCCGGTGCGCCAGGCCGGCGCCGACCAGCCGATCGCGCAGCCGGCTCACCAGGTCGGGTTCCCGGGCCAGCGTGCCGGCGCAGACCAGCGTCCAGGGCGTCTCGGCCAGCACGCACAGCGCGTCGACCAGCAGGTCGTGGCCCTTGTGGCGGGTGACCGCGGCGACGCAGAGCAACCGGTCACCGGCGGCGTCGCCGACCGGCGTCACCGGCGCGGGCGTCACCCCGGGCGGCGCGACGTGCACGCGGTCGGCGGGCACCGCGTGACGGGCCAGCAGCCGGCGACGGGTCCACTCGCTGGTGGTGACGACGGCTCGCGCGGTGGCCAGCGCGCGGCCCTCGGCGTCGTCGTCGAGCGGCATGTGCACCAGCGGGACGAGGCGCAGCCGTGCCGCGTGCGGGGCGAGCAGGTCCGGCACGGTCGAGGCGATCAGGCCGTCGACGAGCACCACGGCGTCGTCCGGCGTGGCGGCGAGCAGCCGGGACAGGGCGGCCCGCGCGGCGCTGCCCGGGTGCGGCCACGCGCCGGACACCGGGTGCTCGTGCACCGCCCAGCCACGCTCGCCGAGCCCGGCGCAGACCCGCCGGTCGTACGTGTTGCCGCCGCTGGGCGCTCCCGGGTCGTCGATGTCGCCGGGCAGCACGACGTGCACCGTACGGCGGGCCGGCGCCTCGGGGGCGTGGGCCGGCGTCGGCCGGCCCGCGTCGATCACAGCGACCGCTCGTAGCTGGCCCAGGCGACGTGTGACTCGTGCAGGGTGACGGTGATGCCGGCCAGCTCCCGGGCGCCGGGCCCCAGGTCACCGGCGTGCACCCGTTCGGCCAGCCGGTCGGCGACGGTCCGGGCCAGCACCTCGGTGGTGGTGTTCATGCCGGCGAACGCGGGCTCGTCGTCGAGGTTGCGGTAGGACAGCTCCCCCACCACGGCCCGGAGCTGCTCGGTGGCCAGGCCGATGTCCACGACGATGCCGTCGGCGTCCAGGTCGGGACGGCGGAACGTGGCGTCCACCACGAACGTCGCCCCGTGCAGGCGCTGGGCCGGGCCGAACACCTCGCCCCGGAAACTGTGGGCGATCATCATGTGATCCCGAACGGTCACGCTGAACACGGTCACTCCCCGTCGTCGTAGGTGATGAGGTGGCAGAGCGCGGGCAGGTCGCCCGAACTCAGTCGGGCAAGTACGTCGGGCAGTTCGGCGAACCGGGACGCGCCGGTGATCAGCGCGTCGAACGCCGGGTCGTCGAGCAGGTCCAGGGCCAGCGCCAACCGGTCGGTGTAGCTGCGGCGACCGCGCCGCGCGGGTGCGACCATGCCGACCTGGCTGCTACGGACGGTGAGTCGTCCGGAGTGGAACGCCCCGCCCAGGGACACCTGCACCTGTCGGTCGCCGTACCAGCTCAGCTCGACCACCGTGCCCTCGGGCGCGAGCAGGTCCAACGCCTGTTGCAGGCCGGCGGAGGTGGCGCTGGCGTGCACGACCAGGTCCCGGTCGCCGGTGGCGTCGGCGGGTCGGGCGAACCGGACACCGAGCGCCCCGGCCACCCCGGCCCGGCGGGCGTCGGTGTCGACCAGTTCGACGTCGACCCCGGGGAACCGGGCCAGCAGCGCCGCGACGCAGCAGCCCACCATGCCCGCGCCGATCACGCTGACCCGGTCGCCGACCAGGGGCGCGGCGTCCCACAGGGCGTTCACGGCGGTCTCCACCGTGCCGGCGAGCACGGCGCGGGCGGGCGGCACGTCGTCCGGTACCGGCACCACGGCGCTGGCCGGCACGACGTACGCGCTCTGGTGCGGGTGCAGGCAGAACACCGTGCGCCCGAGCAGGTCCGGCGGGCCCTGTTCGACCACGCCGACGCTGAGGTAGCCGTACTTGACCGGCCCGGGGAAGTCGCCCTCCTGGAATGGGGCACGCATCGCGGCGTACTGGTCGGCGGGCACCCGACCGGCGAACACCAGCGTCTCGGTGCCCCGGCTGACCCCGGAGTAACGCGCCCGGACCAGCACCTCGTCGGGGCCCGGGGTGGGCAGCGACACCGGCCGGATCTCCGCCGCGCCGGGCTCGCGCACCCAGCAGGCGTACGCCTCGCGGTTCACCCTCGTACACCTCACCTTTTGTCCCGGTCGAACCGAACGGCCCTGATTTCCGTGTTCCCTGTCGGGGTCGTCGATCATAAACACGGAGGTACGGTGCCCACAGTTCGAAGCGGTCCGGTGATCGGGCTTACCGCACAGCTCGCCGTGCTGGCGACGCTGGCCGCCACCGTGGGTCTGGACGCGGCGGGTTGGCTGGCCGGCGTCGGCTACGCGGCGGTCACCTGCCTCGCGTTGAGCCGGGGCCTGCACCTGTCCGGCGCGTCCCGCCTCGGCCCCGCCGACCGGGTGACGTTGGCCCGGGGCGTCCTGGTCGGCGCGGTCACCGCCCTGGTGGTGGACTCGTTCGACCGCCCGACGCCGGTGGGGCTGCTGGTCACGCTGAGCGCGGTGGCCCTGCTGCTGGACGCGGTGGACGGTCAGGTCGCCCGGCGCACCGGCACGGTCAGTGCCCTGGGGGCACGCTTCGACATGGAGGTCGACGCGTTCCTCATCCTGGTCCTCAGCGTCTACGTGGCCCCGGCGGCCGGGAGTTGGGTGCTGGCCATCGGCGCGATGCGGTACGTCTTCGTCGCCGCGAGCGCGGTGCTGCCCTGGCTCCGGGGCGCGTTGCCGCCGCGCTTCTGGCGCAAGGTGGTGGCCGCCGCCCAGGGAGTGCTGTTGACGGTGGCCGCCGCGCGGGCCCTTGGAGAGCCGTGGACCACGCTGGTGCTGGTGGCGGCGTTGGCGCTGCTTGTCGAGTCGTTCGGCCGGGACGTGGCCTGGTTGTGGCACCGCCGCCCGGCGCCCCGGCCGGCTCGCGCACTGCGGCCGGTGCCCACGCCGACGCTGCCCACCGCGACGCTGCCGGTGCACACGACGGCGCTGCCGGTGCCCAGGCCCGCGCTGGCGGCCCGCTCGGCCGGTACGGTGCGTTCCGACTGGAGGCCCCGATGACCCTTCCCGCTCGGCGACGCCGGCTGGGCGACCGGCTGCGCGGGCGCTCCGCGTCGACCGGTGACGCCGGTGGTCGTACTCCCGTGGTGTCGCCGGCACCGGACGGCCCGGCGCGGCGGGCGCGACGGTGGGTGGGCACGACGCTGGCGGTCCTGCTGGTGTACGCCGTCCTGATCGGACCGGACCGCCTCGGTGAGCTGACCCCCGGCGCGTTCGTGCGAATCCCGCTGGAGGGTCTGCTGATCGCCGCGCTCCTGCTGGCGCTGCCGGCACGCCCACGGCGCGCGGTGGTGGCCGTGCTCGGGCCGCTGCTCGGCCTGCTGGCCATCGTGCGGCTCGCCGACCTGGGGTTCCGCACGGCCCTCGACCGGCCGTTCGACCTGGTGCTGGACTGGCTGTTGCTGGACGACGCGTTCGGCTTCGTCCGGGACTCGGCGGGGCGGGCCGGCGCGCTCGGCGCGGTGGTCGGCGTCGTGCTGCTGGTCGGAGCGCTGCTGGTCGTGGTGACCGTGGCGCTGCGGCGGCTGGCGTCCCTGTTGGTCGACCACGAGCGGACGGCGACCCGGACGGTGGCCGCGTTGACCGTCGTCTGGGTGGTCTGCGCGGTCGCCGGGGTCCGGCTCGTGCCGGGCGTGCCGGTGGCCGACGCCGGGACCACCGCGCTGGTGGGCGCGCACGCCGAACAGGTCGACGCGCGGCTGCACGACCGGAGCCGGTTCACCGCCCAGATCGACGCCGACCCGTTCCAGGACGCCCCGGGCGAGCAGTTGCTGACCGGGCTGCGCGGCAAGGACGTGGTGCTGGCCTTCGTGGAGAGCTACGGGCGGGACGCCGTCGAGGACCCGGAGTTGGCGCCGCAGGTCAACCCGGTGCTGGACGCCGGGACCGCGCGGCTGCGCGCCGCCGGGTACGGCTCCCGCAGCGGCTTTCTCACCTCCCCCACGTTCGGCGGCGGTAGCTGGTTGGCGCACGACACCCTGCTGTCGGGCCTGTGGACGGACAACGAGCAGCGGCACCGCAGTCTGCTGGCCAGCGACCGGCTCACCCTCAACGGCGCGTTCCGCCGGGCCGGCTGGGAGACCGTCGGGGTGCTGCCGGCGGCGACCCAGCCCTGGCCGGAGAAGGACTTCTTCTCGTACGACCGCTACTACGACGCCGAGGCGCTCGGTTACCGGGGCCCGAAGTTCAGCTACGCCCCGATGCCCGACCAGTACACGCTGTCCTTCTTCCAGCGGCAGGTCCGGGCCGACGCGGACCGTCCGATCATGGCGGAGATCCCGCTGATCTCCAGCCACTCCCCGTGGACGGCCGTGCCCCGCATGATCGGCTGGGACGCGGTGGGCGACGGCTCGATCTACCACGATCAGGCCACGGCGGAGGACGACGACCCGGGCGACGCCGGCCGGGCGCGGGCCGGCTACCGGCAGGCCATCGCCTACTCCCTGTCGGCGCTGATCTCCTATGTCGAGACCTACGGCGACGACGACCTGGTGCTGGTCTTCCTCGGCGACCACCAGCCCGCTCCGGTGGTGACCGGCGAGGGCGCGAGCCGGGACGTGCCGATCACCATCGTCGCCCGGGACCCTGCCGTGCTGGATCAGGTGGCGGACTGGGGCTGGCAGGACGGCCTGCGTCCCGGTCCGCAGGCACCGGTGTGGCCGATGGACTCCTTCCGGGACCGGTTCCTGACCGCCTTCGGGTCGGCGACGGCGCCGCTGGCCGCGCCTCGCTGAACTGGCCGCCAGCCACCGAACTATTCGGACAAAAGTCCCATATAGTCACAACTGCCTCGTTACGCTTTCGCTCGCACAGGGAGCAACGGGGGCATGATGAGGATTTTTGCGTGGGGCAGCCGCGGATCGCGGACGACGGCGCTGCTGGCCGTCGGCGGAGTGCTGGCGGTCACCGGCCTGCTGCCGGCGTCCGCCGCACCCACCCGGGTCAACCGGGTGCTGGCTGCGGTCGACGAGGCCATCGGGCCGGTGGATCCGGTCGCCGCGGCGTTGAGCTTCGGGGTGATGACCGAGGGCAACGCCAACGTGGTCAACGACGAGAACGAGGGCACCCTCGCCGTCGGCGGTGACCTGACCTTCGGCAACTACCAGCTCGCCGGGGCGACCGCCGGTTCGTTCGTCGTGCCGGGTGACGCCCGGCCGAGCGCCCTCGTCGTCGGTGGACGCGTGAACTTCGCCGGCAGCGTCGGTGGCACGCGCCTCCAGGTGCTCTCCAACGGGTACGCCAAGGTCGGCAACCTGACCGGCACCGTCGTCCGCGACACCGACAACAATGGCGCCCAGGTCAACACCCGAATCCTGCCGACAAACAACTACGACGCGTACCCCCGGGTCGAGTTGGTCACCCGGCAGCCCGTCCCCAGCGTCGGACCCACCTCGCCGATCAACTTCGGCGCGGCGTTCGCCTCCTTCCGCGACACCACCGCCGGTCTGGCCACCTGCGACAACACGGTCGTGCTCCGGACGCCGAACGGCGACGTGCTGCCCCGGCCGATCCCGCCGGGCAGCAACGCCGTGGTCACCCTCACCCCGGGTGTGACGAACGTGCTCAACCTGACCGCCACCGACCTGGCGAACATCGCCATCCTGACCTTCGCCAACCAGCCCACCGCCAGCACCCCGCTGCTGGTGAACGTGGACACCACTGGCGTCGGCAACACCTTCGCCTGGACCGCGCCGAACTTCGCCGGCATCGGCGGCGAACAGGCGCGGTACGTCCTGTTCAACTTCCCGACCGCGACCGCGCTCACCCTCACCCCGCAGGCCGCCACGGTGGAGGGCACGATCTACGCCCCCAACGCCAGTCTCACCGACCTCTCGGCCAGCAACACCGAGGGCAGCGTGATCACCCGTACGCTTGACCACCGCGGTGGCGAGATCCACTACTTCCCGTTCGCCACCACGCTCTCCTGCGAGGGCGCCACCCCGGCCGACATCTCGCTGATCAAGTCGTCGACGACGACATTGATCACCACTGTGGGGCAGCAGGTGCCGTACTCGTTCCACGTGGTCAACACCGGTGGCGTGCCGCTGACCGGCATCTCGGTGGCCGACACCCAGACGCCGCCGTCGTCGAACGACAACCTCGGCCCGATCACCTGCGCCGCCACCTCGCTCGCGCCCGGGGAGCGCACCGCGTGCACCGCCACCTACACCGTCACCCAGGCCGACCTCGACAACGGCGGGGTGACCAACACGGCCACCGCCCGGGGCACCCCACCCGTCGGTCAACCCGTCGTGTCCGAGCCGGACGCCCTGACCATTCCGGCGCAGGGGCTCGCCGCCGCCATCGCCGTGGTGAAGTCGTCCACCACCGCCTCGATCACCACCGTCGGGCAGCAGGTGCCCTACCGGTACCTGGTCACCAACACCGGCGGCCTGACGCTCACCGGCATCGCCGTCACTGACGTGCAGACCCCGCCGTCGTCGAACGCGAACCTCGGCCCGATCACCTGCCCGCAGACCACCCTCGCACCCGGGCAGGCCACCACCTGCACGGCCACCTACACCGTCGCCCAGGCCGACCTGGACAACGACGCGGTACGCAACACCGCCACCGCGCGGGGTACGCCACCCACCGGCGCACCGGTGACCTCGCCGCCGTCCACGCTGACCATCCCGGCGTCCGGTCTGACCCCGTCGATCGCGGTCACGAAGACCTCGACCGCCGCCTCGATCACGACGGTCGGCCAGCAGGTGCCGTACGCGTTCCACGTCGTCAACACCGGCGGACTGACGCTGACCAACGTGAACGTCACCGACGTGCAGGCGCCGCCGTCGTCGAACGACAACCTCGGCCCGATCACCTGCGCCGCCGCCACCCTGGCCCCGGGGGCACGGACCACGTGCACCGCCACCTACACGGTGACCCAGGCCGACCTGGACAACGACGGCGTCACCAACACCGCCACCGCGCACGGCACCCCGCCCGGTGGTACGCCGATCGACTCGCCACCGGCCACGCTGACCATCCCGGAGACCGGCCTGGTCGCCTCGATCGCGGTCGTCAAGACGTCCACCACCGTGACGATCACGACCGTCGGGCAGCAGGTGCCGTACGCGTTCCACGTCGTCAACACCGGCGGCTTCACGCTGACCAACGTCACCGTCACCGACGCGCAGACACCGCCCTCGTCGAACGACAACCTCGGCCCGATCACCTGCGCCGCCACCACCCTCGCACCCGGGGCGCAGACGGACTGCACGGCCACCTACACGGTCGCCCAGGCCGACCTGGACTTCGGCCGCGTCAGCGACACCGCGACCGCGCGGGGCACCCCGCCCGGCGGCAGGCCGCCGGTGCAGTCCCCGCCGTCGACGTTGACGATTCCCGGCGACGCGCCCGCCCCGGCCATCTCGCTGGTGAAGTCGTCCACAAGCGCGACCATCAACGCGGTCGGCCAGCAGGTGCCCTACCGCTTCCTGGTCGCCAATACGGGCGGCGTCACGCTGACCAACGTCACCGTCACCGACGTGCAGACCCCGCCGTCGTCGAACGCGAACCTCGGCCCGATCACCTGCCCGCAGACCACCCTCGCACCCGGCGCGACCACCACCTGCACGGCCACCTACACCGTCACCCAGGCCGACCTGGACAACGACGAGGTCACCGACGTCGCGACCGCGCACGGCACCCCGACCGGCACCGAGGTGCCCGTCGACTCGGACCCGTCCACGCTGACCATCCCGGCGGCCGACGTCACCCCGTCGATCGCGGTCATCAAGTCGTCCACCACCACCTCGATCGACACGGTCGGCCAACAGGTGCCCTACCAGTTCCTGGTGACCAACACCGGTGGCGTCACGCTGACCAACGTCACCGTCACCGACGTGCAGACACCGCCGTCGTCGAACGCGAACCTCGGCCCGATCACCTGCCCGGTGACCACCCTCGCGCCGGGTGAGTCGACCACCTGCACGGCCACGTACACCGTCACCCAGGCCGACCTCGACAACGACGCCGTCGCCGACACGGCCACCGCGCACGGCACACCACCGAACAGCGAGACCCCGGTGGACTCACCGCCCTCCACACTGACGATCCCCGAGTCCGGGCTGGTGGCCGCGATCTCGGTGGTCAAGACCTCCGAGGTGACCACGATCGGCACGGTGGGCCAGCAGGTGCCGTACCGGTTCCAGGTGGTCAACACCGGCGGACTCACGCTGACCAACGTCACCGTCACCGACGTGCAGGCACCGCCGTCGTCCAACGACAACCTCGGCCCGATCACCTGCGCGCAGACCACCCTCGCGCCGGGCGCGTCGACCACCTGCACCGCCACCTACACCGTCACCCAGGCCGACCTCGACAACGACGGGGTGACCGACACCGCCACCGCGCACGGCACCCCACCCCGAGGCGCGCCGGTGGACTCGCCGCCCTCGACGTTGACCATCCCCCAGGCGGGGGTCGTCCCCGGCATCGAGGTGATCAAGTCGTCGACCACCGTCGCGATCACCGCGCCGGGCCAGCAGGTGCCGTACACCTTCCTGGTGGTCAACACCGGCGGCCTGACCCTCACCGGCGTGACCGTGAACGACACCGTGCTGCCGCCGTCCCCCCGCGCCGAGCTCGGTGAGATCACCTGTGGCCCGCAGAACATCCCGAACGGCCAGGTGACCCTGGAACCGGGCGCGTCCATCCAGTGCCGGACGACCTACACGGTGACCGAGGAGGACTACACCGGCTCGTCCCTGCGCAACGTCGCCACCGCCACGGGCACACCGCCATACGGACCGCCGCCGGTCTCGCCGCCGTCGCCGGTGGACATCCCGATCCCGCACCCGGCGATCGCCATCACCAAGTCGGCCACACCCAGCGTGGTCTCGACGGCCGGTGACGTGGTCACCTACCGGTATCTGGTGAGCAACACCGGCAACACCCCGCTGACCACGGTGACCGTCGACGAGACGGCGTTCTCGGGAACCGGCACGCCCGGGACGATCACCTGCGGCACCCCGCCCGTCGCCAACGGCAGCGTCACCCTGCCCGCCGGAGCGAGCACCACCTGCACGTCGACCTACACCGTCACGGCGGCGGACATCGAGGCCGGCCGGATCACCAACACGGCCGTGGCGGCCGGCACGCCGCCGACCATCCCGGGCCAGGACCCACCCGCACCGGTACGCTCCGGACCCGTCAGCGCCGAGGTCACCGCCACCCGGGGCGCGGCGATCACCGTGGTGAAGTCCAGCAGCACCGAGAAGATCTACCGGCCCGGTCAGCAGGTGCCGTTCCAGTTCGTCGTCACCAACACCGGGCAGGTGACGCTGAACGAGGTGACGATCACCGACACCCTCACGGCACCGGCGTCACCGGCCAACCTCGGTCCGATCACCTGTGGGCCCGACCGGACACCCAACGGCACGGTCACCTTGGCCGCGGGCGCGGCGGTGACCTGCGCCGCGACGTACACGGTCAGCAAGGCCGACATCCACCACGGGTCGGTGCGTAACACCGCGACGGCGACGGGCACCCCGCCGGACGGTCCCGCGCCGGTCGCGCCCGAGTCCACCATCACCATTCCGGTGAAGGGCAAGCTGCCGGTGACCGGTACGGCGTTCCCGATCGGCGGCTGGATGACCGCCGGGATGCTGGCGGTGGCCCTCGGCGCGGCGCTGCTGCTGGTCGTCCGGCAGCGCAGGCTCCGCGCCTAGCGCGGCCCGTCGCGGGGGTCGGACCGGAGGGGAACCGGTCCGGCCCTCGCGGCACGTCACCCCACGGTTGTACGAGCGCCGGACATCCGCCATGCGCCTCTCGCGACGTCGTAGACAGCCCTACGGTCGACCTGCGGCGGGACGGGCTGACCGAGCCGCCACGGTCCGGACGTGGCGTACAGGTCAACGGTCACCGAGCCCGGCGTGCTGGTGGCGATCTCGCCGACCCAGTGCCGACTCTCCTCGATCAGGCGCTCGACGGTCTCGACCGGCGGCGCCGTCACCTCCACCGCCGAGCTGTCGACAAGCGCCGAGCCGACCAGCAGTGCCAGGAGACGACCCAGCAGCCCCGCCGGGACAGCCCGATCCGTCGTCTCGACGAAGACGTAGCAGTCGTCATGTCCGGAGAAGAACAGGCGCGAGCCGGGAAGATCAGGCAGGACCGGCTCGTCGAACCCGGCGGTTCCGACGGCGACGATCATCTCGTCGAGACGTCCGGCGGTGGGCGTACCCGCGAGGTCCAGCAGGGTCAGTTCGTAGGGGAACCAACCGGCCAGGAAACGGGGTAGCTCCCGTCGGTGGATCAGTAGAGCCTCCTCGCTGAGGCCGACCACACCGGACGCCAGCACGGAAACGTCATGTGCCGTAAAGCTGACGCCCTGCTCCGCCGCGATCCGCGACGGCCGCCACTGCTGGTAGTCCTCGTCGAGAAAGCTGTTCGTCTCCAGGCCGACGACCATGATCGTGTCGTTGGCGGGAGGCATGAGCACGTCGGCCAGTTCCACGGCCTGCGCCGCGGTCGCATCGACCATCCAGGAGCCGTTGATCTCGCGGACGCTGAAACTCAACGGAAAGGGCGATCCACTGACCCCCACGCTGTTCGCGGAGAACGCCCCGTGAGGTCCGACCCGGACCGTCGCGGTGCCACCGTGCGTGCGGTCCTCGGCGATCGGGGGGCCGACTGCGGCGATGTCCCTCCGCCCGGCGACGTCATATCCGGTCACGGGGTGACCCTAATGGTCAGGCCACGCTCGGGAGCACCGGCCAGGTCGCCCGGCTATTACCGCTCGGTGGCAGCGGGGCGGGCGCGTACGTGCAGCCGCTCTCCCTGCGGCCCGAAGAGGCTGAGCGCCTCTGCGGTGCCCGGCCCGGGATTGAAGAAGAGGTGCGGGATGCGGGTGTCGAACTCGGCCACCTCCCCCGGCATCAGGATCAGGTCACGGTCACCGAGCACCAGGCGCAGCCGGCCCGAGAGCACGTACAGCCACTCGTACCCCTCGTGGACCTGCGGACTCCGTCCCCCGGCGGTCGGGTCCGGCGGGAAGATCTGCTTGAACGCCTGTAGGCCGCCCGGTCGGCGGGTCAGCGGCAGGTGCGTCACGCCGTGTCTCACGATCGGCTTGGGACGTACCCGGGGGTCGCCGGTGGCCGGGGCGTCCACCAACTCGTCCAGCGCGACCTGGTAGGCCCGGGCCAGCGGAAGCAGCAGTTCCAGGGTGGGTTTGCGGCTGCCGGACTCCAGCCGGGACAGGGTGCTCACCGAGATGCCGGTCAGCTCGGCGAGCTGGGTCAGCGTGGTGCCGCGCTGCTGGCGCAGGGCCCGCAGCCGGGGCCCGACGGCGGCCAGCGCGGCGGTGTCCTCGTTTGCCATAACGGCAAGGATACTTGCCATCTCGGCGACGACGACGGATGGTGGGCTCAGCCGACTCAAGAGGGGGACTTTCCGGTGGACGAGACGTACGACGTGGTGGTGGTGGGCGGCGGCGCGGCCGGGCTCAGCGGCGCCCTGGCGCTGAGCCGCGCCCGCCGATCGGTGCTGGTGATCGACTCCGGCAAGCCGCGCAACGCGCCCGCCGACCATGTGCACAACTACCTCGGCCGGGAGGGAACGCCACCGGCCGAGCTGATCGCGGCCGGACGCGCCGAGGTGGCCGGGTACGGCGGGCAGTTCCGCGCCGGCCGGGTCCGGACCGCGACCCGCGACGACGACGCCTTCCGGCTCACCCTGGACGACGGCGACGCGGTGCGGGCCCGCCGCCTCCTGGTGGCCACCGGGCTCACCGACGAGCTGCCCGACGTACCCGGGGTGGCGCAGCGGTGGGGCCGCGACGTGCTGCACTGCCCGTACTGCCACGGTTGGGAGGTACAGGACCGGCGGATCGGCATCCTGGCGACCGGGCCGATGGCCGTGCACCAGGCCGAGATGTGGCGGCAGTGGTCCTCCGACGTGCTGCTTCTGCTGCACGACGCGCCGACCCCGGACGAGGAGACGGCCGAACGGCTCGCCGCCCGGCGCATCGCGGTGGTGCCCGGGCCGATCGCCGCGTTGGAGGTGACCGGGGACGCGCTCAGCGGTGTCCGGCTCGCCGACGGCCGGGTGGTGGCGCTCGACGTGGTGGTGGTCGCCACCCGCACGTCGCCCCGGTCCGACCTGCTGGTGGGGCTGGGCCTCGCCCCGGAGGAGGTGACCATGGGCGGGCACGTGGTGGGCACCCAGATCCCGTCCGACGCCACCGGAGCGACGACCGTGCCCGGCGTCTGGGTGGCCGGCAATGTGGCCGACCTGCGCGGGCAGGTCATCACGTCGGCCGCCGCCGGGCTGATGGCCGGGGCGGCGATCAACGCCGACCTGATCGCCGAGGAGACCCGGGACGCGGTGACCGCGTACCGGCAGTTGGTCGCCACGACCTTCGAGGAACCGGCGTGGGAGGAGCGGTACCAGTCGAAGCCGGCGGTGTGGAGTGGCCGCCCGAACCCGCAGTTGGTCACCGAGACCGCCGAGCTGACCCCGGGGCGGGCACTCGATGTGGGCAGCGGTGAGGGCGCCGACGCGGTGTGGCTGGCCGAGCGGGGCTGGCAGGTAACGGCGGTGGACATCTCGACCACCGCCCTGGGCCGGGCCACCGAGCACGCCGAGGCCGCCGGGGTCGGTCACCGGATCGAGTTCACCCACGCCGACCTGCGCGACAAGCCGCCCACCGAGGAGGCGTACGACCTGGTGACGGCGCAGTACATGCACCTGCCCCCGAAGCAGCGGCGGGAGTTGTTCGCCCGCCTCGCCGCCGCGGTGGCCCCGGGCGGGGTCCTGCTGATCGTGGGCCACCACCCGATGGACCTGTGGGCGTCGAGTCACCGACTGCACATGCCGGACATGATGTACACCGCCGAGGAGGTCGCCGCGGAACTGGACCCGACCCACTGGGACGTCCAAACCGCCGACACCCGCCCCCGCCCCGGCCCCCACGACGCCGTCCACCACGACGCCGTCCTCGTGGCCCGCCGCCGGCACTGAGCAGCCGGCACTGAGCACCGTCGATCATGGAGTCGTGGTGGCTGACAAGAGCCGCGGATCCGGGCCTTCCGGGCACCACGACTCCATGATCCGCGAATGAGGGGTGCGCGCCTTCGCACAGGGGTGGGCTCGGCGGTAGCGTTGCGCCACACTCACGGCCCGCAGGGCGGTTGACCTTGCGCCCGACGTACGGAGGATGGTGCATGTCCATCGGCGCTGAGCCGCTCGCAACACGCGACGATGCGGCCTCGCGGCCGAGCTTCGAGCTCGCCCTGCGCGGCTACGACAAACGCCAGGTGGACCGGCACCTGGAGCAGCTCGACGGGCAGATCGCCATGCTCAGCGGCGAGCACGGGCGGTCGGCGGTGCGGGTGCGTGAATTGACCGCCGAGGTGCAGCGGCTGCGCGCCGAACTGGCCGAGATGCACGAGCAGCCGGTGCAGGTGGACCGCGCCTCGTTCCAGGATCTGGGCCCGATGGTGGGCGAGATACTGACCCTCGCCGAGAAGCAGGCCGCCCTCATCACCGAGTCGGCCACCGACCGGGCCAACGAGCTGCGCGCCGAGGCGGAGCGGATCCTCGCCGACACCCGTGAGCGGGCCGCGCAGGCACGCCAGGACCTGTCCGAGGAGCTGGCCGCGCGGCGCAGCGAGCAGGAGCAGGCGTACGAGGAACGGCGCGCGGTGGCCGAGGCCGAGTTGACGGCGATTCGGGAACGCGCCGAGCAGTTGCGCGCCGACGGTGAGGCCGCGCACGAGCGCGCCCAGCACGAGGCGAAGCGCATCACCGAGCAGAGCGCGCAGCAGCTCAACCAGACCCGGGTCGCCGCCGACGCGCTGATGAAGTCGGCGCGTACCCAGATCCAGCAGGAGGTCCAGGCGGCCCGGGCCAAGAACCAGCAGGAGATGGCGCAGTGGCAGGCCGGCGTGGAGCGCGAGGTCGCCGAGCGGCGCAGCGCCGCCGAGCAGGAGATCGCCGAGTTGCAGGCGGCGGCGCAGGAGGAGCTGGCCGAGCAGCGCAGCTCCACCGAGGAGCAGATCGCCGCGCTGCTGGCCGAGGCGCAGCAGCACGTCACCGAGCTGCGTAACCGGGCCGACGAGCAGGCCGCCAGCCACCAGGAGCAGTTGACCGCCCTCCAGCAGGAGATCGCGGAGCGCCGCGAGGAGTCGGCCCAGCTGCACGCCGAGTTGGAGACCGCCCAGCAGCAGCTCGCCGAGGTCCGCCAGGAGGGCGAGACCCTGGAGAACGAGCTGTCCCGCACCCAGCAACGGCTGAGCGAGGTGCGCCGGGACCTGACCGCCGAGGCGACCCGGCTCGACGAGGCCCGGCGGGCCGGCGACTCCGCCGAGCGGCACGCCAAGGAGGTCCGCGCCCGGGTGCAGCGGGAGGCGAAGCGGGTGGCCGACCTGGCCGCCGCCGCCGTGATGGCCGCCGCAGCCGGTGGTACGGAGACGGCCGAGTACCCGATGGTCGGTCCACGGTCGACCCCGTCCCGGGCCGGTGTCGAGGTGCTCTCCGTCGACCAACCGAATGACCGCACCGACGATGCCGAGCGTGCCGGCGGCGACGAGGGCAACGCCGAGCAGTCCCACGCCGACCGGGTCGTTGCCGACGGGGTCGGTCGCCACGAGGCGGCCGCTCAGGACGGGACCCGAGCCGAGGAGACCCCGGCCGAGGCGGAGGACACCGATGGTGACCGGACCGATGACGAGCGCCCGGAGGGGACGCCCGTGCGCTATCCGGTAGCGCTTCCCGACCGGACGGCCATGTCGGGGACGTCCGCTCCGCAGCCCGAGCCGATCTTCACCCGCCCCGACCCGACGCCCGTACCCTTCCTGGCCTTCGGGCAGCCGGTCAGCGACAACGGCAACGCCCGGCACTGACCTCAGCGCTGACGGACCGGGGGGGGGGGGGGGGGGGGGGGGGGGGGGGGGGGGGGGGGGGGGGGGGGGGGGGGGG
>NZ_JBYIRN010000031.1:0-84263 GCF_057708145.1 Micromonospora sp. bgisy143
CCCCCCTCCCCCCCCCCCCCCCCCCCCCCCCCCCCCCCCCGCCCGTCCAAACGCCCACGTTCAGACCCGCCGTGGACCGGAACTGACCGGGCACGTAGAGAGACGCGCAGCTCACCCGGCCCGGCGAGGATGAGAATCGCCCCGGTGACCGACACCGCGGCACCGAACGAAGGATGGCCGGTATGTCGAGAGTTTTCGGATCGATGCGCCGCATGGTCCTCGCCCCCACGCTGGAGCAGGTCTCCTTCGCCGCGCTCGGATTCCCCGTCACGGCGTCCGCCACCACGGTCCACCTGGAGGCGATCCCGCAGGCGGTGGTCTGCGGCTTCGAGTGGGCCATCGCGGGTCCGCGCGTCGCCGAGTTGGAACGCCGGCTCGCCCTGGTGGACCCGGAACGGCGGGGCTTCGCGTACGAGGGCGCGACGATGGCCTACACCGTGCTCGACGCGATGGCGGGCGGCTCCCGTACCCGGGAACTGCTCGACGGGCCGGGCCGCCCGCACTACTTCCTGGCCTGCATCGGCATCGGCTTCGCGATGGCCCGGCTGCCCCGGGTGCTGTGGCGCAAGGTGCTGCCCGACCTCGCCGACAACCCGTACCACCCGACGATGAGCTGGCTGGCCGTCGACGGCTACGGCTTCGACAAGGCCTACTTCGACCAGGCCACCTGGATCACCGGCCAACGGCGGCCCCGGCCGTACCCCTGGCAGGGGCGGGCCGACTACTTCCCGCAGGCGTTCGACCAGGGGATCGGCCGGGCGCTGTGGTTCCGGCACGCGGCCGACCCGGCGCCGGTGGCGGCGACCGTCGACAGCTTCACCACCGCGCGCCGCGCCGACCTGTGGAGCGGGGTGGGCCTGGCCGCGACGTTCGCCGGTGGCTGCGACAGCGCGGGCTTCGAGACGCTGCGATCGCTGGCCGGGGCGTACGGGCCGCACCTCGCCCAGGGGTCGGTCTTCGCCGCCAAGGCCCGGACCTGGGCCGGCTACTGCCCGGAGCACACCGACGTCGCCGCCCGGGCGCTGACCGGACTGTCGGCGCAGGCCGCCGCCGAGCTGGCCGACGCCGCGGCCGCCGACGCGGACGCCGGCGGGCTCGCCTACGAACAGTGGCGGCGGGTGATCCGCGAGCGGATCGCCCAGCCAGCCACCGTCAGCGACTGAAGGAGTCCTGCGATGTCCATGAGCGATACCGATCCGGTGGCGCTGGCGCCTCGTGATCTCGCCATCCTCGTCAAGCGCACCCCGCTGCCCGAGGTTCGTGCGCTGATGAGCGGGGAACGGCGGGACGCCCTGCTGCGGGAGGTCTTCCGCCGGATGCCGGACGTGTTCCGGGCGGACCGGGCCGAAGGGCTCGACGCCGTCATCCACTGGGTGATCGGTGACCGGCCCGACGGGGGCGCCGACCGCTACCAACTCGAGATCGCCGACGGTGTTTGCCAGGTGTCGCCGGTCGCCGACCGCGAGCCGAGGCTCACGCTGACCATCGGTGGCGCCGACTTCCTGCTGGTGGTGACCGGAAACGCGCATCCGGTCGTGCTGACCATGAAGGGCCGGCTGCGGACCCGGGGCGACCTCGCGTTGATCGCGAAGTTCCCCTCCCTGTTCGACGTGCCGAAGGTCTGAGGAACACCGATGCGGGCCCGGCCTGAGGTGGCCGGGCCCGCATCGTGGCGCGTCGGTCAACCGGCCGCTTCGTACGCCCTGGCCAGCACGTCGCCGTGGCGTCGCGCCGCCGTCAGGGCGGCCCAGGCCGCCAGGCCGAGCAACTCCGCGTCGCCGTGCCCGCCGGCCTGCACGGCGGCCACCGCCGAGTCCGGCACCCGGTACGAGGCGAAGGCGACGAGCATCGCCAACCGCCCGCTCGGCCGGTCCGTCGGGGACAGCCCCGCCAGCCGCGCGTCGAGCCAACGCGCGGCCTGCGTGAGGTCGTCGGGGGCGGCGGTGCCGTCATGAAGGCACTCCCGGACGAGCTGCCGGACGGCGGCTGGCACCGAGCGCCGGCCGGCGTCCTCGACTACCGCCGCCGCCCCCGTCATGGCGGCGGCGACGTGCGGCAGGTCGGCCGCCCACCGCAGGTCGTCCGGCAGCCGTCGCGCCGCGGCGACCGTGTCCGGCAGCAGCGGTAGGGACTGCCCGGGCACCGCCTCCCGAGCGGCCAGTAGCCCCATCAACCGGGCCGCCGCGCCGCGGGCGCCGCCGAGCAGCGCGGCCGGTACGACAGCCAGCGGCGAGTCCCGCAGGAAGACGTTCACCATCCGGTTGAGGTAGTGGAAGTCGACGGCCACCCCGATCAGCTCCGGCGACAGGACCGCCGGCAGCGCCGTCGGCGCGTTCCCGCCGCCCCCGAGCCCGCGTACGGCGGCCTGGTGAACGTCCACGCAGTAGGGGCAGCTGTTGGCGGCCGACACCGCGGCCGCCACCGACTCCCGTTCCCGGCGGCTCGTCGTGCCGGTTACGAGCAGTGTCTCGCGCAGGATGCACCAGGCGGCGGCGAGCAGGCCGGGCGCGGCGGC
Organism: Micromonospora sp. bgisy143; assembly: GCF_057708145.1. Classification (NCBI taxonomy): domain Bacteria; kingdom Bacillati; phylum Actinomycetota; class Actinomycetes; order Micromonosporales; family Micromonosporaceae; genus Micromonospora; species Micromonospora sp. bgisy143. Next base: position 2,516 of record NZ_JBYIRN010000031.1, read on the forward strand.
GTGCAGCGCGATGGGTGGCGCGAGCAGGCCGAAGTCCCGTTCGACCTGCTCGTACACCCGGCGGACCGGCGTCGGCGCGGTCGCCGTGGGAACCGGCGCGACGTGCCGTAGGTGGGTGAAGGCGGCCCGCCTGCTGAGCCTGGCGACGGTCGAGGTCATGACCGCAGGCGGGCGACCGCGCGTCGTCCCGCGGTCTCGCCGTCCGGCGACGGCGCGCCGTAGGTCACCGCGACGCCCCGGGCCCGGGCGGCCCGGACGATGCCCGGCATGGCGCGTTCGGCCAGGGCCGCGATCGTCGAGGCCGGGTTGACCGTCAACGCTCCGGGCACCGCCGATCCGTCGGTCACGAAGATGCCCGGGTGGCCGCGGAGCTCGTGGCCGTCGTCCAGCGCCGACGTCGCCGGGTCGTCACCGATCCGGCACGACGCCAGCGGATGCACGGTGTACGCGCCCACCAGGTCGTTCGTCCACGGCATGACCCGGGCCAGCCCGTCGCGTTCGAGGATGTCCTTGACGTCGGCGTCGGCCAGCGACCAGCCGCGCCGGGTGTTCGCCGTCGGCCGGTACCGCAGCGGGCCGTGCCCGAGCATCTGCTGGGAGAAGCGGTGGGCGTTGCCGGTCTCCGGCGGCGGGCCGAAGACGCCCTCGTTGTCGTCCTCCGACATGGTGAAGATGGTCAGCCACGACTGCCAGCGACGCAGCATCTCCTTCTTACCCAGGCCGAACCAACTGGGGCTGGCGTCGGGCACCTGCGCCAGGATGGTGCCCAGCGCGGGCGGGAAGTAGAGCTGTTCGAGGGAGTAGCGCTCGAACTCCGGCAGCGTGCCGTCGAGCCGGTCCCAGCTCGCGACCGTCGGGCCCCGCCCGATCTGGTACGCCTCGTAGGCCCGACCGTCCGGACGCGACAGTTTCAGCACCTCCCGGACCCGCTCCTCGTCGAAGACGGCGGTGTTGAGCCGCTCGCCGTTGCCGGAGAAGTACCGGCCCACCGCGTGCGGCATCGGGCCCAGGTGGGGCGCCGACCGTTGCAGGATCACCGGTGTGGCCCCCGCGCCGGCGGCCAGGACGACAATCTTCGCGTCGATCGTCCCCTCGTCGTGCAGGACCCGGTAGTCCTCCTCGTCGACGATGCGGTAGTGCACCCGGTAGCCGCCGTCGGCGGTGCGGGTCAGGTGCTGCACCTCGTGCAGTGGCCGGATCTCGGCGCCGTGCGCCAGCGCCGCCGGCAGGTAGTTCAGCAACAGCGAGCGCTTGGCGTCGAACCGGCAGCCGGCCATCATCCAGTTGCAGTTCGTGCACATGTCCACCTCGACGGCCGACGGCGCCGCGTTGGCGGTACGGCCGGCGTGGTGGCAGGCGGCGGCGAACAGGCCGCCGCCGTACGGGACCCGGTCCCAGGTCTGCGGGGTGATCGGCAGCGCCTCGGCCACCCGGTCGTACCAGGGGTCGAGGGTGTCGCGGTCGATCGCGGCGGGCCACATGCGCCGGCCGATGCTGCCGTGACGCTCGAAGACGAACCGTGGCGCCCGCGGCATCGTGGCGAAGTAGACCACGCTGCCGCCGCCCACGCAGTTGCCGCCCAGGACGCTCATGCCGTCGCCGATCACGAAGTCGAAGACCCGGGTGTACGACGCGCCCAGCTTGAAGTCGTGCTCGAAGTCGTCGGCCTTGAGCCACGGGCCGCGCTCGAAGACCTTCACCCGGGCGCCACCGGCGGCGAGGTGGTACGCGGCGATCGCGCCACCGAAGCCGCTGCCGATGACCAGAACGTCGGTGGACTCGGTGGCGGTCATGCCGGACTCCCGGTGGCAGTGGTGGACGGGTGTGGGTTGGCGAGCTGCCGGCCGTACGAGAAGGCGGGGAACCGCCAGAGGCCGTCCGCGTCGGGTGTCTCGTAGCCCATCGCCAGCAGGCCCGGATGCCCGGCGGCCAACGCCTCCACGGTGTGCATGTGCGGCGCGCTGTCGAAGGCCATGTTGCAGAAGAGCGCGAGCCCCACCCACATCTGCTTGTCCGGATGGTCGGGGCTGGTCAGCTTCTCGACGAGCGCCGTCCGGGCGTCGAACGGCAGGCCCACGAAGGGCGGCAGGTCCGGGTCCAGGTCGAGTCCGGTGGCGGCGGCGTGCTCCCGGGCGTACTCGTCCAGTTCGACGCAGATCGTGTCGAGCGCGGGCGCGATCCCGCCGGCGGGGTGTTCGAGCAGTTCGATGGCCCCGGCCGCCACGGCGCCGCCGCCGGTGTCGACGCCCGCGATCGCGGCGTCGTCGGGGCCGCGCTTTTCTCCCGGAATGATGGTGTCGGCAAATGCTTCCAGAACCATCGTGCGTATCCGGTGCTCGGCCGCTTCGTCGAATTCCACGGCACGCTCCTTCGAGGAAGTCCGGATGTCAATTCCGGAGAGGTCGTTCGGATGCCAGTCATCGTGGTATCGGTGGCCCCTGCGCGTCCATCTCTTGCGTTGCGCTAACCGGTCGGTAATGGCGATTTCTGCTGTCCACTATCCACTCGCCGCCCTTGTAAAGCCTGCTACCTGCGGAGATGCGCCGCCGTCGGCAACCGCCGCAATGCAGGAGAAGTTCCGTCGCGGATAGTCGCGTAACAATGAGGTCTCACCGGGAGGGCCGACGATACGATGAGTTCACTGCACAGGCTGCGACGACGTATTTTGACCCCCGACGTGCGCGAGACCAAGCTCAGCACGCGCGGATTCCATCTCAAGAACGAGCAGGCTCGCGAGCGCCTGGAAACGGTCGGCAGCTCGTTCCTGCACGGATTCGGTGCGGCCGCCGAGGCCGTCGGACCGGCCGAGGCGGCGCCCTCGGTCGAGGCGACGCCGGCAGCGTACCGGGGCTTCGCCTACGAGGGCGCGGCCATGGCCTTCGCCATCCGCGACGCCCTGCCCGGGCGTTCGCGCCATGTCGCGCGGTTCCTCGCCGACCACGACGAGCACGTCTACATGGCGTACGTCGGGGTGGGCTGGGCCATGGCCCGCCTGCCGCGGCTGCTGTGGTCCCGGCTGTACGCCCCGGACCCGCTGCTGCGCTGGCTGGTCCTCGACGGGTACGGGTTCCACGAGGCGTACTTCAAGACCGACCGGTACGTGCGCCGCAGGCAGCGGTCCGCCACCTTCCCGTGGCCGGCCGACGGTCCCCGGGACTATGCGGTCCGCGCCATCGACCAGGGCATCGGGCGGGCCTCCTGGTTCGTGGCCGGTACCGACCCGGTGCAGCTCCTACGCCTGCTCGACGCGTTCCCCGTGGACCGCCGCCGGGACCTGTACGCCGGCGCCGGACTCGCCGTCTGCTACGCGGGCGGCGCGACCGAGCAGGAACTCAACTGGCTCGCCGAGTGCGCCGGACCGTACCGGTCGGACCTGGCGCAGGGCGCGTCGTTCGGCGCCGCGGCCCGGCTGCGCGCCGGTCTCGTCATGCCGCACAACGAACTGGCCACCCGCGTCCTCTGCGGCATGACGGTGAGCGACGCGACCCGGGTGACCGACGACGCGCGGGTCGGGCTGCCCCCGGACGGTGCCCTGCCCGCCTACGAGGTGTGGCGCCAGCGCATCAGGAACGCCTTCGACCCGTCGCCCGCGACACGAAAGCTGAGTGAGCAATGACCAGTATCGCCGTGGTCGGGATGGCGTGCCGCTACCCCGACGCCCGTTCACCGCAGGAGTTGTGGGAGAACGCGGTCGCCGGTCGCCGGGCCTTCCGGCGGCTCCCCGACGTTCGGATGAACTCCGCCGACTACTTCGACGCCGACCCGGCCGCGCCGGACCGCTTCTACGCCCGCAACGCGGCCGTCATCGAGGGTTACGAGTTCGACCGGGTCGGCTACAAGGTCGCCGGCAGCACGTACCGGTCGACCGACCTGGCCCACTGGCTGGCCCTGGAGACCGCCGCCACGGCCCTGGCCGACGCCGGCTTCCCGGCGGGCGAGGGGCTGCCCCAGGAGCGTACCGGCGTGATCGTGGGCAACACGCTGACCGGTGAGTTCTCCCGCGCCAACCAGATGCGGCTGCGCTGGCCCTACGTGCGCCGGACGGTGGCGGCGGCGTTGCGGGCCGAGGGCTGGGACGACGAGAAGCTGTCCGACTTCCTCGCCACCTACGAGCAGCTGTACAAGAGCCCGTTCCCGCCGGTGAACGAGGACACCCTCGCCGGCGCGCTGTCGAACACGATCGCCGGGCGCATCTGCAACCACTTCGACCTCAAGGGCGGCGGCTACACCGTCGACGGGGCGTGCTCGTCGTCGCTGCTGTCGGTGGTGACCGCGTGCCGGGCCCTGCTCGACGGCGACCTGGACGTCGCGGTCGCCGGTGGTGTGGACCTGTCCATCGACCCGTTCGAGGTCATCGGCTTCGCCAAGACCGGCGCCCTGGCCTCCGGCGAGATGCGGGTCTACGACCGGGCCTCCAACGGGTTCTGGCCCGGTGAGGGCTGCGGCATGCTCGTGCTGATGCGCGCCGACCAGGCCGCCGAGGCGGGTCACCGCATCTACGCCTCGGTGGCCGGCTGGGGTGTCTCGTCCGACGGTCGGGGCGGCATCACCCGTCCCGAGGTCGACGGTTACCAGCTCGCCCTGCGTCGCGCGTACGGCCGGGCCGGCTTCGGCATCGACACTGTCGGCCTCTTCGAGGGGCACGGCACCGGCACGAAGGTCGGCGACACCACCGAGTTGACGGCGTTGTCCAGCGCCCGCGCCACGGCCAACCCCGACGCGCCGCCGGCCGTCATCGGCTCGGTCAAGGGAATGATCGGTCACACCAAGGCCGCCGCCGGGGTGGCGGGTTTCATCCGCGCCGCGATGGCCGTGCACCACGAGGTGCTTCCGCCGAGCGTCGGCTCCGTCGACCCGCACGAGATCCTGACCGGCGACGGGGCCCGGCTGCGCACCCTGCGCAAGGCCGAGGCGTGGCCGAGCGAGGTCCCGGTGCGGGCCGGTATCACCGCCATGGGCTTCGGCGGCATCAACACGCACGTCGTGCTCGAACGGCACGGCCCGCGCCGATCCGTCCCGGACCGCCGCACGCGTACCCTCGCCGCCTCCGCCCAGGACGCCGAACTGCTGCTGGTGGACGCGGCCTCGGCACCCGAGCTCGCCGACCGGCTCGCCGAGCTGAGCGCCTTCGTGACCGCGATCTCGTACGCGGAGCTGAGTGACCTGGCCGCGGCGCTGCACCGTGACCTGCGCGACCGGCCGTTCCGGGCGGCCGTCGTGGCCTCGTCGCCCGAGGAGGCCACGCGGCTGCTGACCGCCGCCCGCGACGCCGTCGAGTCCGGCGAGACGAGCCTGATCCGCCCCGACGGTCGGTTCCTGCTCGGGCACGTCGGCGGCCCGGCCCGGATCAGCTTCCTCTTCCCGGGGCAGGGCTCCGGTCGCGGCGTCAGCGGCGGCGCGTTGCGGCGACGCTTCGCCGAGGTGGAGGACGTCTACCTGCGCGCCGCCCTGCCGACCGGCAGCGACGTGGTCGCGACCGAGGTCGCGCAGCCGCGCATCGTCACCGGATCGCTCGCCGGGCAGCACGCCCTGTCGATGCTCGGCATCCAGGCGTCCACCGCCATCGGGCACAGCCTCGGTGAGATCGTGGCGTTGCAGTGGGCCGGCGTGATGGACGAGGAGACGCTGCTGCGCGTGGCGGGCGTCCGGGGCCGGACCATGGCGGGGCACAGCCAGGCCGGCACGATGGCCGACATCGGCGCGCCCCCCGAGACGGTCGACGGGATCATCGCCGGGCTCCCGGTGGTCGTGGCGGCGTACAACGGCCCCGAACACACGGTCGTCTCCGGGTCGGTCGACGCGATCGAGGCGGTCTGCCACAAGGCGCGCAGCGCCGGCCTGAGCGCGACGCGCCTGCGGGTCTCGCACGCCTTCCACTCCCCGCTTGTCGCACCGGCCGCCGACACGTTCGCCGACGCCCTCGCCGACGAGCGGTTCCACCAGGTCGGCGCGCGGGTCGTCTCCACCGTCACCGGCGAGCCGCTGCCCGCCCGCACCGACGTGCCCGGGCTGCTGCGCCGCCAGATCACCGACCCGGTCCTGTTCCACCAGGCCGTCGCGCTCGCCGCCAAGAACACCGACCTGTTCGTCGAGGTCGGACCGGGCCAGGTGCTCACCGGGCTGGCGACGACGGTCACCGACGTACCGGCGGTCGCCGTGGACACCGACAACGACTCGCTGGCGAGCCTGCTGCGGGTCGCCGGCGCCGCGTACGTCCTCGGCGCGGCCCCGGCGCCGGCCGCGCTGTTCGACGGCCGGTTCGTGCGGCCGCTGGAGATCGGCGCCGAATTCTCCTTCCTGACCAGCCCCTGCGAGCAGGCGCCGGAGCTGGACGCGGCGATCGAGCGCGGCTCCGCCGTGCCGACCACGCCCACCGCCACCGTCGAACCGGCGGGGGTCGGGCAGGAGTCCACCGAGGACCTCATGCGGCGGCTCACCGCCGAGCGTGCCGAGCTGCCGATCGAACTCGTCCGGCCGGACAGCCGGCTCCTCGACGACCTGCACCTGAGCTCGATCACGATCGGCCAGGTGGCGAACCAGCTCGCCCAGCGTCTGCAACTGCCACCGGCGCAGATGCCGGTCAACTTCGCGACCGCCACCGTCCGGGAACTCGCCGAGACGATGGACACCCTGGCACGTACCGCCCGGGACAGCGACGCCGCCGCCACGCCGCAGGTGGCGGGGGTGGCCGCCTGGGCACGGCCCTGGCGGGTCGACCTCGACGAGGTCCCGTTGCCGGCGGTCGCCGTCGACGCCGCCGGCGCGACGGGTCCGTGGCACGTGCACGCCGCCGCGGACCACCCGTTCGCCACCGCCCTCGCCACGGCACTCGAACGGGCCGGGCTCGGCGGCGGCGTGCTCGTCTGCCTGCCGCCGGACTGCACCGAGGAGCAACTGGCACCGGCCCTGCGGGGCGCGCAGCAGGCGCTCGCCACCGGCAGCACCCGCTTCGTCCTGGTCGGGCACGGCCGGGGCGCGGCGGCCATCGCCCGGACGCTGCACCTCGAAGCGCCGTCCGTGCTGGTCACCGTCGTGCACCTGAACGAGACCGGCGACGCGGCCGTGGAGCAGGTGGTGCGGGAGGTCGCCGCGACGACCAGCTTCACCGAGGTGCACCACGACGACGGGGTACGGCGGGTGCCGACCCTGCGCGCGATGCCGGTACGCCCCGCCACGACGGTGTCACCGCTCGGCGCGGAGGACGTGCTGCTGGTGACCGGCGGGGGCAAGGGCATCACCGCCGAGTGCGCCCTCGCGTTGGCCACCGACAGCGGCGCGAGCCTCGCGGTGCTCGGCCGCTCCGACCCCGCCCAGGACACCGAACTGGCCGGCAACCTGGCCCGGATCGCCGCCGCCGGAGTGCGGGTGCGCTACGCCCGCGCCGACGTCACCGACGCGGCCGCCGTCGCGCGGGCGGTCCGCGACCTCAGCGCCGACCTCGGGCCGGTCACCGGCGTCCTGCACGGCGCCGGCCGCAACGATCCCGCCGGCCTGGCGAGCCTGGACGAGGCCGCGTTCCGCCGTACCTTCGCGCCGAAGATCGACGGCCTGCGGGCGGTGCTCGACGCGGTCGACGCGTCCCGGCTCCGGCTGCTCGTCACGCTCGGCAGCATCATCGGGCGGGCCGGCCTGCGCGGCGAGGCGCACTACGCCACCGCGAACGACTGGCTGGCCGAGGAGACCACCGCCTTCGCCCGGGAACACCCGGACTGCCGCACCCTGTGCCTCGAGTGGTCGGTCTGGTCCGGCGTCGGCATGGGGGAGCGGCTGTCGGTGGTCGAGTCGCTCAGCCGCGACGGCGTCACGCCCATCACCCCGGACCAAGGCATCGCGATCCTGCGGCGGCTGGTCGCGGACACCACGACACCGACCGTGGTGGTGATCAGCGGACGCACCGAGGGCATCCACACCGTGCGGTACCACCAGCCGGCGCTGCCGCTGCTGCGCTTCGTCGACCGCGCGCTGGTCCGCTACCACCAGGTCGAACTGGTGGTGGAGACGGAACTGAACGTCGGCACGGACCGCTACCTCGAGGACCACGACCTGGACGGCAACCTGCTCTTCCCCGCCGTCTTCGGGATGGAGGCCATGACGCAGGTGGCCGCGGCCCTGTCCGGCGCGGACGTCCTGCCGGTCATCGAGCAGGCGGAGTTCCTGCGACCCATCGTCGTCGCGCCGCACGGGCACACCCGGATCCGGGTCGCCGCCCTGGTCACCGACGACGACGTCGTCGAGGTCGCGATCCGCAGCGAGGAGACCGGCTTCACCGCCGACCACTTCACCGCCCGGCTGCGCCTCGGCGCGGACACGGTGCCCGACGGTCCTCCGGACCAGGTGCCGGACGGGCTCGCGCCGGTCGCCCTCACCCCACTGGACGACCTGTACGGCGGCACCCTGTTCCAGGGCGGCCGGTTCCAGCGGCTCCGCCAGTACCACCGGGCCGCCGCCCGGCACGTCGACGCGGTGGTGCAGGCCGACGACACCACCGCGTGGTTCGCCCCGTACGTCTCCGGCACGCTGCTGCTGGGCGACCCCGGCGTCCGCGACGCGCTCATGCACGGCAACCAGGTGTGCGTGCCGGACGCCACGCTGCTGCCCGTCGGCGTGGAACGTATCCACCCCGGCGGGGAGAAGCTGTCGTCGGCCCGCGAGCTGCGGTACTGCGCCACCGAGCGGGAACGCGACGGCGACACGTACGTCTACGACATCGCCCTGCGGACCGAGTCCGGGGTGACCGTCGAGCGGTGGGAGGGGCTGCGGCTGCGCGCGGTCCGCAAGCAGGACGGCGCGGGACCCTGGGTGCCGCCGCTGCTCGGCTCCTTCCTGGAGCGTGGGCTGGGCGACCTGGGGCTGCCCGGGGTGGCCGTCGCCATCGCACCGGACGCGCCGCCCGCCGACCCGGACCCGGCGTCACCGGAGGGCGGCGACCACCTGGCCGTCCGCCGCCACGCCAGCGCGAACGCGGTCGGGCAGGCGCTCGGACGCCCGGTCGAGATCAGGTACCGGCCGGACGGTCGACCGGAGGTCGACGGGGAGCACACCGTCTCGATCGCACACGGGGCCGGGGTGACCCTGGCCGTCGCCGGGACCGGCGTCCTCGGCTGCGACCTGGAGAGCGTGGCGCGGCGCAGCCCCGCGGAGTGGCAGGGCCTGCTGGGACCGCACGCCGCGCTGGCGGACCTCCTGGTCGCCGACCTCCACGAGGACGCCGACACCGCCGCGACGCGGGTCTGGACCGCCGTCGAGGCGATGCAGAAGGCCGGCCTGCCGATGCGCGGCCCACTCGTCCTGGGCGGTACGGCCCGTCCCGGCTGGGTGCTCTTCGCCGCCGGTGGGGCCCGGGCCGCCTCGTTCGTCACGAGCCTGCGCGGCGTCGACGGACGCGTCGTCATCACTGTTCTGGCCGGTGCGGAGGGATGAGCATGGAGAGCTACTACGAACTGCGACACACCGTCGGGTTCGAGGAGACGAACATCGTCGGCAACGTCTACTACGTCAACTACCTGCGCTGGCAGGGCCGCTGCCGGGAGATGTTCCTCAAGGACCGGGCCCCGGCCGTCCTCGCCGACCTGCAGAACGATCTCAAGCTGTTCACCCTGAAGGTCGACTGCGAGTTCTTCGCCGAGATCACCGCGTTCGACGAGATCGCGGTCCGGATGCGACTGCTCGAACTGGCCCAGACGCAGCTCGAGTTCGGATTCGACTACGTGCGGACCCATCCGGCGGGGGAGACGCTCGTCGCCCGGGGCGTCCAGCGTGTGGCCTGCATGCGCGGCCCGAACAACCGGACCGTGCCCACCCGGGTTCCGGAGGCGCTGGAGCGCGCCCTGGAGCCGTACGCCGCCGCCGGGGTCCGGCGATGACGACCTTCGGTACGGACGAGCCGTCGGACCCGATGCTGATGCGTCGCGTCTGCGGGACCTTCGCCACCGGTGTCACGGTGGTCAGCGTCGGCGGGGACGAACCGCACGCCATGACCGCGAACTCGTTCAGCGCGGTGTCCCTCGACCCACCGCTGATCCTGGTGTGTGTCGGTCGGGACGCGCTGATGCACCAGGTGCTCAGCCGGGCCGGCACGTTCGGTGTCTCCGTGCTGGCCGCCGACCAGGAGCCGGTGGCGCGCTACTACGCCAACCGACTCCGCCCGCTCGGCCGGGAACAGTTCGAGTTCGCCGAGTGGCGGCCGGGCGCGCGGACGGAGGCGCCGCTGCTCGCCGGTGCCGTCGCCCACCTCGAGTGCGAGCTCTGGCGGTCGTACGACGGCGGAGACCACACCATCTTCCTGGGCCGTCCGTGCGGTATGCGCCGGTACGAGGAGGGTGACGGCGACGCCCTGGTCTTCCTCGGTGGCCTGTTCCGCCGGTTGGAGAGCGTGCCGGCCGCGGTGGTGACGTCATGACCGCCGTGGCGCGTCCGGCGCCGTCCCTGCCCGGCCCGTCGCGGGCCTCCGCCATCAGCATGCTCATCACGATGGGTCGGGACCGGCTCGGCATGATGACGTCGGCGGCCGACCGCTACGGCGACGTCGCGCTGCTGCCGGTCGGTCCGAAGGCGCTGTACTTCTTCAACCACCCCGAGCACGCCAAGCACGTCCTCGCCGACAACGCGGCCAACTACCACAAGGGCATCGGCCTGGTGCACGCTCGCCGGGCGCTCGGCGACGGGCTGCTCACCAGCGAGGGCGAGCTGTGGCGCAAGCAGCGCAAGGTGGTGCAGTCGGCGTTCCAGAGCCGGCGCATCGCCCAGCAGGCCGGCATCGTCGCCGAGGAGGCGGCGGCCCTCGTCGGGCGGTTACGCACCCTCGGCCGCCACGGCCCGGTGGACGTGCTCGAGGAGATGACCGGGCTGACCCTCGGCGTGCTCGGCCGCACCCTGCTCGACACCGACCTCGGGCGGTTCCCGTCGATCGGCCGTGACTTCGCCGTGGTGCAGGACCAGGCCATGTTCGAGCTGGCGTCGTTGAGCGCCGTGCCGCCCTGGGTGCCGCTGCCGCGTCAGGTGCGGTTCCGGCGGGCCCGCCGCCGGCTCCAGGCGATCGTCGACGAGCTGGTCGCCGAGCGTGGGGACCACACCGGTGACCGCGACGACGTGTTGTCGCGGCTCATCGTGTCGGCCCGGGCCGAGCCCGACCCCCGGGTCGGCCGGCAGCGGTTGCGTGACGAGTTGGTGACCCTGCTGCTCGCCGGGCACGAGACCACCGCCAGCACGCTGAGCTGGGCGCTGCACCTCATCGACAAACATCCCGAGGTACGTGCCCGGCTGCGGGACGAGGCGGTCACGGTGCTCGGCGACCGGCTGCCGACGTTCGAGGACCTGACCCGGCTGCGGTACACCGCGATGGTCATCGACGAGGTGGTGCGGCTGTACCCGCCGGTGTGGATCCTGCCCCGCAAGGCGCTCGCCGCCGACACGGTCGGCGGGTACCCGGTGCCGGCCGGCGCCGACGTGTTGATCTGCCCCTACACGCTGCACCGCCACCCGGACTTCTGGGACCGGCCGGACCGCTTCGACCCGGAGCGTTTCGACCCGGCCCGGCCCACCGACCGTCCGCGGTACGCCTACATCCCGTTCGGCGCCGGACCACGGTTCTGCGTCGGCAACCACCTCGGCCTGATGGAGGCCGCCTTCGTTCTCGCCGTGCTGGCGCGGGACCTGACGCTCACCACGGTCCCCACGCACGACGTCGTACCGGAGCCGATGTTGTCGCTGCGGATCCGCGGCGGCATGCCGATGAACGTCCGTCCAGCCGACTGAGGACACGCCGGGTGACCGCGCGGCGGTCACCCACGACCCGTACCACCCGAGAGCTCGACCCGGTCGGGGTCGGGCGCCACCCAAGGGGGAGCGTTGCCACCGAAACCAGTGGGTCCGCTACGCAGACTCATTCCCGTCGTCTTCGTCCTGGTGCTCGTCGCGGGGCTGTTCACCGTCTCGCGGCTGCCGTCCGCCTCCGCGGAGGACCGGCGCGCGATGGCGTCGCAGTTCGCGTTCACCGAACTGCCCATCGCCCTCCCACCGGGTCTGCCCGAGCGCACGATCCGTACGGTCAACCCGAAGTACCAGCACATCCGGTCCTGGATCTCGTCGGTGGGCGCGGGCGTGGCGGTCAACGACCTCGACGGCCGGGACGGATCCAACGACCTCTGCCTCGTCGACCCACGCAGCGACAGCGTCGTCGTCACCCCCGCGCCCGGCGGTGGCGCGAGCTACCCGCCGTTCGTGCTGGATCCGAAGCCGCTGCCGATGGGCTCGGCGATCGCCCCGATGGGCTGCACACCCGGCGACTTCAACCTCGACGGCAGGATGGACCTGCTGGTCATCTACTGGGGACGGACACCGGTCCTGTTCCTGCAGAAGGACGGCGGGTCGAGCCTGAGCCTGGCGTCGTACCACCCGGTCGAGCTGATCCCGCAGCAGCAGACCGCCGACGGGCGCTACCGGGGGCCGCTGTGGAACAGCAACGCGACCGCCGTCGCGGACTTCGACGGCGACGGCCGCCCCGACATCGGGATCTTCAACTACTTCCCGGACTCCCAGGTGCTCGACGCCAAGGGCCTGCCGAACGTGCAGATGAACCACTCGATGTCCCGCGCGCAGAACGCCGGCGGCGCGCACATCCTGCGCTGGACGGCGGCCACCAGCGGCGCCGAGCCGAGCGTCACGTACGAGCAGCAGACCGCCATCGACCCCCGGTACGCCACCGGCTGGACGCTCGCCTCGGCCTCCGCAGACCTCGACGGTGACCTGCGCCCCGAGCTGTACGTGGCGAACGACTTCGGCAACGACCGCTTCTTCCACAACGCGTCCACCCCCGGCCAGATCAGGTTCACCCTGGCCGAGGGCCGCCGTGGCCCGCTCGACCCGAAGTCGCTGGTGCTGGGGCACGACTCGTTCAAGGGGATGGCCGTCGACTTCGCGGACCTGGGTGGCCGGGGCCGGTTCGACGCCTTCGTCAGCAACATCACCGAGTCGTGGGGCCTGGAGGAGAGCAACTTCGTCTGGCAGAACACCGCGGCGACCCCGCAGGAGGCGCGGGACCGCCTCGCGAACGGCATCGCACCCTTCGAGAACAAGGCGTCGGCCAAGAACCTGGCCTGGGTCGGCTGGGGTTGGGACGCCAAGATGGCCGACTTCGACAACAGCGGCCGGCTCGTCGTCGTACAGTCCTGCGGCTTCGTCAAGGGCACGGTCAACCGGTTCAACTGGCTGCAGGAACTGGCGGCCAGCAACGACCTGATGCTGCGGGAGCCGGACATGTGGCCCAACGCGCAGCCCGGTGACGACATCGCCGGCTCGAACGCGCTGGCGTTCTGGGCGCCGGAGAAGGACAACGGCCGGTACGTCGACCTCAGTCCGCAGCTCGGCCTCGACGAGCGGACCCCGACCCGCGGCGTCGCGGTGGGCGACACCGACGGCGACGGCCGCCAGGACTTCGCGGTGGCCCGCCAGTGGGGGCCGCCCGCGTACTACCACAACACCAAGACGCAGGTCGGCGACTTCCTCGGGCTGCGCCTGCACCGACCCGCGCTCGGCGCCGCGACGGGCGCCGACGCCCGTACCCCGGCGTACGGCGCGCAGGCGCGGGTGACCACGGCGGACGGCCGTACCCAGGTCGCCCAGCTCGACGGCGGCGGCGGCCACACGGGCAAGCGCAGCTTCGACGTGTTCTTCGGCCTCGGTGACCAGGGCAGCGCGCCCGTCACCGTCGACCTGAGCTGGCGCGACCTCGACGGCGTCCAGCACCAGCAGACGCTGCCCCTCGCCGCGGGATGGCACGACCTCACGCTTACCGACCGAGCCCAGGAGCTGACCACACCATGACGGACGTCAAACGCGCCCCGGCGGGCGTGACCACCACGGCCGAGGTTGCCGAGGCGACCCGCAACGGCAGCGGCCCGGACCGCCCGACGGTCCCCGTCGACAGTCGACCGCCCGTACCCAGGGTGGACAAGCGCGACCCCCGCTACCTGGCCCTGCGCAACTTCGCCATCTCCATGTCCATCCTCAACGTCCTCGGCTACACCATCCTCGGGTTCGAACAGCCCTGGACCTGGCCGCTGTTCGCCCTGGCGGTCGGCTACACCGTCGAGATCGCGATCGAGGCGGTCGCGGCCCGTTCCCTGGGCCGCCGGCCCGCCTACAGCGGCAACGGCGCGTGGGGCGTCTACACGTTCCTGCTGCCGACCCACATCACGGCGCTCGCCTGCAACATGCTGCTCTACGCCAACGACAAGTTCTGGCCGATCGCCTTCGCCGTGGTGGTGGCCGTCGGGCAGAAGGCCGTGCTCCAGGCGCCGATCGCCGGGCGGATGCGGCACTTCATGAACCCGTCGAACTTCGGCATCACCGTCACGCTCGTCGCGTTCTCCTGGGTCAACGTCGCCCCGCCGTACCACTTCACGGAGAACGTGCCGGACATGTTCCGGATGTTCATCCCGATGGTGATCCTCACCGCCGGCACGGTCCTCAACGCGATGCTCACCAAGAAGGTCGCCCTGATCGTGGGTTGGGTCGGTGGCTTCGTCATCCAGGCCCTGATCCGGCATTACGTCTGGGACGTCCAGCTCTGGTCGGCGCTGAGCATCATGACCGGGGTGGCGTTCGTGCTGTTCACCAACTACATGATCACCGACCCGGGCACCACGCCCGCCAAGCCCCGCTACCAGTTCATGTTCGGTTCCATGGTGGCCATGGTGTACGGCGTCCTGATGCTGTTCAACGTCGTCTACACGCTGTTCTTCGCGGTCACCATCGTCTGCCTGGCGCGGGGCCTGTTCTGGTGGGGCAGGTGGCTCGCCGAACGGCGCGGGGCCCGCACCGCCGTGCAGCCGGTGCCGCCACCGGCGGCGGTGGAGCTGCCGATCGCCCGCTGACCCCGCCCGATCCGCACGGCCCGGCCGGCCGTCCCCTCCGCCCGCGAGAGGACGGCCGGCCGGGCACCTGATCCCAGAAAGGCTGTCATGACTGTCACTCCACCGTCGGCCGTGCGGGACGCGCCCGCCGCCACGCCGGCACGCTCCGCCCGGCGGGCACCGCTGATCGTGGGCAGTGTGCTCGCCGGAGTCGCGCTCTCCCTGCTGTGGTCGTACCAGTTCGTCGACCAGACGATCGGCGACAACGTCGCCAACACCCTGCTGGGCCACGACGCGAAGGCGACCGCGATCGGCGGGACCGCGGCCGGCCTGCTGTTCGCGTTCGTCTCGGGTCTGGCGGGTACGTTCACGGCCTGCAACATCGCCATGGCCGCGTCGATCGGACCGATGACCCATGCCGGCGCCGGCGGTAGCCCGGCGGCCGGGCTGCGTTTCATGCTCCGGCCGCTGGGCCTGCTGGCGGCGGGCATGGTCATCGTCTCCGCCACGTACGGATTCGTCGGTGTCCTGCTCGGCGACACGCTGCCCCAGCTCTCGACGGCGACGACCGCCGGCGGCATGCCCGTACGACTGGTGCAGTCCACTGTGGTCTTCGGCCTGATCGGCCTCGCCTTCAGCTACCTCGGTCTGGCCGCCCTCGGCACGGTGCCGGACCCGTTCGCGCGTCGCCCCCTCACCCGGGTCTTCGTGCTCGGCATGCTGGTCGGCGCCTTCCTCATCGGCCGGCCGTACCCCCTGTTCCACAAGCTCTTCCAGTGGGCCGCGGACGACGGCAACCCGTTGTACGGCAGCGTCGCCTTCGTGTTGCAGTCGCTGGGCAACATCGCGATCGTGGCCGCTCTGTTCGCGCTCGTCGTCCTGGTCACCCGAGGTGGGCTGATCCGCTGGCTCTCCGCGCGACCGGCACGCACCCTCGCGGTCACCGGCTCGCTCCTGCTCGCGCTGGGCGTCTTCACCCTGGTCTACTGGACCGTCCGGGTGCCCGCCATGTTCGGTTACGGCTGGTTCCCGACCATGCCCTACAACTGAGCGCCGGCGTCGGGCGCGTCCAGGATCTCCACGTACCCGTCGACGCCGTGCACGCGGATCCGCTGCCCGTCACGGATCAGCCTGGTCGCGTCCGGCACGCCGACGACGGCGGGCAGGCCGTACTCGCGGGCGATGACCGCGCCGTGGGTCATCAGGCCACCCACGTCGGTGACCAGTCCGGCGACCGCCACGAACAGCGGCGACCAGCTCGGGTCGGTGTACGAGGTGACCAGAATGTCGCCCGGTTCCAGGTCGGCCTCGGCCAGGTCGAGCAGGACACGGGCGCGACCCTCGACGACCCCGCCGGAGACGCCGAGACCGACAAGCGCGCCGGCCGGCACGTCGTCACGTCGGTACGCCCCGGATAGGCACTCTCCCTCGGAGGTGAGCACCCGGGGCGGGGTGAGCTGCTGGTGCGCCCGGTACGCCGCCCTGCGCCGCTGGACGAGGCGGTCGTCGACGACGTGTGTCCGTACGACGTCATGCAGCTCGGCGAAGGTGAGGTAGAAGATGTCGTCCCGATCGCGCAGCACCCCGGCGTGGACGAGGCGATCCGCCTCCCGCATGAGGGCCTGCTTGTAGACGAAGTAGCGGCTGATGATCGCGTACTTGGGATACTCCCGGTACCCGATGAAGGTGCGGACCCGGTCGATCATCCGTGCGGTCTCGTCGGCCTTGCGCTCCCCGTCCGGCAGGGCGCGCAGGCGTTCCAGCAGCTCCGCACGTTTGCGCTCGGCCTCGGCGCGGCCCTGCGCGAAGCGCCGTCGGGCGGCGCCCGCCTCGTGGAGCCGGATGTTGTCGAGGATCAGGGGTACGAGCGTGCTGGGGCGTTCGGCCCAGCGCGGCCGGGTGATGTCGATCTCGCCGACGCAGCGCATGCCGTACCGGTCGAGATAGTCCCGGATGGCGTCGCGCGCCGCGACGCCGCCCGGCAGCCCCGGCAACCCGTCGAGGAAGCCGTCGTCGTCGACCTCCCGCAGAAAGGCCACCACCTCGGGGTACGGGCGGATCGCGTCCGCGACGTCGAGCAGCGCCAGGCCCATCTCCGAGGTGACGTTGCCGGGGGCCGACAGGGTGAGGGTGTCGGCCGCGTTCTTCTCACCCAGCCAGTCGGCCAGCCGCTCGTTGAGCCACCAGGTGGCCTCCATCCCCGCCATGATCGCCTGCATGCTCACCGGATCGGCGAGCAGCCGCTTGTGCTCCTCGAACGCCTTGGGCAGGAAGTCGAACAGCGCCGGTCCGGTCACCGTGGCGATGTCGTTTTGCAGTGCGACGAGTGAGGCCCGGCTGCGCTCGATCAACCCGGTGACCACGGCCGGATCGTTCTCGATCGTGCTGGACGCGCCGCCGAGTCGTGGGACGGCCGGAGCGTCCTGGGTGAGCGTCGGCACGAAGTCGGGGCGGGCGAGGAGCGTCTCCAGCGCGTCCCGGGTCAACGGATCGGTCCTGCCCGCCATCTCGAGGAAGCCGGCCCGGCTCGCGGGTGACGCCAGGATCCGGGTGGCGTCGACGAAGAGCCGCCCGCCGGCCTCGTGCATCGGCGCCATCGCCGTGAGCTGCCACATGGACAGCCCCAGCGGTTTCATGGCGTCGGTCATCATCTGCTGGTGCCCCACCGACAGGTAGACGTGATTCTCCTCGTCGGCGGCGGCCGGGACGGGGAACAGCGTGGTGATCGGCCGGCTCTGGACGATCTGGACGTCGTCGTCGACCAGGCACCACTCGATGTCCTGCGGGCAGCCGAAGGCCGCCTCGATCCGCCGTCCCACCCGTACCAGGCGCAGGACCTGGTCGTCCGTGAGCGCCGGCTGCTCCTGCCGGTCCGCGCGGACCGCCTGTCGGGCGGTGCCGCCGCCCGGGAGTGCGTCGACGGTGACCCGCTTGGTGGCGATCGACCGGTCGACGATCGCGTCGTCCCGTACCCGGTAGGCGTCCGGGTTCACGAGCCCGGAGACCAGCGCCTCGCCGAGACCGAAGCTGGCCTCCACCGAGGCGACCCTCCGGTTGGAGGTGACCGGATCGGCCGTGAACAGCACGCCGGCCGCCTGCGGGAACACCATCGTCTGCACGACGACGGCGAGGTGGACCGACCGGTGGTCGATGCCGTTGCGCTGCCGGTAGGTGACGGCCCGCTCGGTGAAGAGGGAGGCCCAGCACCGGCTGATCTGCGCGCGGACGGCGGCCGTGCCGCGGACGTTCAGGTAGGTGTCCTGCTGGCCGGCGAAGGAGGCCGTCGCCAGATCCTCGGCGGTCGCGCTGGACCGGACGGCGTAGGCCGCGTCCACACCGTGTCGGCGCAGCGCCTCGTCGATCGCCGTCACCAGGTCGTCGGGCAGGACGATACCCTCGATCAGCCGGCGGATCGCCGCGCTGCGGTCGCGGACCGCGGTCCGGTCCTCGGACGTCAGGCGCGACAGGTGGTCGAGGTGGTCCGCCATCGCGGGCGCCTCGGCCACGACCCGGCGGTAGGCGTCGGTCGTCACACAGAAGCCGGGCGGTACCCGGATGCCGTCGAGCCGGGCCAGCGCCCCCAGCCGGGCGCCCTTGCCGCCGACGACCGCGACCTGCGTCTCGTCTACCTCGTCGAGATCTCGTACGTACCGGTCGCTCATCGCGTCACCTCGGCCCGGACGGTCCACGCCAACCCCAGCGCCTGCACCAACACGTCGCACGAATTTCCCCGATTCTTCGGTGGTTCCCGTCTCCGGCCGACGATTCTGCGTCACCACCGGGGTCTTGCGGCAAGGCCCCGGTCGCGATATACGTTAAAGTGGGAGCGGTTACCGGTGGCGTTTTCCCGGCCGCGAAATCCCGGATCTCGGGGTATCAACCCGCCGCGCACAGCGCGATACCGCCGACGTCGAGCGGATCATTGCCGCAGCCCACCGTGCTGGTGCTGCTACCGACTGCCGGACGCGACCACCCTCTCGGCGAACGACCGCCATCCGTGCTGCGGCGGACGTCACTTTGACGCGTGCGGCTAATAGCATTAGCCTTCAGCTAAGTCAATTAGCTTGGAGGGTCCGATGACCGAGTACCTGAACGTCGACGGTGGCACCCTGGCGTACGAGGTGACCGGCGACTCCGGCCCGCTCGTCGTGCTCGCCCACGGCATGGGTGACAGCCGCGAGGCGTACCGTTTCGTGGTGCCGCGCCTGGCGGCCGCCGGCTACCGGGTGGCCGCCGTCGACCTGCGGGGTTGCGGCGAGTCGAGCGCGCGATGGCCCTCCTACAGCCGCACCGACATCGCGGGCGACCTGCTCGCGGTCATCCGCCACCTCGGCGGTCCGGCCGTGCTGGTCGGCCACTCGATCTCCGGTGGGGCCGCCACCATCGCCGCCGCCCAGTCGCCCGAGCTGGTGACCGGAATCGTCGAACTGGCCCCGTTCACCCGCAAGCAGTCGGTCAAGCTGGCTGACCTGCGGGTCGCCCGATACCGCAGGGGCATGGCTCGACTTCTCGGCACCGGCCTGTTCGGCAGCGTCCGGCTCTGGCGCAGCTACCTCGACGTCGCCTACCCGGGCCGCAAGCCGGCCGACTGGTCCGCCCGCGCGGTCCGGATCGACGCCATGCTGCGCGAGCCCGGCCGGATGGCCGCGATGCGCGGGATGGGCCGGTCGGCGCCGTCCGACGCCGGGGCGCAGCTCGGCAACGTTCGCTGTCCGGTCCTGATCGTCGAGGGCACGCTCGACCCGGACTGGGCCGACCCGCGCGCCGAGGGCGCGGCGATCGTGGCCGCGCTGCCCGCCGGGCTGGGCCGGCTCGACATGGTCGAGGGCGCGGGTCACTACCCGCACGTGCAGTACCCCGACGAGGTGGTGGCCCTGTTGCTCGACTTCCTGCGCGCGCACGCCCGCGCCTGATCGGCGGTCAGGCCAGCAGTTGCTCCCGCATCCGCGCACCCAGGTTGATCCGTCCCACCGGACGCCCGGCCCACGGATCGTGGACGTCCAGGCTGTTGTTGCGGCGCATCAGCGCGCGGACCGGCGGCGGCAGTCGCGGCGGATCGTCCATGGCCGCGAGGATCTGCGCGGCGCTGGCGATCAGTCGATCGACCAGGGCCGCCGCGTCGGTGTCCACCGGCACCCGGCCGTACTCCCAGCCGGCGGTGGTGAGGTCGAGCACCTCGAACACGTGGGTCACCAGCGGCACCGGATCGGTTACCCGATCGAGCCGGGCCGCCCGACCGCCGACCACCGCGACGGCGGCGGCCACCTGCGCGTACGGGTGGAAACCGCAGGGCAGGGCGAACAGCGGCCAGCGCAGTCCGGGGCCGGCCTCCGACCAGAGTTGCCGGTAGTTGCGCCGGTTCACGAGGAGCCGCCGGCCCGTGCGGCGGTGAATGGCCTCGGCCTGCGCCCGAAGATCCAGGTGTGCCTCGTCGGCGACCTGGTGCAGGACCCGGGCCGCGACCACCAGGCCGTCGTCCCCGCCCAGCATCCCGGTCGCCGCCTCGACCTGCGCGGGGAACGGGGTCCGCGCCTGCGGGCCGTACCCGTGCTGGAGATCGCGCAGCAACGCCTGCTGCCGTTCCGGGTCGAGCTGGATCCGCCCGCCGCCCAGCAGCCGCTGGAGCCAACGCATGTCGCCTCGTTTCAGCAGAGCCGTCCCGAACTGACGCCATGCTATGCGCCGGCGGATCATCGCGTGCCGCAGGGGTCTGCGGTAACGGCGCAATCCACATTCCAGGGTGTCATTTAGTGAGGGCCATCTATATTGACGTTAACCTTCGTTCAGGGACAGGATCTCGGCACCACCACCCTCGCCGCGATCTCCCTTGGGAGGCGTCATGCCCCGTCCCCGCCTGCCGCTCCTGCGGGCAACCGCCCGACTGGCCGCACTCGCCACGGCCACCGTCGGTGTCCTGCTCGCCGTCACCACACCCGCCAGCGCCGCCGTCCCCTCCGGCCGCTACGTCGCGCTGGGCGACTCGTACACCGCAGGTCCCCTGATCCCGACCCAGGTGGACCTCAACTGTCTACGGTCGAACCGCAACTACCCCTCACTGGTGGCCGCGTCCGCCGGCTCGACGTCGTTCGCCGACGTGAGCTGCTCCGGGGCCACCACCGACGACATCCTCTACGGCGGCAGCGGTCAATTGGGCATCAACCTGCCCCCGCAGCTCAACGCGGTCACGTCGAGCACCGCGCTGGTGACGGTGCAGATCGGCGGCAACGACATCGGCTTCTCCGGCATCATCAGCGAGTGCGCGGAGGCGAGCCTCAGCAGTCCCCTCGGCTCGCCGTGCAAGAACCGCTACACGGCCGGCGGCACCGACCAGTTGCAGGCCCGGATCGCGGCCACGGTGCCGAAGGTGACGACCGTGCTCCAGGCGATCCGCCGGGCCGCGCCCAGCGCGCGGATCGTGGTGCTCGGGTACCCGGCGATCCTGCCCGACACCGGGTACGGCTGCTGGCCGGTGGTGCCGATCGCCTACCAGGACGTGCCCTACCTGCGCGGCATCGAGAAGTCGCTGAACACCATGCTGGCCAACGCCGCCGGCGCGAACGGCGCCACCTACGCCGACGTCTACACGCCGTCGATCGGTCGGGACGCGTGCAAGAGCAGCGGCACCCGCTGGATCGAGGGTCTGGTGCCGCAGAACTCCGCCGCGCCCTTCCACCCCAACGCCCGTGGTGAGCAGGGCATGAGCACCGCGCTGCTGGCCACCCTGAGCTGACCGGGCGCGACCCCGGGCCGGCCCCGCCGTACCACGGCGGGGCCGGGCCGTCCCGTCCCGCCGGGGACTGTCGGAGGTCCGTGCCAGGATCCGCGCCGTGGATGGATGGACGTACAACGACCGCCCCGAGGGCGTGCGCTTCCTGACCGAGCGGGTCGCCGAGCCGGGTCGCGCCGAGATCGAAGCCGAGATCTGGGACTGGGTCGTCCGCGGGTACGACGACCCCGACGACTTCCTGGACTACCTCGACGGCGACGACGACCGACACGGCGCCACCGACGACGACCTCCGGTCGGCGTACGAGAGCGCGCTGACCACCCGACGCGAGCAGCAGCAGCGTTGGGGCGAGGTGCGCAGCAACCTGACCCGGGCGTTCGCCGAGCTGACCGAGGTCGGCGTGGTGGCCCGGGAGAACTTCAGCTGCTGCGGCACCTGCGCGTCCGCCGAGATCCACGACGAACGCGACGACTCCCGGCACTGGCAGGGCTACCTGTGGTACCACCAGCAGGACACCGAGTCGCTGCTGGCCAGCGAGGACGGCGAGGTCTACCTCGGCTACGGCGTCTACCCGCCGGCGGATTTCGACGAGGACGCCTACTCGGCCCTGCCGGAGGCCGAGCAGCAGGCCCGTTACCAGGCCGACCTGGAACGCCTGCTGGACGAGGTCGCCTTCCCGGTGCTGCGTCGGCACGGCATGCGGGTGGAGTGGAACCGCAAGCAGTCGCAGCGGGTCCGGGTGACCGGCGCGCAGTGGTACGCCCCCCTGCCGAGCGTCTGAGTCGGGTCGCTCAGCGCCGCCGGTGGTCGTTCAGGCGCGCGGCCTGTCGGGTCAGGTGGTCCCGCTCGGCGAGGTTGGTGGCCTTGTGGGCCGCCTCGGCGTAGAGCCGTGCCGCCGTCGCCGGGTCGCCGTCGCGCTCGTGCAGGTACGCCGCCACCGCCAGGTACCGCGGCAACGAGTCGTCGAGCCCCGCGAGGGCGGCCAGCCCGGCCCGGGCCCCGTCGGCCGCGCCGACCGCCACGGCGCGGTTGAGCCGGACGACGGGGCTGTCGGTCAGCCGCGCGAGCTCGTCGTACCACTCGACGATCTGCACCCAGTCGGTCTCCTCGGCGGTGGGCGCGTCGGCGTGCAGGGCCGCGATGGCGGCCTGCGCCTGGAACTCGCCGAGCCGGTCGCGGGCGAGGGCCGCCTGGAGGATGCCGATGCCCTCGGCGATGGCGGTCGTGTCCCACCGGCTGCGGTCCTGTTCCGCGAGCGGTACCAGGCTGCCGTCGGGCGCGGTCCGGCTGGCCCGGCGGGCGTGGTGCAGCAGCATGAGGGCGAGCAGTCCCGCCACCTCGGGGTGGTCGATCGCGGCCGCGAGCTGCCGGGTGAGCCGGATGGCCTCGGCGGCGAGGTCGACGTCACCGGTGTACCCCTCGTTGAAGACCAGGTAGAGCACGCGCAGCACGGTGGTGACGTCGCCGGGCTCGTCGAACCGTACGGAGGCGACCGTACGTTTCGCCCGGCTGATGCGCTGCGCCATGGTCGCCTCGGGCACCAGGTAGGCGTGCGCGATCTGCCGGGTGGTCAGCCCGCCCACGGCGCGCAACGTGAGCGCGACGGCCGACGACGGCGTCAGCGACGGATGGGCGCAGAGGAAGTAGAGCGCGAGGGTGTCGTCCACCGCGCTCGTGGGCCCGGGCGTCGGCTCGGCATCGACGACGTCCTCCCGACGCCGGCGGGCGGCGTCCGCGCGGACGGTGTCGAGGAACCGCCGCCAGGCCACGGTGATCAGCCAGCCCTTCGGGTCGCGCGGCGGATCGGCCGGCCACACGCGAACCGCCTCCACCAGCGCGTCCTGTACGGCGTCCTCGGCCGCCGCGAAGTCGGCTCCGCGGCGGACGAGAACGGCGAGCACGCTCGGCGTGAGGCTGCGGAGCAGTGCCTGGTCCATCGCGGACGTCACTCCGTGATGGTGGGCGGCTCGGTGAGGAACGGGCGCACCTCGAGCCACTCGTGGATCGGCTTGCCACCCGCTCCCGGAGCGGCCGACAGCTCGCCCGCCAGCTCGACGGCGCGCTCGTAACTGTCGACGTCGATCACCATCCAGCCGGCGATGAGGTCCTTGGTCTCGGCGAACGGGCCGTCGGTGACCGGCGGGCGTCCCTCCCCGTCGTAGCGGACCCAGGCACCCTCGGGGGCGAGCGCCTGACCGTCGACGAACTCGCCACTCTTCTCCAGCCGGCCGGCGAAGTCGTGCATGTACTGGATGTGCGCGGAGATCTCCTCCGGCGTCCACCGGTCCATCGGCACGTCGTTCACCGCGGCCGGAGCGCCGCGGTAGTGCTTCAGCAGCAGGTACTTGGCCATCGTCGTGCTCCTCCTCGCTGGCGCGACCCGTTCTGGTCGCGTTCACCCCGGGGACGACGCCGGGCGTGGTTTCTCGACATGGTCGCCGAAAAAACTTTGCCGGCCGCGCGGCACGCCGTCCGGCGCGGCTACCGGTGGCCCGGCGGACCGGTGCTGCCCCGGACGACGAGTGCGGTGCTGAGTTCGTACCGCTCCTGGGGCAGGGCGTGGCCGTCGGCCAGCGTCAACGCGAGGCGGGCGGCGGTGGCCCCGATCTCGGTGAACGGTTGTCGCACCGTGGTCAGGGGCGGCGACGTCCAGGTCGCCTGGTCCACGTCGTCGAACCCGACGACGCTCAGGTCGTCGGGAATCCGCCGGCCGACGTCGTGGGCCGCCGCGTACACGCCGAGCGCCTGCAGGTCGTTGCCGCAGACGACGGC
This sequence comes from Micromonospora sp. bgisy143, assembly GCF_057708145.1. Lineage (NCBI taxonomy): Bacteria > Bacillati > Actinomycetota > Actinomycetes > Micromonosporales > Micromonosporaceae > Micromonospora > Micromonospora sp. bgisy143. Next base: position 26,867 of record NZ_JBYIRN010000031.1, read on the forward strand.
GGTGGGTGGTTCGGGCAGGGTCAGCAACTCCCGGCCGAGGTCACGGCCGGACACGAAGCTGAAGACCCCCTGCCGTTCGAGGCTGTCGTCGAATCCGATGCCGGCATGGTCCAGCGCGGCCCGGAACCCGTCCAGGCGGGCCCGCGCCGCGAGGTCCTGCACCGGACCGGTGAGCACCCCGATCCGCCGGTGGCCGAGGTCGAGAAGGTGTCGGGTGGCGGCGAGGGCGCCGCTCCAGTTGTTCGACCCGACGGCCGGGGTGGGGAAGAGTTCGCCGCCCGGGTCGATGGCGACAAGCGGTATGCCCATGGCGGCCAACTGTCGGCCGTGCTCGGCGGTGACGAGCGAGCAGACCGCGATGACGGCGGTCGGATGCCGCAGCAGCAGGGGCTCCATCCAGGGCAGTCCGGACGTCACGCGGTGCCGGAGGTCGACGAACCCGACGGTGCAGTCCCGCGCGTCGGCGACCTCCTGGATGCCGCGCAGGATCTCCAGCGCGATCGAGGGCAGCATGTGGTGGAAGAGCACCTCGACGCAGCGGGTACGCACGGCGTCCTCCGGACGGCGGTAGCCGTGGTCGCGCAGCAGCGCCTCCACCCGCTGCCGGGTCTGCTCACCCACCCCGGCGCGGCCGTTGAGGACCTTGGACACCGTGGGCGGGGAGACGCCGGCGAGCTCGGCGATCGTGGCGACGGGCAGGTCACCCCTCAGTGGCTTGCGGGGGCGGCGCCGCCGGCTCTCGTCGCTCACACGGCGAGTCTACGGTCGCGGCACCTGTCGTTCAGCCGGGCGGACGCGCCACCGGCCGGTAGTCGAACCAGTCGAAGGCCGCGACGCCGTCGGTCACGTACATGCCGATGACCCGGCCGGTGAAGCCGCCTGCGACCTCGGTGGAGAGGTACCGTCCGTCGAGTTCGGCCAGCAACACCCGACCCTCGGTGCTCTCCACCTCGAACGCGATCATGTCGCTGGTGGCGGCGCGTACCCCGAAGGGTTCGCCGGTGGCGGCGAGGCCGGCGGCGGACGTCACGGTCGGCGGGTAGAGATCGTGGGTCCGGGTGGTGATCGTCAGGATGAGCGGACCACGGGGTACGTCGAGGGTCGCGAAGACCTGCCGGAACGGTCCCACCCGGCCGAGCACGCGGACGACGCCGTCCTGGACCTCGAGGTCGTAGTGGTGCGCCTCGTCGATGCGCAGGGTGAGTCCGGCCGTGCCGCCGCCCGGATCGACCCGCACGCTGGCGCGGCAGTCATGGTGGCGTTGGCGGGCCGCCACGATCGTCGCGCCGGCGCGGTCCAGTGTCGCACCGGTGGCGCGCAGGGTGAGCCATCCGGGCCGTTCGGTCAACGACCAGGCCGCGTCGGGACGGGAGCGGGGCGAGACCCACCCGGGCGCGAGGCTGGTCGTGTCGAAGTCGTCGCGGTGCGCGCCCGGCTCGGGTGGGGCGGCCAGGGCCGGCGGGCTGCCGAGGGGTGCGGCGGTGACCTCTCGGACGGGGTCGACCACGGGCCAGCCGTCGACCCAGCGGACCGGCACGAGGAACGTCTCGCGCCCGAGCACGTGGAAGGGCGGCCACTGGCCCTTCGGGCGGATCCCCAGCAGGACCATCCACCAACTGCCGTCCGTGGCCTGCACCAGGTCGGCGTGCCCGGTCGCCTGGACGGGGAGGTTGGTGCTCCGGTGGGTGAGGATCGGGTTGCTGGGCGCGGGCTCGAACGGCCCCCGAGGGCTGCGGGACCGGGCGACCGAGACGGCGTGACCGGTGTGCGTGCCGCCCTCGGAAAGCAGCAGGTACCACCATTCGTCGATCCGGTACAGGTGTGGCGACTCCGGGTACTGCCCTCCGGTGCCGGACCAGAGCCCGATCGGACCCTCCCACACCTGACCCGTGTCCGGGTCGATCCGGTAGGCGTCCACCCCCGAGGTCGTCAGCCAGCAGGTGCCGTCATCGTCCCAGGCCAGGGACGGGTCGACGTGCGGCAGGTCGAGGTAGACCGGGTCCGACCACGGGCCGGTGGGGTCCGCCGCGGTGACGATGAGATGTCGGCCGAGGCTGACGTTTGTGGTGATCACCCAGAAGCGGCCGTCGTGGTGGCGGATGGTCGGCGCGAAGATGCCTCCGGACGCGTCGGCGTCGGGCGGGATCTCCAACTGGCTGGCACGGTCGAGGACGTTACCGATCTGTCGCCAGTGGACCAGGTCCCGGCTGTGCAGGAGCGGCACCCCGGGGAAGTACTCGAAGCTTGAGCAGACGAGGTAGTAGTCCTCGCCGACCCGGCAGACGCTCGGGTCGGGGTAGAAGCCGGGTACGACCGGGTTGCGGTAGCCCGTCTCGGCCGACGAGCCTGGGGACACGGCTGCCACCTCCGGGCGGTCGACGCCAAGATGTCGTGGTTTGTTCGCGATAACATCTCGTGCCCCTGGATGCTACGAACGAGCCGCGTCGATGGCAAGGTGTCCGGGCGGCGCGCCGTGGGCATGCCTCTGCGTACCGATCCGAAACATGACCGACACCTATTGACGCACAGCGTCGCCATCTACGAAGGTCTATGAAGGATGCATGGCGCGCCGCCGGGAGCCCGGTGCGCCGGGCCTCGGCTGTGAACGTTGCCCAACGGTGCGAGCGGGCCGCACCTGTTAGCGCTAACAGCCATCGCCCCACCCCGCGTGCCCGGCCGCCGCCGACCGTCCCCGCCAGGACCCGATCGGCAATCCGGCCGGAGGCACGTCCCGCCATAGCGCCAATTCCGGCGGTGCCTCCAGCGGCGCCGTCCCCACCTGCGTGAGGCATCTGGCCTGCGCAGATTGGAGAGACCATGTCCGAAGTGACCCGAAGAAACGTGCTGCGCGCCGGTGCCGCCGGCGCCGGCGCCGCGCTGCTACCGGTCGCGTGGTCCGCCGTCGCCCGCGCCGGCTCGGTCGCGCCATCGCAGGTGCTCGCCGCCAACGACATGGCTCTCTGGTACGACGAGCCGGCGGGCACCGACTGGCTCCGCGCGCTGCCGATCGGCAACGGGCGTCTCGGCGCCATGGTGTTCGGCAACGTCGACACCGAACGGCTCCAACTCAACGAGGACACCGTCTGGGCGGGCGGCCCGTACGACTCCGCCAACACCCGGGGCGCGGCCAACCTGGCCGAGATCCGGCGTCGGGTCTTCGCCGACCAGTGGACGTCGGCGCAGGACCTGATCAACCAGACCATGATGGGGAACCCGGGCGGCCAGCTCGCCTACCAGCCGGTGGGCAACCTCCGTCTCGCCTTCGGCTCGGCCAGCGGCGCCTCGCAGTACAACCGGACGCTCGACCTGACCACGGCAACGGTGACCACCACGTACGTGCTCAACGGCGTCCGGTACCAGCGCGAGGTGTTCGCCAGCGCGCCCGACGCGGTGATCGTGCTCCGGTTGACCGCCGACCGCGCCAACTCGATCACGTTCACCGCCACCTTCGACAGCCCACAACGCACGACGATGTCGAGCCCCGACGCCGCCACCATCGCGGCCGACGGCATCTCCGGGGCGATGGAGGGCGTCAACGGGTCGGTGCGGTTCCTCGCGCTGGCCTCCGCCACCGCGACGGGCGGGACGGTCAGCAGCTCGGGCGGCACCCTGCGCGTCTCCGGGGCCACGAGCGTGACCGTGCTGATCTCGATCGGGTCCAGTTACGTCAACTACCGCACGGTCAACGGCGACTACCAGGGCATCGCGCGGAGCAGGCTCAGCGCCGCCCGCGGGGCGAGCTACGACCAGCTGCGCAGCCGCCAGCTCGCCGACTACCAGGCGTTGTTCAACCGGGTGACCATCGACCTCGGGCGGACGGCCGCGGCCGACCAGCCGACCGACGTGCGGATCGCCCAGCACGCGAGTACCAACGATCCGCAGTTCTCGGCCCTGCTGTTCCAGTTCGGCCGGTACCTGCTGATCTCCTCCTCGCGTCCGGGCACCCAACCGGCGAACCTGCAGGGCATCTGGAACGACTCGATGACGCCGCCGTGGGACTCGAAGTACACGATCAACGCCAACCTGCCGATGAACTACTGGCCCGCCGACACCACGAACCTGGCCGAGTGTTTCCTGCCGGTCTTCGACATGATCAAGGACCTGACGGCCACCGGGGCGCGCGTCGCCCAGGCGCAGTACGGCGCGGGTGGCTGGGTCACCCACCACAACACCGACGCGTGGCGGGGCGCCTCGGTCGTCGACGGGGCGCTGTGGGGCATGTGGCAGACCGGCGGCGCCTGGCTGGCCACCCTGATCTGGGAGCACTACCTGTTCACCGGCGACGCCGGTTTCCTGGCGGCCAACTATCCGGCGCTCAAGGGCGCCGCCCAGTTCTTCCTGGACACCCTGGTCGCCCACCCGACGCTCGGTTACCTGGTCACCAACCCGTCGAACTCGCCGGAGCTGCCGCACCACTCGAACGCCAGCGTCTGCGCCGGCCCCACTATGGACAACCAGATCCTGCGGGACCTGTTCGACGCCGTGGCCCGGGCCAGCGAGGTGCTGGGTGTGGACACCACGTTCCGCTCCCAGGTGCGGACGGCGCGGGACCGGCTCGCGCCGATGAAGGTCGGCTCCCGGGGCAACGTGCAGGAGTGGCTCGCCGACTGGGTGGAGACCGAGCGGAACCACCGGCACGTCTCCCACCTGTACGGTCTGCATCCCAGCAACCAGATCACCAAGCGCGGCACGCCGCAGCTCTACGAGGCCGCCCGCCGGACGCTGGAACTGCGCGGCGACGACGGGACCGGCTGGTCGCTCGCCTGGAAGATCAACTATTGGGCCCGCCTGGAGGACGGCGCCCGCGCCCACAAGCTCCTGAAGGACCTGGTACGCACCGACCGGCTCGCGCCGAACATGTTCGACCTGCACCCACCGTTCCAGATCGACGGCAACTTCGGTGCCACCTCCGGCATCGCCGAGATGGTGCTGCACAGCCACAACGGCGAGCTGCACGTGCTCCCCGCGTTGCCGAGCGCCTGGCCCACCGGCCAGGTGGCGGGCCTGCGCGGGCGGGGCGGGTACACCGTCGGCGTGGCCTGGACCAGTGGGCAGGCCGACGAGATCAGCGTCCGCGCCGACCGGGACGGCACGGTACGCCTGCGCGCCCGCCTCTTCACCGGGTCGTTCACCCTCGTCGACGTGACCGACGGCAGTACGCCCAGCACCACCCGACCCGAGACGGACGTCGTCCAACTCGCGGTCCGCGCCGGTCACACGTACCGGGCGGCGCGGCCCGGTGTGACACCGTCACCGACGCTTAGCCCCACGCCCTCGCCCACCGTCTCGCCCACACCGAGTCCGACCGACACGCCGAGCCCGATCCCGACGCCGACCGTGTCGAGCACCCCCTCGCCGTCCGGCGCGCGGGCCACGTACACGGTGACGAACGCGTGGTCGGGTGGTTTCCAGGGATCGGTCACGGTGACCGCCGGCACGACGGCGATCCGGGGCTGGACGGTCTCCTGGACGTTCCCCAACGGGCAGGCGATCACCCAGATCTGGGGCGGCACGCACACCCAGAGCGGTGCCAGCGTGCGGGTGACGAACGTCGACTACAACGGGTCGTTGCCGGCCGGTGGCTCCACCACCTTCGGCTTCCTCGCCTCCGCGACGGGAACCAACAACCCGCCGACCGACATCACCTGCACGACCACCTGACCCGGCTCGTTCCCGCCCGCCGCCGCCGGCTGCGCGTCGTCGGCGGCGGGCCGGGGCGTGCCGCCCACTCGCCGCCTACCCCGCCGCGCCACCGTCCGCGCCTCGGGCCCGCCTGCGCCATCGCCACCGTCGCCAGACGGCGACGAGGCAGGCCACCGCGAGGAGCAGGGCCGCGGCGCCCTTCCAGGCGCGCTCCCACCACGGTCGGTCGGTGCCGAACGCCGCCTCGCCGCTCGCCATGAACCACACCCCGACGACCCACGCCCAGTCCCAGCCGCGCGGCCAGGAGAACTCCTCGGGCGGGTCGGTGAACGCGCCGACCGCGATGACCGCGGCGCCGCCGACGAGGAGCAGCGGTACGCCGACGTCCGTGACGAACTCCCAGAACGACACCTGGCGATCATCGCCGTCGCGCGCAAGGGGCACCAGAGCCGCGGCTCAGGAGACCGCCGCGCGTACCAGCTCGACGACCCGCTTCTCGACCTCGGGGCTCCACGCGCGCAGCGCGTACGCCACCGGCCAGAGGTCACCGTCGTCGAGGTTGGCCGGGTCCTGGAAGCCCAGCGTCGAGTACCGGTAGTTGAACTTCCCGGAGTCCTGGAAGAAGACGACGATCTTGTCGGCGGCGTTCGCGTACGCGGGCATCCCGTACCACGTCTTCGGCGACAGCTCGGGCGCGGCCGTGGTGACCGCCATGTGCACCCGCTCGGCGAGCGCCCGGTCGTCCGGCGCCATCTGTGCGATCCGGTCGAGGACCGCCTGCAACCCGTCGGCCTTCTTGGCGCCCTTCTTGCCCTCGGCGCGCAGTTCGGCCGCACGCTCCTTCATCGCGGCGCGCTCCTCGGCGCTGAAGCCGTCGGAACCGGTCGTGGAGGACTTCGCGGACATGTCAGGCTCCCTCTCGCTCGTCGTGGTCCGGCGTGCTGCCGGCCACCTGCGAAAAGGCTAGGCCCGGACGGCGCGTACGAGCTTCTTGATTCCTGACCGGCTCGGGGCCGGGTGCGCCGGGCGGGACGTCCGGGCCGGTTCGAGGAGCGCTTATGCTCGAACCCGGATCAAGGCGCGTCCCCGGCGGGGCAGGGATCGATTCGAGGGCGGCGGATGAACATCGGGGAGATCGCCCGACGGGCGGGGGTGTCTCGCAGCACGGTGTCGTACGTGCTCAGCGGCAAGCGGACGGTGTCGGAGGCGACCCGGCAGCGGATCCAGGCGGTCATCGACGAGCTGGACTACCGACCGAACGCCAGCGCCCGCGCGCTCAAGGAGGGGCGTACCCGCACCCTCGGGCTGGTGATCCCACCGGCCAGCCAACGGTTGACCGACATGCAGTTGGGCTTCGTCGCCAGCGTCGTCGAGGCCGCCGCCCGACACGACCTCGACGTGCTGCTCTCCCCGTCCGGGGGTGACCACGACCGTTCGTTCGAGCGGATCGTCACCGGGCGTCGGGTCGACGGGGTCGTGCTGATGGAGATCCGGTTGGAGGACGACCGGGTGACCCGGCTGGCCCGTACCGGTCTGCCGTTCGTCACCATCGGCCGCACGGCCGAGGCGCACGCCATGAGCTGGGTCGACATCGACTACGCCGGGTTGATCGCCCGCTGCGTGCACCACCTGGCCGACCTGGGGCACCGGCACGTCGCGCTGGTCAACCGCTCCGCCGAACTGGTGGCGGCGGGTTACGGCCCCAGTCACCGCGCCCTGGCCGGCTTCCAGGCGGCGGTGGCCGAGCGGGGCCTCGTCGGCACCGACGTCTGCTGCGGCGACGACACCGCCTCCGGCGAGGCCTGCGTGGAGCAGTTGCTCGTCACCCATCCGGAGATCACGGCGGTGGCCACCATCAACGAGGCGGCGCTGCCCGGGATGCAGCGCGCGCTGACCGCCGCCGGGCTGGCCGTGCCGGCGGACTTCTCCGTCACCGGCGTCGCCGCCCAGCACTGGGCGGAGGACTTCCGGCCGCCTCTGACGGCCGCGGACGTACCCATGCGGGAGATGGGCGCGGAGGCGGTGTCGCTGCTGCTGGAGATCATCGCGGCCCCCGGCAGCCTGCCGCGGCACCGCCTCTACAGCCCACCCATCTCGCTGCGATCCAGCACCGGACCGGTCCGGGTCCGCTGACCCGGACCGCTGCGCCGGCCGCGCGCGACCACGCCGCCGACCACATCGGCCACGCAGCCGCGCGGCCATGCCGGCCCGGTCACCGCCGCGCGGCCCGGCGCTCCTGCTGCGCGGCGGCGAGAATGAGGTAGCTGCTGGCGGTCCAGGTGTACGCGCGGTCGCGCAGTCCCGCACCGGTTTCGGCGTCGAAGTTCTCCGCGAAGCCCGACTTCTCGCAGAGCGCCAGGAAGCGCTGGCTGATGTCATCGGCGATCGCGGTGTGCCCGGCCCGCCGGAGGCCGTCCTCGACCAGCACGGTGGAGGGCGCCCAGATCGGGCCCCGCCAGTAGCCGTCGGCGAGGTAGTGGACCGAGTCCGTCGGCTCGGTCGCCAGCCCGTGGGTGGTGAGGTGGGTCTCGATGCCGCGGGCCAGCGCGTCGGCGATCGGGGTGGGCAGGTCGGCGCCGAGCGCGACGGGCATCAGGTCGAGCAGGCTGCGGCTGGTCCGCCGCTGCCCGGTGTGCGGGCTACGGGCGGCGAAACGCTCGCCGTCCCACAGCTCCCGAAGCATCGCGGCACGGATCCGGTCCGCCTCCCGGTGCCACCGGTCGGCCGGCTCGCCCAGCTCGGCGGCGAGGTCGGCCAGGCAGTCCAACTGCGAGACGAGGAACGCCGCCAGGTCGGCGGTCTGGAGGACCCGGTGGTCGTCGAAGGTGGTGGCGTTGTCCCAGCCGCTGTCGTTGCCGTGCTGGTAGTGCGGCAGGTCCTGACCGGGGGCGCGGCGCGCGTCCAACCAGAATCCGGTCCAGCGGGCCAGCCGGTCGTACGTCTGCGCGAGCGCCGCCCGGTCCGGCGGGTGGGGAAGGCGGCGGCGCAGGTGCCGTAGCGCCCAGCCGTGGATGGGGGGTTTGACGTAGTTGTGCAGGACCTCGGAGTGGGTGACCGAGTCGGGGAGGGCGCCTGCGGCGTCCTGGTGGTCGAAGGGCAGGTGGAACTGGTGCCAGGCCAGCTCCGGCTCACCGGCCGCCAGGGCGATCGCGTTGAAGCAGTGGTCCCAGCTCCACACCTTGTCCATCCAGTGCTTGGACATCAGGACGGCCGGTCGGGTGACGAAGCCCGCCGGGTCCACGGTGGCGGACCACAGCACGTACGCGGCCAGTTCGGCGGCCGGGGTGTCCTTCCCGCGCCACGGCGCGACCGCGTCGACGAACGCGGCGAACTCGGCGCTGCGGTGCTGGCACACCTGGTCGAAGGGGACGGCCGTGGCGTACGGCCGGCGCGCGGTGGCGTACTCCTCGATGGCGATTTCCCACGGTTCGTCACCGGCGAGGTCGAGGGACCGTTCGGCGGTGCCGAGCGCCTCGACGCCGTCGGCGTGGCGCAGCGCCCCGGTGAGGACCGTGACCCGGTAGCGACGCCCGGTCTCGTACGAGGTGAACACGTGCGAGCCGTCGACCGGGTCGAGGTAGAGGTAGCTGCCGCTGAACGGGGTGAGCGTGCCCGCCGCCGCCGCGATCCGCAGGCCGAGCCGCCGACCCCGGATCCGCAGGGTGTCCGGTCCGTCGAAGACGGCCTCGATCTGACCGGCTCCGGCGCGCCAGGTCAGCAGCGCGGGGGTGGCGACGACGGTGGCGTCCGGGGCGGCGGGGGAGAGGCGGAGCACCGGGTGCAGCCCGGTCTGGTGCGACACCAGGTGCAGGTCGTCGGCGTACGTCTTCTCGGCGACCACGGGGGAGATGTTGAGCCAGGATCCCCGGTAGCTGAACGGGATGTCCTGGATGGCGAACTCCGGACCGGACGGGGCGACAGTCATGGGTGGCGGCTGCCTTTCTGTGGTGCGGATGGTCAGTCCTTGACGGCGCCGGCGGTCACGCCCATCGAGACGTACCGCTGAGCGAGGATCAGCAGGACGGCTGCGGGGACGGAGGCGACCACAGCGGTGGCCATGATGGCGTTCCACTGCTGGTTGTTGTTGCCGATGTAGTGGTAGATGCCGAGGGTGATCGGTTGGTGGTCGCCGCCACCGGCGAGGGTCGAGGCGAAGATGAAGTCCGACCAGGACCACAGGAAGGCGAACAGCGACACCGTGACGATCGAGTTGCGGCTGACCGGCAGCACGATCGACCAGAAGGTACGCAGCCGACCCGCGCCGTCGACCACGGCGGCCTGGAGCAGCTCGTCGGGGATGCCGGACATGAAGGCCGTGAAGATCAGGACGGCGAACGGCACCGCGAGCGTGGTGTCGGCCAGGATCAGGCCGGGCAGGGTGTTCAGGACGCCGAGGGTGAGGTAGATGGCGTAGAAGCCCATCGCCATGATGATCCCGGGGATCATCTGGGCGATCAGCAGCAGGAAGCTCAGTACCGCCCCACCGGGTGGGCGCAGCTTCGCGAGCGCGTACCCGGCGGGGGCGGCGAGCGCCACCGTCAGCGCCACCGTCCCGAGCCCGACCACGAAGCTGGTGCCCAGGTAGGGGAGTTGCTGGTCGAGGACGGCCCGGTAGCCGTCCAGGGTGCCGTTGGTCGGGAACAGGTGCGGCGGGCTGGCCCGCATGTCCTGGTCCCGGGTGAACGACACGTTGATCATCCAGTAGACGGGGAAGAGCATCAGCCCGGTCAGCGCCAGGCCGACGAGGGTCTTCCACCAGACCCGACGCGGTGAGGTGGTCATCGTAGGTGCTGCCTCCGTTGGAACCGGATGTAGCCGAGCCCGGCGATCAGCGCCAGCACGATGAGCAGGTTGCCGACGGCGGCGCCCGGCCCGAACTCGGGCAGCAGGTTGCCGAAGCCGAGACGGTACGACCAGGTGGCGAGCGTGGCGGAGGAACCGCTCGGGCCGCCCCTGGTCATGATCCAGATGATGTCGAAGACCTTCAGCGTGTAGATCAGCCCGAGCAGCAGGGTGATCGCGGAGACCGGGCGCAGCAGCGGGAAGGTGATCGACCAGAACCGTTGCCAGCCGGACGCGCCGTCGAGCGCGGACGCCTCGTACACCTCGACCGGGATCGCCTGTAGGCCGCTGTAGAGGACCACCAGGTTGAAGGGGATGCCGATCCAGATGTTGGCGATGATCACCGAGGTGAGCGACCAGGTCGGCGAGGTGAGCCAGTTGACCGGGTCGACCCCGACCGCTCCGAGCGCGGCGTTGACCAGGCCCGAGTCGCTGTTGAGCAGCCACGACCAGGTCGAGGCGGACACGATCAGCGGCAGCAGCCACGGTACGAGGATCAGCGCCCGCAGGGTGCCCGACAGCGGGAAGTGCTGGCGGAAGAAGAGCGCCAGGGCCATGCCGATGCCGAACTGGAAGACGAGCGACGCGCCGGTGAAGACCAGAGTGTGCGTCAACGTGGGCCAGAACGCCGGATCGGTCAGCACGGTGCGGTAGTTGTCCAGGCCGGCGAAGGGCGCGCCACCCTGCACGAACGACCGGACGGTGTACTCGCGCAGGCTCAGCTCGACGTTGCGGTAGAGCGGGTAGGCGTAGAAGGCCAGCAGGTAGCCGACCGTCGGCGCCAGGAAGCCCCACGCCAGCCAGCGGCCGGGACGGCGGGTACGGCGCGCGGGAGGCCCGGGTGGGGCGGCGTCCGCCGCCCCACCGTGGCCCCGCGTGGTGGGGGTGGTCTGTGTCGTGGGGGTCATGTCGTCGTTCGGCGCGCTTACTTGCTCGCGGCCGTGGCCTGCGCGGCGGTCAGTGCCTCCTGGGGCGACTTCCCACCGCTGAGCGCGGCCTGCATGGCGGTCCACAGGGGCTCGGAGATCTTCGGGTACTTCGTGCCGAGGTTGTCGCCGGTGCGGCCCTTCGCCGCCCGGACCGCCTCCACCCAGACCTTGAGCTTGGGGTTCTCGGCGGCCTGCCGGTCCTGGACGGCGGCCACCGGCGCGACGTAGGAGAGCGTGGTGTCGGTGGTCAGGAGGTTGTCGGCGCTGGTCAGGCAGGTGACGAGCTGCTGCGACGTCGCGTACCGGCCGGTTTTCTTCTGCACCGGGATCGAGACGAACTCGCCGCCGGTCGGGGCCGGGGCCGGCCCGCCCGCGCTGGCCGGGATCGCGATGGTGCCGTACGAGAAGCCCAGCTTCTCGGCGTTCGCGAGCTGCCAGGTGCCGTTCTCGGCGAACGCGAAGTCACCGCTGGCGAACTCCTGCCAGCTGGTGGTCTGGGTGTTGTTGATGACCGAGTTCGGCGCGAGGCCCTGCTTCAGCCAGTCGGTCCAGAGCGTCAACGCGGCGACCGCCTGCGGCGAGTCGAGGCTGGTCAACTGCGCGCCCGAGCCCCAGAACCAGGGCAGGAACTGGAAGCTTCCCTCCTCGGTGCCGATCGCCGAGAACGTGATGCCCTTCTTGCCCTTGGCCTTGACCTTCGTCAGCGCCGTGGTCAGCGACGTCCAGTCGGTGACCGAGGCCGGGTCGACACCGGCGGCGGTGAGCAGGTCCTTGTTGTAGTAGAGCGCGAGCGTGTTGGCGCCGATCGGCACCCCGTACGTCTTGCCGCCACTCTGGCCGGCGCCGAGCAGGTTCGGCGCCATGCTCGAGGTGTCCAGCTTGTTCTCTTCGGTCGTGGTGAGCGCGCCGGCCTCGGCCAGGGTGGAGATGACCGGGTTGTCGACGATCAACACGTCCGGGGAGTTGCCCTGCTGGGCGGCGAGCAGCGCCTTGTTGGTCAGGTCGGTGGTGTCGTAGCCGGTCCGCTCGACGGTCACGCCCGCCGAGGTTCCGCACTTCTTGAGCAGGGCCACCCAGTCCGAGTCGTCGGCGAACTGGGGGTACGGATCCCAGACGAGGTAGGCGCCGCCGTCGTCGCCGGAGTCCTTGGCCGACGACGAGCAGGCGCTCGCCGTCACGGCGGCCAGTGCTATCACGGCGACGGCGACCAGTCGCCGCCGTCGGTGGAGTCGGGTCATGTGCTGCCTCACTTCAACTCGATCGGGTGGTGGGGTCGTGGGTTGACCGTCGCGGGCCGGACCGGGTCCGACCATGAGGCGAACCGATTCGACGAACCGGTTCGCACGAAGATAGGACCGGCCGCATCCGATGGTCAAGGGTTGACCGCGTGCCTGGTGGCGAGCGCTGGGAAACGCCGGCTTCACCGGATCGTCACTTCATTGACATGAATGAGTCCCCGACCTACGATCCCTGCGAATCGATTCGCAAGCGCAGCCCTCCGGAGAGCGTCCCCCGCGCCCCACCAAGGAGCCGCCCGTGAAAACCCCGTCCCGCAGCAGGCCCGGCCGAGCCCACGCGCTCGTCGCCCGACTCGTCGTCGGCCTGCTCGCCGCCACCACGGCCGTCACCGTCGCCGCGTCCCCCGCCCAGGCCGCCGACGAGTCGATCAGCGTGAACTTCTCCACGACCACCGGAACACCGACCTACCGCGCGTCCGGCTGGATCTACGGCATGACCGAGAACGCCAGCGGCCCGCCCGACCACTTCTACCGCGACGTGAAGTTCCAGTACATGCGCGCCGGTGGCGCGCAGCTTCCCGGCAGCGGCTGGGTCGGCGGCAACTACGACCGGCGCTGGAACTCCACCCTGGCCCAGGCCCGCCGGACGGTCGCCCTCGGCGGGCAGTTCATCATCCTGCCGCACGACCTGTGGGGCGCCGACGGCGCGGGCATCTCCCGCTTCCCCGGCGACAACGGCAACTGGACCGACTACGACAACTTCCTGACCCGGCTCATCGGCGACGTCCGGGCGTCCGGACTGTCGGTGCAGTGGGACATCTGGAACGAACCCAACATCACCATCTTCTGGAACCGGCCGATCTCCCAGTACCTCGAACTCTGGCGGCGTACGTACCAGCGGCTGCGCGCCGAGTTCCCCAACCAGCTCATCGTCGGGCCGAGCTGCGCCTGCGTGCCGTCCACCAACCACGCCTTCTGGAACCAGTACCTGGACTTCGTGCGCTCGACGAACACCGTGCCGGACATCATCAGCTGGCACTCCCTGCCGGGTGACCCGGTCGCCAACGTGGCGGCCGCCAACGCCACCCTCGACCCGCGTGGCATCCCGCATCCCCGGCCGTACCAGATCAACGAGTACGGGGCGACCAACGAACAGAACCCGGCCGACGGCGCCTGGTACATCGCCCGCCTGGAGCGGGCCCGGGCGGACGGACTGCGGGCCAACTGGGCCAGCGCCGGCAACCTGCACAACGACCTCGGCAACCTGCTCACCCGCAACTCGGCCGGGCAGCACCAGCCCAAGGGCGAGTGGTGGGTCTACCGCTACTACGCCGGGCAGACCGGGGAGATCATGTCGGTGACCGGCAGCCAGTCCTACGACGCGTACGCCACAAAGGCGAGCGGGGTGGCGAAGGTCCTGGTCGGTGGTGGTCGGACGACCGGGAACCTGGCCGTCAACCTGCAACGCCTCGACACCACGAGCGGCGTGGTGCAGAACAACCAGGTGCGGGTGCTCACGCAGCGCATCCCGTACAACAACGGCGGCGCGGTGCAGGGGCCGGTCACGGTCTCTAACAGCGTCGTCAATGTGTCGAACAACAACGTCACGGTGAACCTGCCGTACGGCAACCAGAACGACACGTACACGGTGACCCTGCTGCCGCCCGCCGAGGCGGGCTTCCAGTCGGTGGCGGTGGCCCAGCACTCACAGCAGTGCCTGGACAACACCAACCTGAGCGCCGCCGACGGCAACGCCCAGCAGCAGTACTACTGCGAGGGCGGTGACCAGCAGCTCTGGAACTTCCGGCCGGTCGCCGGCGTGGCCAACACGTACACGCTGGTCAACCAGCAGAGCGGCAAGTGCCTCGACGTCAGCGGCGGCTCCACCGCCAACTCCGCCGCGGTGATCCAGCAGACCTGCCAGAACGCGACGAGCCAGCAGTTCACCCTCCGCAAGGTGACCTACTCCGGCAACGACGCGCACGACTACCAGCTCGTGGCCCGGCACAGCGGCAAGTGCGTCGACGTCAACGGGGTGTCCACGGCGGCCCGGGCGGTCGTCATCCAGTGGCCCTGCAACGCGGTCGGCCAGGGCAGCCCGCTGAACCAGACCTGGCGTCTCTGGGGTCGGTAGGGGAGGCACGTCAACCTCGGCGGTGGCCGCCGGCACGGGTGGCCACCGCCGAGGTTCCCGCCGACCGGTCTTTCATTGACACTGATCAAAATACGCTCCTACCATCGCTACGAATCGATTCGCCCGCCCCGCCACCACCCCCGCGGCGCGTCGGCACACCCCGTGCGCTGCCACGACTCTTCAGGAGCCACCCCGTGCGTACCCCGTCCCCCGTCGGGCCCGGCCTGGCCCGCGATCCCATCCCGAGACGTCGCCCCGGACGCCTGGCCATGCTGGCCGGCGCGCTGGCCGGCGCCCTCGTCCTCGTCACCGTCGGCGCCACGGCCGGCGCCTCGTCGTCCGCCGCGGAGGCCGCGGCGATTGCCGCGGCCATCACGCCGGGGCAGAGCACCACCATCGTCGGCGCGGCGTCCGGCCGGTGCCTGGAGGTTCCCAACTCCAGCACCACCAACGGCACCCAGACCCAGCTCTGGGACTGCACCGGCGCGGCCGGCCAGACCTGGACCTGGACGTCGAGCAAGCAGCTCACCGTGTACGGCAACAAGTGCCTGGACGCGTCCGGCCGGGGCACCACCAACGGCACCCAGGCGATCATCTGGGACTGCAACGGCCAGACGAACCAGCAGTGGAACGTCAACAGCAACGGCACCATCACCGGCGTGCAGTCCGGGCTGTGCCTCGACGCCAACGGGGCCGGCACCGCGAACGGCACGAAGATCATCCTTTGGGCCTGCAACGGCGGCGCCAACCAGCAGTGGGCCTCGCCGAGCACCCCGCCCACGACCACCCCGCCGCCGACCACCACCCCGCCCCCGGCCGGCGCACGCCCGTGCGACATCTACGCCGCCGGCGGCACCCCGTGCGTCGCGGCGCACAGCACCACGCGGGCCCTCTACCAGGCGTACGCCGGCAACCTCTACCAGGTCCGGCGCTCGTCGGACAACACCACCCGTAACATCGGGCTGACCGGTACCGGCGGCACCGCCAACGCGGCGACGCAGGACTCGTTCTGCTCCGGCACGACGTGTGTGATCACGGTGGTGTTCGACCAGTCGGGGCGCGGCAACGACCTTTGGTACCAGGGGTCGAGCGTGGTCCCGGGCTCGCCGCAGAGCAAGCCGGCCGTCGCGACCTCGGAGTCGCTGACCGTGGGCGGTGCCAAGGCGTACTCGCTCTACATCAACCCGGGCAACAGCTACTGGCGGGACGGGCACCTGACCGGCGTGCCGACCGGCGCCGCGCCGGAGGGCATGTACATGGTGACCAGCGGCACCCACGTCAACAGCGGCTGCTGCTTCGACTACGGCAACAGCGAGACGACGCGCAAGGCCGACGCCGCCGGGGCGATGGACGCCATCAACTTCAGCAAGCAGTGCTGGTTCGGCGGTTGCTCCGGCTCGGGCCCGTGGGTGCAGGCCGACCTGGAGTGGGGTCTGTTCCCGGGTGGCAGTAGCTCGTGGAACCCGAACCAGCGGGCGTTCACCAGCAAGTTCGTCACGGCGACGTTGAAGAACAACGGCACGTCCCGCTTCGCCATCAAGGGCAGTGACGCGCAGGCGGGCAGCCTCTACACGTTGTATGACGGCTCCCTGCCGCCCGGCTACAGCCCGATGAAGAAGCAGGGCGCGATCATCCTGGGCAGCGGCGGCGACTGCTGCAAGCCCGACGGCGGCGCGAACCTGAGCGCCGGCACGTTCTACGAGGGCGCCATGGTGGCGGGCTACCCGTCCGACGCGACCGAGAACGCGGTGCAGGCCAGCGTGGTGAGCGCCGGCTACCGCTGACGATGATCAGGAGGTCGGTTCCTCCGCCGGTCGCACGGCCGGCGGGGGACCGACCTCGCTCAGCGCGGTTCGCACGATGTCCAGCAGGTCGTGACCCGGGTGGTCGATCCAGTGCTGCATGGCGACGCGCAGGACGGCCAGGAAGGTCGCGGTCAACAGGCGGGCCCGCAGCGCAGCCTCGTCGCCGGTGAGGCGCTGCGCGATCTCGGCCGCCAACTCGCGTTCGATCGCGGTGTACGCCGCGACCTGGTGTGCGGCCAGGCCCGGGTGCCCGCGCAACTGCCGGCGTCGGGTCAGCCAGTCGTGGTCGCGGTCGCCCGACGACTCCGCGGTGAGGTGTTCGGCCGCCCGGCCCAGCACGGTCCATGGCGGCTCGCCCGCCGGTCGTTCGCGCACCAACTGCAACAGTCTGCGCAGGCGCAGGGTGTCGCCGTAGAAGAGCGCCTCCTCCTTGTTCGAGAAGTAGTTCGAGAACGTCCGCCGGGAGACGTTGGCGGCGTCGGCGATCGCCTCGACGGTCACGCTCTCGGGGCCCAGCTCAGCCGCGAGGCGCAGGGCCGACTCGTGCAGGGCCAGGCGGGTCGCCGCCTTCTTGCGCTCCCGCAGCCCGGTGATCTCGTCCATCGCGCTCAGCGTACGTCGAGTGACCGGCTTCTCAATGGGCAAACTTGCCGACCGGGCAAGATCGGTAGATGCTTGCGTGAGGCAACCAACTCAGGTGTGCGGATGTCCGTGTCCGGACCCCGGCGTACGCCTGGTTGTCGTTCTGCAACCCACGACAAGCGGGAGGACGCGCGATGAGCGCACCCACCACCACGCCCGGCGCCGAGCCGATGAGCCATCGGCAGACCCTCGAGGCGCTCAGCGGCCTGCTGCTGGTGCTCTTCGTCGCGATGCTGAGCAGCACCGTCGTCTCGACCGCGCTCCCCAAGATCATTGGCGCGTTGAACGGCTCGCAGACCCAGTACACCTGGGTGGTCACCGCGACCCTGCTCACCGCGACCGCCACCACCCCGATCTGGGGCAAGCTGGCCGACCTGTTCAGCAAGAAGCTGCTCATCCAGGTCGCCATCGTGGTGTTCCTGCTGGGCTCGATCATCGCCGGCTTCTCGCAGAGCGCCGGCCAGCTCATCGCGGCCCGCGCCTTCCAGGGCATCGGGGTCGGCGGCCTGCAGGCCCTCGTCCAGGTGGCGATCGCCGCCATGATCCCGCCGCGCGAGCGGGGCCGCTACAACGGCTACCTCGGCGGCGTCATGGCGGTGGCCACCGTCGGCGGCCCGCTGCTCGGCGGCCTCATCGTCGACACGTCCTGGCTCGGCTGGCGCTGGTGCTTCTTCGTCGGTGTGCCGGTCGCCATCATCGCGCTGATCCTGCTCCAGGTGACCCTGCACCTGCCGACGTTCCGGCGGGACAACGTCAAGATCGATTACCTGGGTGCGAGCCTGATCGCCGCCGGCGTGAGCGTGCTGCTGATCTGGATCTCCTTCGTCGACAGCTCGTTCGCCTGGCTCTCCTGGCAGACCGCGGCCATGGTGCTCGGCTCGCTCCTCCTGCTCGCCCTGGCGGTCTGGGTCGAGTCGCGGGCGGCCGAGCCCGTCGTCCCGCTCGCCATCGTGCGCGAGCACACCACCGCCCTGGCCATCCTGGGCAGCCTCGCGGTCGGCATGGCCATGTTCGGAGGCGCGGTCTTCCTCGGCCAGTACTTCCAGATCGGCCGCGGCTACAGCCCGACCGAGGCCGGCCTGCTCACCATCCCGATGATGGCCGGCGTGCTCGGCTCCTCCATCATCGCGGGCCGGCTGATCACCCGGACCGGCCGGATCAAGCCGTACATCGTCGCCGGGTCGATCATCCTGGTCGTCGGGTTCGGCCTGCTCGGCACCATCGACCACGAGACCTCCCTGGTGCTGGTCGGCGTCGGCATGTTCATCGTCGGCACCGGCGTCGGCATGACCATGCAGAACCTCGTCCTGGCCGTCCAGAACACGGTGGCCCTCAAGGACATCGGCGCGGCCAGCTCCAGCGTCGCGTTCTTCCGGTCGCTCGGTGGCGCGGTCGGCGTCTCCGTGCTCGGCGCCGTGCTGGCCCACCGGGTCACCGACCAGATCACCCGCGACCTGACCGCCGCCGGGATCCCCGCCTCCGGCAGCGGCGGCGACAGCAACCTCAACATCACCGCGTTGCCCGACGGGGTCCAGCACATCGTGCGCGCCGCGTACGGCGACGCCACCGGCCACATCTTCCTCATCTCCGCGGCCATCGGGGTGGTCGGCGTCATCGCCGCGCTCCTACTCCGGCCGGTCACCCTGCGGACCAGCCTCGACCTGCCGGACGCCGCCACGGCGGCGGCGGTGGCCGCCGACGCGGTCGACGGGGCGCCCGCTTTCGACCAGGTTGCCGCTGAGGCCGCGGCAAAGGGAGGACCCGAGCGGCGCTAACGTTTCCGGAGCGCAGAACCAGGGGCCGCCACCGTCACCGACGGTGGCGGCCTGCTGGCCGACGAGGATTGAATCGAGACGCCTGTGGGAACCACCGAGCTGACGGCGTCGAGGCCGGTGACGCCCGCTCGGCGGACCACGTCGGTGCGCCGGGCGATGCGCGAGCTGCTGCTGGTCAGCACGCTGTTCCTGCTCTACAAGGCGGCGCGGACGGTGGTGGCCGGTCGGGTGTCGAGCGCGCTCGCCAACGGTGAGTCGGTCTGGCGTCTGGAGCGGCTGCTGCGCCTGCCCGACGAGGCCGTCGTCCAGCACCCCGTGCTCGCACACACCCTGCTGGCCCACCTGGCCAACGGCTACTACGCGTACGTGCACTTCCCGGCCACGGCGCTCACCCTGATCTGGCTCTACCTGCGGCATCCGGAGCGTTACCTGCGCACCCGCCGCGCGCTCGCCGTGCTCACCCTGGCGGCGCTGGTGGTGCACGTCGCGGTCCCGCTCGCACCGCCCCGGCTCACCGCGCTGACCGCCATGGTGGACACCGGCAGCCGGTACGGGCCCGCCGTCTACGGACCCCCCGACACCGACGTGATCAGCAACCAGTACGCGGCCATGCCCTCTCTGCACGTCGGGTGGGCACTGGCCGTGGCCGTCGCGCTCGTCGCGGTGACCCGGGGACGCCTCCGGTGGCTGTGGCTGGCCCACCCGCTCGTCACCCTGTTCGTCGTCGTGGCCACCGGCAACCACTACTGGCTCGACGGTGTGGTGGCGGCGCTGATGTTCGGCGTCGTCCACCGTGTCCTGCCCGCACCAGCGCAGCCTGGTGACGCCGAGCCGGACGTCAGCCCACCGGCACCCCGTACTCGCGTTCGGTGAACAGGTCGACGTCGCGCGGACCCAGCTTGGCGACCCGGCGGGCGTGCAGGGCGAGGTGCCGGCGGGCCTCGCCGAGCCGGCGGCTCGCGATGGTCATCTTGTCGGACGCCTCGAACGGCTCGCTCCCGCTGGCCTGCAACGCGGCGGCCAGCACGGCGTGGTACGCGGTCATCAGCCCGTTGGCGAGCGCGATGCCGTCCTGGTCCGCACGCGTCCAGATCTCCGACCAGGCGGCCTCCACGGTGACCATGTCCCGGGCCAGCCAGTCGTGCAGCCCCATCGGCCCCAGGGGCTTGTGCCCGCCGATCAGGTCGTTGCCCGCCTCCGGCAGGCCCGACCGCCAGTACCGGGTCTGTCGCAGCGCCTCGGCCTTGTGGGCCAGGCGTAGCGCGCCCGACAGCACCAGGACGTACGCCCGCTGAAGCTCGGCCCGTTCGCGCTGGCGTCGCTTGACCCGGCTGTGCGTCCACACGACGAGGAGCGAGGCGCAGGCGGTGATCGCGGAGCCGAGCAGAGCGGCCAGGGTTGAGTTCACGCGGACATGATGCCTGCCGCCGATCGGCGTCGCCGCGCGGGCTCGGGGCCCTCCGGTACGGGCCTCGTCGGCGTGCTCCGGTACGGCTTGACGTACGACATGTTATCGCTCACAGTCGATGTCGAGGCGACCGCACCCATGGCTCACCGGGCGAGCCATCCGCTTCGGTCCCGCACCATCCGGACGTCCCCGCGGGCAGGCGGACGTCGCGATCAGAACCTGTTCCCAGCCGCCGACGACGCGCGGCGGATGTCGCGCGCCCGCGAGGACGTCTCCCCGGACGACCGGTCCGGCGTACTCCCCACCCGCCGCCACCACCGACCGAGAAGGATCCGCCATGAGAAGAAGATTCGCACTGCTGGCCGCCGCGTTGGCGACGGCGCTGGCGACGATGACGGCCGTGGTGACGGTCGCCACCCCGGCGTCGGCCGCGACGCTCACCCAGGTGACCAACTTCGGCACCAACCCGACGAACCTGCAGATGCACCTGTACGTGCCGGACCGGGTCGCGGCGCGTCCGGCCCTGCTGCTCGCGCTGCACTACTGCACCGGCAGCGGCCCGGCCGTGCACACCGGGTTCGGGCTCAGCTCGCTGGCCGACCGCTACGGCTACATCGTGATCTACCCGTCCGTCACGCGGAGCAGCAAGTGCTGGGACGTCTCCTCCCCGCAGGCCCTGCGCCGCGACGGTGGCAGCGATCCGGTCGGCCTCAAGTCGATGATCGACTACGTGCGGAGCCGCTACCCGGTCGACCCGGACCGCATCGGTGTCGCCGGCTTCTCCTCGGGCGCGATGATGACCAACGTCATGGTCGGCCTCTACCCCGACCTGTTCAACGCCGGCGTCAGCTCCTCCGGCGTCCCGTTCGGTTGCTTCGCCACCACCAACGGCGCCGAGTGGAACAGCGAATGCTCCGGCGGGCGGATCGTCAAGACCGCCCAGCAGTGGGGCGACCTGGTGCGCAACGCGTACCCCGGCTACACGGGCAAGCGTCCCCGGTTCCAGATCTGGCACGGCACCACCGACACCACGCTGAGCTACGTCAACTTCGGTGAGCAGATCAAGCAGTGGACCAACGTGCAGGGCGTGTCCCAGACCCCCAGCTACACCGACTACCCGCAGACCAGCGCCACCCGGACGCGGTACGGCAGCACCGGCGGGACCGCGCCGGTCGAGGCGATCAGCTTCCAGGGCTACGGCCACTCGATCCCGTTCGACGCCGCGCAGGCCATCCGCTTCCTCGGCTTCGACACCACCAGCGGCACGACTCCGCCGCCGACGACGCCACCCCCGGGCGGCACGACCGGCGCGTTGCGCAACTCCGCCGCCGGTCGCTGCCTGGACGTCCCGGCGCAGTCGCGGACCAACGGCACCCAGGTGACGCTCTGGGACTGCAACGCAGGCGCGAACCAGCAGTGGGCCGCCACCGCGGGCAGGCAACTCCAGGTGTACGGGACGAAGTGCCTGGACGCCGAGGGCGCCGGGACGTCGGCCGGAACCCGGGTGATCATCTGGGACTGCACCGGCGGCACGAACCAGCAGTGGAACCTCAACTCCGACGGCTCGATCACCGGCGTGCAGTCCGGACTGTGCCTCGCGCCGAACGGCGGCGGAACGGCCAACAGCACCCAGGTGGTGCTGGCGACCTGCAACGGCGGCAACGGTCAGAAGTGGACGCGCGGATGAGACGTACCCGATGGTGGTGAGCCCGCACGCGGCCTGAACCACCGGCGTGGCCCGGCCCGGGACGTTCCCCGGGCCGGGCCACGCGGCGCGTGCGGGCTGCGGTCGCCCTCTCTCAGCGGTAGCCGGCGGCGACGATGTTCGCCTGGATCGCGTTCTCGGTCGCGTCGGACGGGTAGCCCGCGACCATGGCGCCCTCGTAGAAGGTGCCCACGCTCTGGTTGGAGTTGTCGATGCAGCAGTCGCCGCCACTGCCGAGGATGATCGCGCCCTGCTTCTTCATCGGGCTGTACCCGGGCGGCAGCGAGCCGTCCCACAGCGTGTAAAGGCTGCCGGACTGGGCGTTGCTGCCCTTGATGGCGAAGCGGGACGTGCCGTTGTTCTTCAGCGTCGCGGTGACGAACTTGCTGGTGAACGCCCGCTGGTTCGGGTTCCACGAGCTGCTGCCGCCGGGGTAGAGGCCCCATTCCAGGTCGGCCTGCACCCAGGGACCGCTGCCGGAGCAGCCGCCGAACCAGCAGCTCGTGCCGAAGTAGATGGCGTCCATCGTGCCCCGACCGTCGGCGCGGCGGGTGGTCTCGCTGTTGCCGTAGTCGAAGCAGCAGCCGCTGTTGACGTGGGTGCCGCTGGTCACCATGTACATGCCCTCCGGCGCGGCGCCGGTCGGCACGCCGGTCAGGTGCCCGTCCCGCCAGTAGCTGCTGTTGCCGTTGATGTAGAGCGAGTAGACCTTGTTCCCGCCCACCGTCAACGACTCCCGGGTCGCGACCGCCGGCTGGACGGCGCCGCCGATGCCCCCGGCCCCCTGGTAGCCGAGGTTGTTGCCCCGCCCCGACTGGTCGTAGATGACCGTGATGACGCAGGTGGTGTTCGCGCAGAAGCTGTCCTGGGCGGCGGAGTTGGCCCGTCCGCCCGGGCTGAGCACGCCGATGGCGCGGGTGGTGTTGTCCGACGACCGGCGTACCTGGTAGAGCGAACCGTTGTAGGAGGCGTACAGGGCACGGGTGGTGCTGTGCGCCGCGACGCAGGGCGTGCCGCCCGCCGCGTAGATGTCGCAGGGCAGCGTCGTGCTCGGTGGGGGAGTGGTGGGCGGTGGTGTGGTGGGTGGCGGCGTCGTCGGGGGCGGGGTCGTGGGAGGCGGCGTAGTGGGTGGTGGCGTCGTCGGGTCCACCACGCCGTTGCAGGTCGTGCCGTTGAGGACGAAGGACGTCGGCGTCGGGTTGCTGCCGCTCCAACTGCCGTTGAAGCCGAAGCTGGTACTGCCGTTGGTGGGGATGCTGGCGTTGTAGGCGGCGTTGGTGACGCTCACCTGGGCGCCGGCCTGGGTGACGCTGCCGTTCCAGAGTTGGGTGACGGTCTGGCCGGCAGCGAAGTTCCAGGTCAGCCGCCACCCGTTGACGGCGTCGCCCAGGTTGGTGATGGTGACGTTGGCACCGAAGCCGTCCTGCCACTGGGAGCTGACGGCGTAGGTGACCTGGCAGCCGGCGGCGGCCGCCGAGGCGCCGGTCTGGGTGGCGGCGGCGCCGGCGATGACGAGGGTGGCGGCCACGGCGGCGAGCGCCGGCCGCCGATGGCGGAGTTGTCTGGGTCGCACGTGCTCTCCTTGAGGGTGCGAGGTGACGGTGCCCGGGGCCGCGCCGTTCCCCCTGCTCGGGCCCGGACTCTGAACAGGGGGAACGGCGGTGACGGCGACTGGTGTGGAGCGACTGCGCAGCGGCAGATCGACGGCTCCGGCTCCCGGCCGTAGGAGATGATGCCGACCTGGGCGCGCGTGGTCAGGCATCCGTCGTCCGGCCCTCGGCACGGGTCGCCCGGTGGTGAGCTCGGGCCGTCCCGTGTCGGCCACGCTCCACCCGCCCACGCCGTGAACGACGTCGACCGCGCGGCCGGGGCCAGCAGAAGACGACTCCGGTGACGGTCAGTTATCGACGGCCGTCGTAACGTTAGCGTTAACAGGCCACCCTGTCCATAGACGACCGTCGGTGTCATCCCATTTCGGCGGCCGTGGCTGGCCCGACCCGGCCGAGCCTGACCCGGTCGCTCGCCGTTGACGACGGGAAGTCGCCGGCGCGCCGGGAGTGCTCAGGACGCCTCGCGGACGCGCAGGTCGGCGAGCCACACGTCGGCGAGGTCGCTGAGCGCGACACCGAGGACCTCGCTCAGGCAGACCACGGTGCCGAAGGCGGGTGCCGGCAGTCGACCCACCTCGATCTTGCGCAGGGTCTCCGGTGAGATGCCGGCGGCCAGGGCCACCTCGACGAGACTGCGGCCGCCCCGGGCGACCCGGAGTGCCGCGCCGAGGCGTTGCCCCGCGGCGATCTGCTCCGGTGTGAGCGGTGGGCGAACCATGTGAGCAGGATAGTTCCGCCCTGGTGGAGCGGCAATGTCGCCCCGCCGGGACCCCCGCCTCGCGTGGTATAAATATACCGCTGCGGGATGGGGAGGGTTTGTCGTGATCGAGCTGAAGTCCGCGATGGAGATCGACCGGATGGCCGTGGCCGGTCAGTTCGTCGGCGAGCTGCTGGCCGAGCTGCGGGAGGTGGCCGCTGTCGGCGTCAACCTGATGGACATCGAGCACCACGCCCGCCGCCGCATCGCCGAGCGGGGTGCCGAATCCTGCTACTGGGACTACACGCCGTCGTTCGGTCGTGGGCCGTTCCGTAACGTCCTGTGCCTCTCGGTCAACGACGCGGTGCTGCACGGCCTGCCGCACGACTACGTCCTGCGTGACGGTGACCTGCTGAGCATCGACATGGCGGTCCAGATCGACGGCTGGGCCGCCGACTCCGCGCTCTCCGTGGTCGTCGGCGCCCCCGCCCCGGCCGACCTGAAGCTGATCGAGGCCACCGAGGTCGCGCTCCAGGCCGGCATCGACGCCGCCCGGCCAGGTAACCAGCTCGGCGACATCTCCGCCGCCATCGGCGAGGTCGCCCACCGCTACGGCTACCAGGTCAACAACGAGTTCGGTGGGCACGGCATCGGTCGCACCATGCACGAGGCCCCGCATGTGCCGAACAACGGCCGTCCGGGCCGGGGCATGAGACTCAAGCCCGGCCTGACGCTCGCGATCGAGCCGTGGCTCTGCCGTACGACCGACAAGATCAAATTCGACCAGGACGGCTGGACGATCCGGTCCGCGGACGGCTCACGCTCCGCCCACTCCGAGCACACCGTCGCGGTCACCGAGTCCGGTCCCCGGGTGCTCACCCTCCGCCCGGGGCAGGTGGCGCAGGAGCGCAGCCCCGGCGGGCGGGCCGCCGCGTCGTCCTGAGCGGTGCACGGGCCGCGGACGCGGCCCGTGCGTCACGCCTCAGCGCAGCCCGGCGAAGAGGTCGTCCTCGGGAACGGGCGCGTCGGTGGTGTCCCGGACCCGGACGAAGGTCTCCACGCCCATCAACTCGGTGAACCGCTCCTGGCCGAGCTGGAGGAAGAAGATGTTCTCGGTCTGGCTGGCGTGCGCGGCCAGGGCCTCGAACTTCTGCGCGCCGTGGGCGCGGGTGTCCACCCAGGTGGTGATCTCGTCGTCGGGAAGACCCAGCTCGGGCATGTCCGAGGACTCGCCCGGCTCGTCCCACTCCACGCCGAGCTCCTTCATGACCCGGCCGAACTCCTCGAACGCCGTACGGGGCACGGTGGTCCAGTAGACCTTCGCGGGGATGTCGGTCTGCGCCACGGCGGCCATGGTGATGCGGTGCGCCTGGATGTGGTCGGGGTGACCGTAGAAGCCGTTCTCGTCGTAGGTCACGACCACGTCCGGCCGGTACCGGCGGATCAGCTCGGCGAGCCGGTCCGCGGCCTGCTCCACCGGCGTCGTCCAGAAGGAGCCGGGCTGGTCGTTCGTCGACCAGCCCATCATCCCGGAGTCGGCGTAGCCGAGCGTCTCCAGGTGGGTGACCTTCAACCTGGCCGCGCTGACCTCCAGCTCGGCCTGCCGCATCGCCACGACGGCCGCCGGGTCGTGACCGGGGTCGCCGGGCTTGACCCCGCCGGGCCCGTCGCCACACCGTCCGTCCGTGCAGGTCACGAGAACCGTGGTGACACCCTCGGCGGCGTACCGGGCGAGGACGCCACCGGTGCTCGTCGCCTCGTCGTCGGGGTGCGCGTGCACCGCCATCAGGGTCAGGGATCGCTCAGCCATGTCACCACCCTACGACCAGCGGCACGCCGGAACGGTTCGGTGACGCATCCTAGCCATCCGCCGGGCGGCCCCGGCGTCTTTGCCCAACGCGCTGTCGGGCCGCTCGGGGTTCCCTACGCTGTCGGAGGCGACGGCGCAGCCTCGTCACCTGCGGAAAGTCTCGACGAAGGGTACCGGGTTCGATGGCGGTCTTCGATGACGTGCGACAGATCGACGCCGGGGTGCTGAACGTCGGATACGTCGACGCCGGGCCGCCGGACGGGCCGCCGGTGATCCTGTTGCACGGCTGGCCGTACGACATCCACAGCTTCGTCGACGTGGTGCCGCTGCTCACCGACGCCGGCCACCGGGTCGTCGTGCCGTACCTGCGGGGTTACGGCTCGACGCGGTTCCTCGCCGACGACGCCGTCCGCAACGGCGAGCCGGCCGCCATGGGGCTCGACCTCATCGCCCTCATGGACGCGCTGGGCATCGACAGCGCGAAGCTGGCCGGCTTCGACTGGGGAGCGCGTACGGCCGACGTGGTGGCCGCGTTGTGGCCCGAGCGGTGTTCCGGTCTGGTGTCGGTGAGCGGTTACCTGATCGACGGCCAGGAATCGGGCCGGGTGCCGCTGCCACCGAAGGCCGAGTTCTCCTGGTGGTACCAGTACTACTTCGCCACCGAGCGCGGCCGGCAGGGGTACGACCGCAACCGCCGCGACTTCGCCCGGTTGATCTGGCAGACGGCGTCGCCGAAGTGGACGTTCGACGACGCGACGTTCGACCGCAGCGCGGCCGCGTTCGACAATCCCGACCACGTCGACGTCGTGATCCACAACTACCGGTGGCGGCTGGCCCTGGCCGAGGGCGAACCGCAGTACGACGAGGTGGAGAAGCGCCTGGCCGGCAAGCCCAAGATCACGGTGCCCAGCATCACCCTGGAGGGTGACGCCAACGGCGCGCCCCACCTGGACCCCAGCGTCTACGGCAAGCAGTTCTCCGGCCGGTACGAGCACCGGACCGTCGGTGGCGGCGTCGGACACAACCTGCCCCAGGAGGCGCCACGGGCGTTCGCCGACGCGGTCCTGGAGGTGTGAGCCGCCGCGCCTGGCGCCCCTACGGGGTGATCCGGAAGGTGGCGTCCTGCCGGTCCGTGGCACTGGAGCTGGCGCTCAGCGGGTCGATGCGCAGCACGTAGTTGAAGTGCCGGAGGTAGCGGGTCGGGAAGTTGTACGAGCGGAACGACGTCCAGGATGCGTCGGCCAGTCCGGCCGTGCGGTAGAAGGTCGCGTCGGCCCGGAACACCGAAGTGTTGTCGTTGGCCTCCAGGCGTACCTCGTAGTTGTAGTGCCGCAGGAAGAGGCCGGGCTTGTTCACCGACTCGAACGACACGCCCGCGGCGTCGGCGAGGCCGGGGACCATCCGCCACAACTGGTCCTGGTACGGGTCGAACGGGTACGTGTCGACGCGGGCCACGTAGTTGTAGTGCCGCACGTAGCGGTCCGGCAGGTTGGAGGACTTGAGCCGGACCCAGTTCGGGGCACCCCACCGCGCGACGAGGGCGGCGTACTCCGCGTCGGTGATGCCGGTCATCGACCCGTGTTTCGAGTTCAACGGTGGGGTGTAGTCACGCTGGTTCAGCGGCGTCCAGGAGTTGCCGCCGATGGTGGCGGTCGACCAGGCGTAGAAGTCGTTGTTGACCGGGCTGTACGAGTCGCCCCACAACCGCCAGCCGCTACCGTCGACCGCCTTGACCAGCAGTGGCGCCTCGATGCCGCTGCCCTGGAGCAGCCCCGACGTGTATGTGGTGAAGCTGTTCGGAGCGGCGGTGCTGGACCGGGCGCCGTACAGGTTCCCGTTGGCGAGGTTCTTGTAGTACAGGTACGTGGTGCCGCCGTCGACCACGACATCGCCGTCGAGGACACCGAAGCCCGGGCTGAAGAACACCTGCGGCGAGCTGACCGTCCGGAAGTCGCTGGTGTAGTTCACCAGGAAAACGTCCTGGCCGTTGTTCGCCGAGTAGACGATGGCGTACTGCCCGCGTGCCGCGTCCCAGAAGGCGGTCGGCGCCCAGGTGTGGGTGTTCAGGGTGTGCATCCGGATCCGGCGGTAGCCGGTGAAGCTGGTCAGGTCGGTCGAGTCCCACACGTGCAGGTACTGACTGGTCTGGTTCCAGTTGGTGCCCTTGAGGTCGGTGGCGAGCACCACGAAGGTGCCGTCCTGCTTGCGGAAGACGAACGGATCCCGCAGACCCAACTGCCCGGCGGTCGGCGTGACGACGGGGTTGTTCTGGTTCAGTGGCGTCCAGTTGAGACCGTCGCGGCTGACGGCGAGGTGCAACCCGTAGTCCGCGCCCAGGCCCTGCGGCGACTCGGTGAAGTACGCCATCACGTACGAGGTGTTCGGCGCGGCGAGAGCGGTGCGGGGCAGGCTCAGCGCTCCGGCGGCGGCAGCGGCGGTGGACAGCGCGCCAAGGGTGAACGCGCGTCGGGTCAGAGGCACGGTCGGTGACCTTTCTGCGGCGGTGGGCGCGGACGTTTGATTCGTGAACGTCGATGTGATCGTTAACATACGATGTCGTCGCCAGGCCCCGCAACCCCGTCCCCTCAGCGCCCGGAGGCCGTCCGCCCGGGCCGTTGCCGGCGGGGCGTGGGCGCCGGCTCCGGGCGCTCGACGCGGGTCGGGTCGCCCCGCACGAGGTCGTCGTGGATGCGCCAACGCGCTGTGGTGACCGCGCGGTGGGCCGCCTCGTCGCCGCGTTCGAGTTTCCGGCGCAGCAGTTCGAGAGCGATACGCCGGTTCTGGCTGAACTGCCGCTCCTCGTCCACCACCACGACGAGACCCGACGGGCGGTGGGTGGCGCGTACCGCCGTGCTGGCCTTGTTCCGGTGCTGGCCGCCGGGGCCGCCGGTGCGGCACGCGACGACGTCGACGTCGGCCTCGGCGAACGTCGTCGGCGGCGCGTCGCCCGGCGGCGTCCGAGCCGTCACGTACCAGTTCTTCCGACCGGTGCCCGCCCGGTACGGGCTGGGCGCCTGCCAGCACAACGTCCCGGTCCAGGAAGCGGCGAACGCCTCGACGTCGACGCCGGACAGTCGGATCAGCGCCGACCGGTAGGTGCCGGGCCGATCACCGGACACCGCGTGGACCCGCCGGACCGCCACGCCCCACCGGGTGGCGTCGTGCTCCAGACGCCGCAGCAGGTGGGCCAGCGCCCAGGCGCACTCCCGCGGCCCACGGCCGGCGGACAGCAACAGGTCCACGCTCACGACCGACCCCGCCCGCGACGCTGGTCCCGCCGGTCCGACCGGGTCGCGGTCCCGACGTCCGGCGTCTTGTAGGTGACCAGGGGGATCGTGGTGGCGACCGGCGTGGCGAGCCGGTGCGCGACGAGGTCGCCGATCACCTGCTCGATCCGCTTGTACGCCGTGGGCGCCTCCTCGAAGAGCAACTGGCGGTCGCCGCACACCACAAGCGAACCCACCGGGGTACGCCGTAGCTCCTCGACCGTGTGCTTGGCCCGGCCCCGGCGCAGCGCGTCGGCGCGGGACATCTTCCGGCCCGCGCCGTGCGCCACCGAGTGGTTGGCGTCCGCCCCGGCGTGGGCGGCCACCAGGTACGACGCGGTGCCCCGGGTGCCGGCGACGAGCACGTCGCGGCCGTCACCGGGTGCCGCGCCCTTACGGTGCAGGTAACCACCGTCGCGTACCTCGACCAGGTTGTGGCACTGGTCGACGATCGGCTCGGTCGGCTCAGCTCCCAGCGCGTACGCGACCCGGGCGGCCAGCAGCCGTCGGTTCAGCGAGCCCCAGCGCACCGCCTCGTCGTGCCGGGCCAGGTACGCGGCCGGGTCCGGCGCGGGGCCCGCCCCGTGCGTCTCGGTGTGCGTCCGCAGGATCCGCTCACCCAGGCCCCGCGAACCGCTGTGCACGACCAGGACGAGGTCACCGGTCGCCAGCCCGAGACGGTGGGCGTGCTCGGGCGCGAAGACGGTGTCCACGCGGGCCAGCTCGACGAAGTGGTTGCCGCGGCCGACCGTACCGAGACCGTCCAGGTGGCCGGCGGGAACGTCGTCCGTGAGGGCGGACCAGGCGGGGTCGTCGGCGTCCCGGTGCGGGTCCAGCGCGCGGTCGAGGTCGGGGAACCGGGCGGCCAACCGCTCGGGTACGACGCGCCGGAGTCGGATCGGGAACACCGCGATGCCGCAGCCGATGTCCGAGCCCACCAGGAACGGGTACAGGACGGTGGACGTCATGGCCGCGCCGATCGGGGCGCCCTTGCCCGGGTGCAGGTCCGGCATGCCGGCGACGTGGACCATGCCGTCGAGGGCGGCCACCTGCCGGCACTGGTCGAGCGCGGCGGACTCGATCCAGCTCGTGGGGGACGCGAACACGGTGACGGTGGCCAGGGTGGACGGGGACGAGGCTTCCCGAGGGAAGTGGTGCTGGGACAACGACGCTCATTTCTCGCGGAATCGCAAGTCGACGGACGGCGGTACGGCGCCGGGCGGCGTGCGGTGGCCTCGGCGCGGTGCTCGGGTGGTGTCCGTCAGTACGTCATGGGCACCACTGTGGCGATGTCCGTGGCGCACGGCAACTGGTTATCGGTGGGGCGCTTCGACCCCGCACACGATTGACGCCGCCCGCCATCTGTCGGATGGGTGATGGCCCGGGACGCGGCTGTCCCGTCATCATCCGGGAATGCTGACGGGGCGTGACGGCATGCTCGCCGAGGCCCGCGCCGCGCTGGTGCGGGCCGACGGTGCCGTCCTCATCGGTCCGGCGGGGGTGGGTCGCACGGCCCTCGCCCGGGCGGTCGTCGCCGAGCTGCCGTCGCGACTGTTCGCCGCAGTGTGGATCACCGCCACCGAGGCGAGCAAGGTCGTGCCCTTCGGGGCTCTCGGTCAACTCCTCACCGGTGGGCACCCCGCTCTCCATCCGGCCCTGGTGCACAGCACCGTGCTGACCAGTCTGGTCGAGCGGTGCGGCCGCGCCCGTACGCCCGTGCTGGTCGTCGACGACGCCCACCTCCTCGACGGGCCTTCCGCCGGCGTGCTGCTCGGCCTCGTGCAGGCCCGAGCGGTCCGGGCCCTGGTCACCGTCCGGTCGGGGATCTCGGTGCCGGACGCCGTCGTCGCGCTGTGGAAGGACGTGGGACTGTCCCGGCTGGTGGTGCCCGCCCTGACCGAGGCCGAGATCGGTGCGCTGGCGACGGAGCGCCTGGCGGGCCCGGTCAGCCGCTCCACCACGCACCTGTTGTGGCAGTGGACCGGCGGACTGCCGCATCTGGCGGTGCCGTTGCTCGACCACGGGCAGGCGGTCGGTTCGTTGGCGCGGGACACTGACCAGTGGCGCTGGCGCGCCGGCCTGGCGGTGCCGACGCAGGTCGCCGACCTGCTCGACCGGGAGCTGGACCGCGTCGGACGCCCCGGCGAGGAGGCGCTTGCCGCGATGGCGCTCGGCGGCCCCCTGCCGTTGCCCGTCGCGGAGACCGCCGCGTCGCCGGAACTGCTCGCCGACCTCGAACAGCTCGGGATGGTCCGCAGTGAGGAGCGCGGCGACGAGGTCCTCGTGCGGTTGCGCGACCCGATGCTCGGCGCGGCGGTACGCCGACGTATGTCACCCGCCCGGCGTCGCCGCGTCGCCGCCGCCCTGCTGGCCGGCACGCGGCAGGCCACGCCGCACGGGTCGCACGCGGTGGCCCGCGCGCTCTGGGCGGTGCACGCCGGACAACCGGTCGACCCGCCGGAACTGGTCAGGTCGGCCGGCCTCTGCCTGTACGCCGATCCGGCCGCCTCGGAACAGCTGGCCCGGCGGGCCTGGCAGGAGGGTGGCGGGGCATCGGCGGCGGTCGCGCTCGGCGCGGCCCTCGTCGAGCAGGGCCGCGCCGCCGAGGCGTACGAGACGCTGTGCACCGCCGCACGGGACGCCGAGACGGCCGCTGACCCGACCGCCCGGGTGACGGTGGGCGTGGCCCTGGCGTCGTACCGCCTCTGGGTCGGGCGGGAACCACGACAGGCGTACGACGACCTGCGGCGGCTGCACGCGGACTCCGAGGCAGCCGGTGACCTGCCCGGCCGGGTTGAGTTGGCCGCGCTGGGCGTACTGGTCCAGCTGTTCGGCGGCGAGGCGGCGCGGGCGCTGGCGAGCGCTCGTCAGCTTCTGGACGAGTCGCTTCCGCGCGGCGCGCGGCTACGGGTCATGCTGGCGTCGGTCGCGGCGCTGGTGCTCGCCGGCCGCACCGAGGAGGCGGTACGGGTGGGCCGCACGGTGGTCGAGGCGGTCGAGCGGTCCGGCTCGTCGGCCATGCCGCAGATCCGTGGCATGGCCGGGGCCGCGCTGGCCCTGGCCGAGCTGTGGCGTCAGCCCACCCCGACCGGTCCGGTCACCGACCCGGCCACCGGTCGGTGGCCGCTGCCCCCGGACCCGCTCGTCTCCGGTCTGTCGCCCACCGCCTGGCCCCTCTTCGACGGGTACGCCCTGCGGGTCAGCGGGGATCGGACGGGCGCCATCAGCCGGCTCCGGGACGCCGTCGCCCAACAGGCCGGTGGCAACGGCATGTTCCGCGCCGAGGCCACCGGCTGGCTCGCCGTCACCCTCGCCGAGGACGGCCGCCCGGACGAGGCCGAGACGGTGCTCCGGGAGCATCCCGTCGACGCGGTCGCGCTGGTCCCGGGACTGCGCCCGTGGGCGCTGGCGGCAATCGCCGCGGCGACCGGCCGGCGCGGTCGGGCGGGCGAGCTGATGGACGAGGCGATCGTCGTCGCGCACGACTCCGGTAGTTGGCTGGTGGAGCTGGGCTATCTCATCTACGCCGCGCATCTGGATCCGGTCGCCGGCCCGGCCCGCTACGCGGACCGCATCGCCGAGGCCATCGGGCACGTCGACGCCGAGCGGCTCGTCGCCGCCGGCCGGGCGGTGATCGCGCTGGCCGGACGCGATCCCACCGTGATCCTTCAGCACGCGCACCGCCTCGTGGACATGAACATGACCGGCGAGGCGCTGAAGGTGGCCGGCGAGTTCGGTCGGCGGGCCGGAGCCGTCGACACCGTCCGGCTCGCCGTCGACCTGCGCGCCCGGCTGCGATCGGCGGTACGGGACGACCCCGCGCGGGTGGCGGGGCTGACCGCGCGGGAGCGGCAGATCGCCGGGCTCGCCGCCCGGGGCCTGTCCGACCGGGAGATCGCCGAGGCGTTGGTGCTGTCGGTGCGTACCGTGCAGACACATCTGGGACGGGCCTACCGCAAGCTGGCGGTGACCTCGCGGCGGGACCTGTCGGACGCGTTGCGGCCGGCCGGCTGAGGCCACCGCTGTACTAGTTCTTCGTGTAACAGGTGACCCGGCCGTTGGAGTCCTCGCGACAGTCCGCGCCCTTGGCGCCGAGGATGTTGATCGAGCCGACCAGGGCGGCGAAGCCCAACCCGGTCAGGATCGCCACGCCCACCTTCTCGGCCACCTCGGCGAAGTTGGCGGTGACGTCGAGCCGGAAGCTGACCGGCGCGTACCGGATCTGCTCCCACAACTCGGCGATGCGCGGGTCCTGGCCGCTGATGTCGAAGTCGTCGCTGCTGTGGTCGTCGGTCACCCGGCCGGTGGCGATGGCCACGAACGCGTTCCCGTCCTGGTCGGCGACGTTCGGCCCGGCGGCGAAGCTCCAGCTGTGGCTGAGGAAGCCGTTCTCGTGCACGTGCCCCTGGAACCAGTAGTGACCGTCGCTGGCCATCCGCAACCAGGCGCTGCCCTTGACGCTCGACGGCAACAGGCTGCCGGAGAACGTCTCGCTCCACTGCTGCTCCAGCCGGTCCATCACCACCCTCGTCGACCCGGCCGGATGCCCGACCTGCGCGCCCACCTGTCGCAGGGTCAGCGGCGCCCGGATGTCGAGGTACCGGACGGCGGCCGTACGGACGCTGGTCACGACCTCACTCCCGCGACTTCCAGAAATGGGCGGTGCCGTTCTCGTCCTTGTACGCGTGCACCTTGCCGGGCTGGCCGAGGAACAGGGCCCACCCGACGATCACCACGCCGAGGAACACCTCCGGGATCCACTTCAGGATGTTGCCGATCAGCTCCCCCACGTTCATCTTCACGCTCAGCTGGAAGTTCACGGTGGCGGTGCTGAGCTGATCCCAGTACTGACCGATCCTCGGGTCCTGCCCGTGCTCGGCGAAGGTGTCGGTGCTCGAGTTGTCCGACACCGTGCCGCTCTGGGCGAAGACGAACGCGTTGCCGTCGTCGTCCACGAACGCCGGTGTGGCGACCAGCGACCACTTGTGCGTGACGGCGCCGTTCTCGTGCACATGCCCGTCGAACATGTAGCCGCCGTCGCTGAACAGCCGCAGCGATGCCGACCCCTTGACGCTGGAGGGCAGCAGGCTCCCGGAGAACCACTCGACCGAGGTCTGTTCGAGTTGCGCCAGCAGCCGTCGGGTCGACCCGGTGGGGTGGCCGACCTCCGTGCCGACCTCCCGTACCGTCACGGGCGCCTCGAACCGCAGGTACTTGTTGGCCGCCTGCCGAAGACTGGTCATGACGTGGTCACCATGATCGGCACCAACGCCCGACCGGTCGGCAGCGGCCCGAGCGCCTTGCCCAGGATCGCTCCCACCGCCTTGAGCGGGTCGGCCACCCGCATCGCGTGTCCCCGGGTGGGGGAGGTGGTCAGCAGGTCGCCGGGGCGCACCGCGCCGTGCGTCGCGTCGACCAGGCAGTAGACCTTGCCGGCCAGGGCCAGCGGGCGACGCTGGTCGCTGTCCGGTCGCCGGTCCAGCACCATCGCCGGCGCGAAGCTGCCGGCGCCGGAGACCACACCGGCCACCGCCGTGTCGTACGGCTTGTCGGCCAGTTCCAGCGCGCCGGTCTCGCCGATCACGAGCACCGCCCCCGGGATCGCCGACGGCAGGTGACCGGCGGCGACGTCGAACTCCTCGGCCAGGTCGGCGTTGCTGAGCGAGATGTCGCCGTGCACGCCGTCGATGACCACCGTGTACGCCCGCGTGTCCGGATTGGCGAAGGACATCGAACTCTGGTCACCACTGATCGCGACCGTGTAGGTGCGCGTCTTGCTGTGGCAGAACTTGATGTGGTTGTTGGCGCCGTCGAGGTCGACCTCGTTCGCCGCGACGACCTTGGAGTTGACCGCGTTGGTCGCGGACACGGTGGTCGCGGACACGTTTGTCGCCGTGACACTGGGGCTGTTCACGTTGTTGGCCGCCCACACGTCGCCCGTCGTGCCGTTGAGCAGCAGCCGGTACTGGCGGGTGTCGGGGTGGGCGAAGGACATCGAGCTGTGCTCGCCGTCGATACCGATGGTGTACGTGCGGGTCTTGCTGTGGCAGAACTTGATGTGGTTGCCCGGGCCGTCCAGGTCGACCTGGTTGGCGTTGAAGCTCCGGCTGTTGACGTTGTTGGCGGCCCACAGGTTGCCGTTCTGCCCGTCCAGGATCGTCGTGTAGGCGCGCTTGTCGTTCGCCAGGCTGATGGTGCTGGTGCCGCCGTTCATTCCGATCGTGTACGCGCGGGTCGTGAAGTTGGTGAGGACGAGAGCGTTGTCTTTGCCGTCGAGCACCACGGCGCGGGCGGCGACGGTGTCGGCGGTGATGGTCGTCGGCGGCGTCGCCGTCGGCGTGGCCGGTGCCGCCTGGGCGTCACCCTTGGCCGCCGGCGTCGCCGTGGCGGGCGGTCCGTCGGCGCGCTGCGCCTGCGCGACCTCGCGGGCCGGCGCGGGTGCCCGGACCGGCGGCGGCGCCGGTGGGGCGACGTCCGCCCGGGCCGGCGCGTCGTCCGGCGTGGTCCGCTGCGGCGGTGTGGTCGGTGCGGTGGTGGGCCGGGCGATCGCCTCGGCGCTGTCCGGGTTGCTGGCCTTCGCGGCCTCGTTGCTGGTCATGTGTCCATTGCAGCCGCGAGCCGGGTCGTCGGGCGTCAGCAGTCACTACGTAGGTCGGCCCAGCCGACTACGTAGCCTCCGGCCGGCGTACGCTGCCGCGATGGCCGCACCACGTCGCATCCTGGTCTACGGGGTGTACGGGGCGGGCAAGTCCACCCTCGCCGCGCGGTTGGCGCAGCGCCTCGGGGTGCCGTGGTATCCGGTGGACGACCTGCTGTGGCTGCCGGGCTGGGTGGAGGTGCCGGTTGCCCAGCAGCGCAGCCGCATCGAGCAGATCTGCCGCCGGGACGCCTGGATCCTCGACGGCGCGTACCACGGGTGGCGGGACGTACCGCTGGCGCGCGCCGACCTGGTGGTGGCCCTGGACTATCCGCGGTGGCTGTCGTTCGGGCGGCTGCTGCGTCGTACGCTGCGCCGCCTGGGCACCGGGGAGGTGATCTGCAACGGGAACCGCGAAAGCCTCGGCAGTGTGCTGTCCCGGGACTCGATCCTGCTCTGGCACCTCACCGCGTTCGGTCGCGCGCGGCGGCGGATGCGGGCCTGGCAGGCCGATCCGGCCGGTCCGCCGGTGCTGCTGTTCACGCACCCCGCGGCCCTGGACGACTGGCTGGCGAGCCTGCCGACCCGATGAGCGGGGCTCAGCCCGGCCGCTTCTCGACCCGGGTCGCCCGGCCGAGGACGCACGGCGAGGAAGGGCTGGAACTGCCGGTCGGGAACCGGAAACGCCGCAGCTCCTCGACGGCGAACCCGGTCGCCGCGATGGCGGCCGTGGTGTCGCGGCCGGTGTGGCAACCGGCGAACAGTTTCGGCCACAGCGTGGCGTCGGAGATCCGCTGGACCCGGCGCAGGCGGCTGGTCTCCTCGGCGGCGACGTGCTCGAAGAAGCGCAGTTCCCCACCGGGACGCAGCACACGGTGGATCTCGGCGAGCGCCGCCACCTGGTCGGGCACGGTACACAGCACCAGCGCGACCACGGCCGCGTCGAACTCGCCGTCGGCGGCGGGTAACGCCTCGGCCAGGCCGTCGACGACGGTGACCGGCACCGGCGCGGCCGGGGCCGCCCGGACGGCGGCGGCGCGCAGGCGGGGTTCCGGCTCGACGGCGACGACCTCGGTCACGGTCCGGGGGTAGTGGGTGAACATCCGCCCGTTGCCGGCCCCGACCTCGATCACCCGGCCGGTCAGCCCGGCGGCCAGGTGGTGCCGGAACTCGGCGGTGCCGGCGCGGTCCATGGCGACGCTGAGCCGCTCGTAGACGCGCGCGAACACCGGGTGGGACACAGCGGCCACGTCGACCTCCAAGGTTCCCGAGCGGCGACCACAATCATGCGTGGCAATGTCAACCGCGTCGTTGCGGCGCGCTCCGTAGGCTGGTTCCGTCAGGCGAACTCGTCCACCGGAAGTGGTTCGATCATGAAGGTTGTCGTCGTCGGCGGAAGCGGTCTCATCGGTTCCAAGGTCGTGCGGAACCTCGGTGGGCAGGGCCACGAGGCGGTGGCGGCCTCCCCGAAGACCGGCGTGAACACGCTGACCGGCGAGGGGGTGGCCGAGGCGCTCGACGGTGCCGCCGTCGTCGTGGACGTGTCGAACTCCCCGTCGTTCGAGGACACCGCCGTCCGGGAGTTCTTCGAGACGTCGACGCGGAACCTCCTGGCCGCCGCCGCCACCGCCGGGGTGCGGCACTACGTGGTGCTCTCGATCGTGGGCTCCGACCGGCTGCCGGAGAGCGGGTACATGCGGGCGAAGGTCGCGCAGGAGAAACTCGTCGCCGCGTCCGGGCTGCCGTACACGGTGATCCACGCTACGCAGTTCTTCGAGTTCCTGCCGGGCATCGTCGACGCCGCCACGGACGGCGACACGGCCCGGTTGGCGCCGGTGTTCATCCAACCCATGGCGGCGGACGACGTCGCGGCCGAGGTGACCGCGATCGCGCTCGACGCACCGACGAACGGCGTCGTCGAGATCGCCGGCCCGGAGCAGTTCCGTCTCGACGAGCTGGGGCGGTCCGTCCTCGCCGACCGCCACGACTCCCGCTCGGTGGTGGTCGACCCCGGGGCCCGCTACTTCGGCGCCACGCTCGAGGAACGCTCGCTCGTACCGGCCGACGGCGCCCGCATCCCCGGTACGCGCCTCGACGAGTGGCGCGCCCGGGCAGCGAGCTAGCCGCCCGCACCGGACGGCGTCTGCCGGAGGCGGTTCGCCAACTCCCGGACCGCCGCCGCGAACCGTTCGTCGGAGTCGGACGGCCAGTGTCCGAGGATCGGCGGCGGAACGCTGTCGCCGGGCGGGGTCACCACGTCGCTGGGGTCGATCTCCCGGCGGTCCACCGTGGCGGCCGGGTCGCCGTCGGACGCCTCGGGTCCCCGATCGGGGAAGACGCGCCCGCCGATCGGGTCGGTGTCCCGCCAGAGGTTGACCCACCGCCAGCCGACCCGGTCGCCGATCTCGCGCAGCACCGCGTCGTCGAGGTAGGCGGGGAAGAGCCGCGCGTAGAGCCGGCGCAGCGGTGAGCCGTGCGTGAGCAGGGCGACCCGCTCGCCGATCCGGGGTGGCAACTGGAGCACCGCGGCGGCGAGCAGGACCGAGCCGTGACTGTGCCCGGAGAGCAGCACGCGGTCACCGCGCTCGACCAGGTAGGTGATCCTTCGCGTCAGCTCGGGCACCGCCCGCTCGGCGTAGCACGGCGGCGCGAAGGGATGGGCGGCCCGGGGCCAGAAGGTGCCGAGGTCCCAGATGACCCCGATGTGCCGTCGGAAGCTGGTGGTGCGGTAGGCGAAGATGCCGGCGAGGACCAGGCCGACGAGGCCCACCGCCTTCACCCAACTGGTGAACGCGATGCTGAAGGTGACCGCGTCGGCCGGCAACCGGGTGACCCGCTCGATGACGTCGCCCGGGAACACCCCCAGCAGACCCAGGGTCGTGGTGGCGGCGCCGGCCGCGGAGAGGCAGCCGAAGATCACGCCCAGCAGCACCAGGCGTTCGGTGAAGCTGGCCCGGGCCAGCGCGTCGCGTACCTGTCGCAGCCGCGGCCCGGCCTCCGCCGGCGGGTC
The DNA here is from genome assembly GCF_057708145.1 of Micromonospora sp. bgisy143. Taxonomy (NCBI): domain Bacteria; kingdom Bacillati; phylum Actinomycetota; class Actinomycetes; order Micromonosporales; family Micromonosporaceae; genus Micromonospora; species Micromonospora sp. bgisy143. The sequence goes on from NZ_JBYIRN010000031.1 coordinate 66,018, forward strand.
CGGGTAGTCGCGGGCGACGATCGCCGCCGCCCGGTGCCGCCGGCCGGGGCGGGAGAGCACGATGACCAGGCCCGCGACGATCACCGTGACCACCGCGGTGCGGAGAAAACCGAAGATCGCCCAGGTGTACGCCCGGGGCGGGCCGGTGGCGATGGCCTCCCCGGTCGGCAGGTCGCGGTCGAGGTAGTCCGCCACCCGGTACACCAGCTCGGCGGAGTACCCCACCGCGGTGCTGATCGCCGCCGCCGAGATGACCAGCGCTCCCAGCCCGAACAGCGGGCTGCCTCTGCGTCGCCAGAGCAGGATCACGCCGAGGGCGGCCAGCAGGACCGTCTGGGTGGCGAACAGCCAGACCAGCGTCCGGTCGTAGCCGGGCAGCGCGCTGTCCTCGCGCCAGTCGGCCGGGCTGGTCGCGACGTGGGCCGTGACCGCGACGGCCAGGATGATCGCGGTCGTCCGCAGGCCGGTGGTGATCGCGTCGAGCCGCCGATCGGTGGGGGAGCGGTCGATCAACGCAGGGGTGCAGAGCAACGCCGCGCACGCCGCCAGGACCACGCCGGTGACCACCGCCAACGTGATCGTGGCGACCGAGGCGCCCCGCGCGGCGCGGGCGGTGAGCAGGACGAGACTCAACGTGCCGAACGCCGCGGCGACGTGCACCGAGCGCAGCCGCCCCACCAGGGGCTCCGCGTCCCAGGTGCCGACCGTGCTGAGCCGATGCCCGAAGGACCCCTCGGCGGGCGCGCGGAACGCCTCGAACGACCGCCCGGGGCGGTTGCTGAGCCGCCAGACCAGGCCGATCGCGGCGGCCGGAAGCAGCGCGAACACCGCCAGCCGTCGTCCGACGGGTTGACCGCTGAACCAGGACAACCAGCTGCGACCGGCCAGGCAGCGGGGTGAGTTCAGGCAGTGCCAGGCGAGCAGGTCGAGGGCGACGCCGGCGATGGCGAGCACGTACAGCACGGTGAGGGTCAGCGCCAGCACGCGGCAGAGGGACTTGACCACGCTCTCCGAGCGGGGATTCGCCGGCCGCATCCAGATAGCCACGTTGACCAGCAGGAACGGCAGCAGCAGCACCAGCGCCAGGGTGCGGGCGACGGTCCCGGAGGGCAGGTCGCCCCAGCGGTACGCCTCCAGCGTCACACCGCGCGCCTCGGGAGTCGCCCAGCGCGGTCGGACCCGGACGAAGCCGCCCATCCGGTCGCCGGCGACCTGCACCGTCCGGGCCAGGCCGAGCACCTGCTCGGTACTCGCGCCGGAGACGCCGTGCACCCGCAGCTCCACGACGTCGGCGGTGGTGTCGGGGCCGCTCACCCGCGCTGCTCCATCCGCCATCGCCCCCCGAGACACCCCGACCGCCCGGTGCCGGCGATCAGCCCGTGGGTGGCCCACCACCGGTGTGGCGGACCGGGGTCTACCCGACCGGGACGCGTCCAATCGCCCGGGGTTGCCCCACGGCGTCGCGCCTATCCGCCCGGGGCGCTCCCGGCCACCTGGTGCCGGTAGGCGCGTGGCGAGACGCCGGTGACCCGCTTGAAGGCCACGCTGAGGGCGCTCTCCGAGCCGTACCCGACGGCGCGGGCGATGGCCGCGACGGAGTCGGAGCCGTGCCGAATGCGGTCCGCCGCCAGCTCGATCCGCCAGCCGGTGAGGTATTCCAGCGGACCGACGCCGACGACCTTCCGGAAGCGGGCGGCGAGCGTCGAGCGGGAGACGGCGGCGGTGCGGGCGATCGCGTCCACCGTCCACTGCTGGGCGGGCCGGGCGTGCATCGCCCGTAGCGCGGGGGCGACCACCGGGTCGGCGAGCCCAGCCAGCCAACCGGAGGTGTGCTGCGGGTCGCGGGCGAGGTGCACCCGCAGGACCTGGATCAGCAGGACGAGCGCCAGGTGTTCGGCGACGAGCCGCGACCCGAGTTGAGGCCGCCGCAGCTCGATGTCGATCTGGTCGAGGGCCCACCGGATGGTGGCGGCCTCGGGTGCGTCGGCCGGTACGTGGATGACCGGCGGAAGGCCGTCCAGCAGCAGGGTGCGACCCCGGTCGCCCAGGGAGAACGCGCCGCCGATGAGGAACATGTCGGCGCCGTCGCCGGCGTGTGCCACGCCGTCCCCGGCGGCGGCGAAGATCGGGTACGCCGGCTGGACCGGAGCGTCGGGAGCGCTGAAGAGGGTGTACGCCACCGGCCGGGTCAACAAATAGCAGTCACCCTCGGTGAGGGCGATCGGTTCGGCCTCGCCCTCGACACGGAGGAAGCAGCGGCCGCGCCGGATGGCGTTGAACTTGGCGCCGGCCGGCGGGTCGAACCGGACGGCCCAGCGCCCGCCGGCGACCAGACCGGCGGACAGGTGCGCGGTGGCACCGAGCAGTGCCAGCACGTCTTCGAGCGGATCCATCCCACCGTCCTGGACGCTGACGAAAGTACGAAGGACTCCAAACTATAGGCAGTCCAGCGCGACGCTACGTAGCGTGGTGGACATGACAGCGCACACACGCCTCACCACCCCGTTTACCGCCCGCACCACCGCCGCCGAGATCCTCGACGGGGTGGACCTGACCGGGCGTCGGATGATCGTCACCGGCGGCGCCTCCGGCATCGGTGTCGAGACGGTCCGCGCCCTGGCCGGCGCCGGCGCGGAGGTCACCGTCGCGGTCCGTGATCCGAGCCGGGCCGCCGGGCTGGTCGAGGAGTTCGCCGGTGACGCCACGCCGGGCAGCGTCCGGTCGGCCACGCTCGACCTCGCCGACCTGGCCTCGGTGGACGCGTTCGTCGCGGCCTGGGACGGCCCGCTCGACGTGCTGGTCGCCAACGCCGGCATCATGGCGCTGCCGACCCGGCAGCTCTCCGCGCAGGGCTGGGAGCTCCAGCTCGCGACCAACTTCCTGGGGCACTTCGCGCTGGCCGTCGGACTGCACGACAACCTGCGGGCGGCGGGCGCGGCGCGGGTCGTGCTGGTCAGCTCCGGCGCACACCTGAGCGCGCCGTTCGACGCCGAGGATCCCCAGTTCGAGCGGCGGCCGTACGACCCGTGGCAGGCGTACGGGCAGGCGAAGACGGCGGAGGTCCTGCTGGCGGTGGGTATCAGCCGGCGGTGGGCGGCGGACGGGATCACCGCCAACGCGCTAAACCCCGGGTACATCCACACCAACCTCCAGCGCTACGTCGACGAGGACACCATGCGTGCGCTCGGCGCGATGGACGAGGCGGGCAACCTCGTGGTGCCGGACTACTACAAGACGCCGGCTCAGGGCGCGGCGACCACGGTCCTGCTCGCCGCCTCGCCCCTGCTGGACGGCATCGGCGGCCGGTACTTCGTCGACAACCAGGAGATGCCGGTGGTTCCTGGCGGCCCCGACGCCACCGACGGGGTCGCGGACCACGCGATGGACCCGGCGGCGGCGGACCAGCTCTGGGCGTACACCGAAAAGATGATCGCCGCCCGCTGAGCGCGAGCGTCGTCCGACGCCGGGCGCGGCGCGGGCCCGCGTGGCCGCGCCCGGCGTCCAGGATTGATCGGGGTACGGCGGGGTAGCCGCCCGCCATGGTCGCTGCCGGTCGGCCCGGTACGGACGGGGACGCTCCGGCGCGTGCCGGAGCGTCGGCGCGGTCCGGCCCGGCGTCGACCGTCGCGCGGCTGCGGGGCCAGCTGTCGGGCGCGCTGCGGGATCGAGCGCGGCGGGTTCGGGGTATCGGGGGGCTGGCCCTGCAGGCCGGCCTGGCGGCGGCGCTGTCCTGGCTGGTGGTGCGGGAGGTGCTGCACGTCTCGCAGCCGGTGTTCGCGCCGATCTCCGCGGTCTCCACCCTCGCGGCGTCGGTCGGGCAACGCCTGCGGCGCACCATCGAACTGATCATCGGGGTCACCGTCGGGGTGCTGGTCGGTGACCTGCTGCTCGGCGTGATGGGCACCGGGTGGTGGCAGCTCGCCCTCATCGTCGTGCTGGCGATCCTCGTCGCGCTGTTCCTCGTCGGCAGCGCGGCGGTGGTGATCCAGGCGGGCGCCACCGCCGTACTCATCGCCACGCTGAGCCCTTCCGTGCGCGACCTGGAGATTCCCCGCTTCGTGGACGCCCTCGTCGGGGGCGCCGTGGCGCTGCTGGTCACCGCCGTGCTGTTGCCGTTGAGCCCGCTGCGGGTGCTCAATCGGGCCGCGCGACCGGCGCTGGACCTGCTCAGCGGCCAGCTCGACGCCACCGCCGGCGCGTTGGCCGACCGTGACATCGATCGGGCGCTGACCGCCCGGGCGAGGTTACGGGAGAACAAGGGCGAGCTGGGTGCGCTCGTCGAGGCGACGCAGGGCGCCCGGGAGGCCAGCGCCCTCTCGCCGGTGCACTGGCACCAGCGGCAGGGACCGGTGGCCCGGTACGCGAACACGGCGGTGCCGATCGACCGGGCGATGCGTAACGCGGGAACGCTGATCCGCCGGGCGGTGACCCTGATCGAGGACGGCGAGCCCGTCCCGGAACCGATGCCTCGGGCGGTCGCCGACCTGGCCGAGACGGTACGGCTGCTCAAGCGGCAGTTCGCGGCCGGCCAGGAACCCGTGCAGGCGCGCGAGCGGGCGCTCCGGGCGGTCTGCGCCGCCGGTGACGCCTACCGGGAGGGGGTTGGTTTCTCCGGTGCCGTGGTGGTGGCGCAGGTCCGGACGGCCGCCAGCGACCTGCTGGTGGCCACCGGGTTGAGCCAGGAGGTCGCGAACCGGCTGGTCCGCCGCGCGTTCGGGAGCGCCAGACAGCCCGGCGACCAGCGCCGATGACTCTCATGGCAGCAATGTGAGCCATAGGTGTTGCATGCTGAGCCAAAATGGTGCCATCATGGTGCCATGGACTTGAGGCCGTACGTCGAGAACCTGCGTAACGAGTTCGCCGTGGCCGCCGAGGGCGTGGACCCGGAGGGCCGGGTGCTGGCCGAACGGCTCTTCACCCAGATCGAGGCGGCGACCCATCTCACGCTGCTCGAGGCGCTCTCCGACGCGGCCGGCGAGATCACCCGTGATCTCGCCCCCGGGTCGGTGCACGTCCGGCTGCGCGGACGCGAGCCCGACTTCGTGGTGGCCCCCGCCACCCCGCCCAAGGACGGGCCGGGCGAGGTCACCGAGCCACCCGCGGCCCCCGCGCCCCTGCTGCCCCCCGAGGGTGACGAGGGCGGCACGTCCCGCATCAACCTCCGCCTTCCCGACCACCTCAAGGCCAGCGTCGAGGAGGCCGCGGGTCGCGCCGGGCTCTCCGTCAACGCCTGGCTGGTGCGCGCCGTCGCCGGCGCCGTCGGGACCGGTGGCCCCGACCGACAGCCGCCACGCCGGCCCGAGCCTCCGAGGCCCGGCCAGCACGTCACCGGCTGGGCGCGCTGACCCGCGCGCCTGCCCACACCCTCTTTCCGCTCCGCCGACACCCTCCCGGGAGACCACCATGCCTGTTTTCGAGACCCCAGAACCGATCTCCGTCCAGGTCGAGCTGCCCGTCGGGGACGCCTGGATCGCCGCGACCGACCGCACCGACACGGTGGTACGGGTGCGGCCCCGCGACCCGTCGAGCAAGGCCGACGTGAACGCGGCCGAGCAGACCACCGTCGATTTCGCCGCCGGGCAGCTGCGGATCAGGGTGCCCAAGAGCTGGCGTCGGTACGGCTTCGGCTCCGGACCCTCGGTCGACGTCCTGATCGAGGTGCCGAGCGGCACGAGACTGCACGCCGAGGCGGCGTGGGCGGCCTTCCGGGGAGAGGGGCGGCTCGGCGAGTGCCGGATCAAGACCGGAAGCGCGATCCGGCTGGAGGAGACCGGGCCGCTGGAGATCGACAGCAGCCACGGCGAGGTGACCGTGGAGCGGGTCACCGGTTCGGCCCGGGTGAAGGCGTCGTCCGGCAAGGTGCGCCTCGGCACCGTGGACGGCACCGCGGAGATCAAGAACTCCTCGGGTGACTGCTGGATCGGCCACGGTGGCGGTGACGTCCGGATCAACACCGCGTACGGCGACATCACCGTCGACGCCTCGACCGCCTCGGTGGCGGCGCGCACCGCGTACGGCAACGTGCGCCTCGGCGAGGTCGTGCGCGGGTCGATCGAGTCACAGACCTCCTACGGCGCGATCGAGGTCGGCGTCCGGCGCGGCAGCGCCGCCTGGCTCGACGTCAGCTCCCGCCACGGCCGCGTGCACAACGCCCTGGCGGCGGCCGACGGCCCGGCCGAGACCGACGAGACGGTCGAGATCCGCGCCAACACCTCCTACGGCGACATCACCATCCGCCGTGCCTGACGCGCGTCGACCCCCACCACGAACGAGGAGACCATGACCGGCAGCAGCAAGCCCGCGATCGTCACCACCGAGCTGCGCAAGTCCTACGGCGACAAGGTCGTGCTCGACGGCATCGACCTGATGATCACCGAGGGAACGATCTTCGCCCTGCTCGGTCCCAACGGCGCCGGCAAGACCACCACCGTGCAGATCCTCTCCACCCTCATCCCGGCCGACGGCGGTCACGCCCGCGTGCGCGGACACGACGTGGCCCGCGACGCCGACGCGGTACGCGAGCTGATCGGCGTCACCGGCCAGTTCTCCGCGGTGGACAGTCTGCTCACCGGCCGGGAGAACCTGCACCTCATGGCCGATCTGTGCCACCTGGACCGCGCCGCGGGGCTGCGCCGGATCGCCGACCTGCTCGATCAGTTCGATCTGACCGAGGCTGCGGACAAGCCGGCGGCCACGTACTCCGGTGGCATGCGTCGTCGGCTCGACCTCGCGATGACGCTCGTCGGCGACCCCCGCGTCATCTTCCTCGACGAGCCGACGACCGGTCTCGACCCGCGTAGCCGCCGCGCCATGTGGCACATCATCAAGGCGCTGGCCGCCGAGGGCGTCACCATCCTGTTGACCACCCAGTACCTGGAAGAGGCCGACCAGCTCGCCGACCGGGTCGCCTTCCTCGACCACGGCCGACTGATCGCCGAGGGCACCCCGCACGAGCTCAAGCGGCTCATCCCGGGCGGTCACGTCGTGCTGAGCTTCGCCGACCAGGGCGCACTCGACTCGGCGGCCCGGACGTTCACGACGGCCACCCGGGACGACGCCGCGCTCACCCTCGAGGTGCCCAGTGACGGCGGAGTCGGCTCGCTGCGGTCCCTCCTGGACGACCTCGACCGGGGCGCGATCACCGTGGCCGGCCTCGCCGTGCACACCCCCGACCTCGACGACGTCTTCCTCGCCCTCACCGGCCAACCCGACGCCGGACCCCGCCACGAAAGGGCCGCTGCGCGATGAGCACCCTCACCCTCGCCCTGCACGACTCCCACACCATGCTGCGGCGCAACCTCCTGCACATGCGCCGCTACCCGTCGCTGACCCTGATGCTCGTCGGCATCCCGGTCATCCTGCTGCTGCTCTTCGTCTACGTCTTCGGCGGCACGCTCGGCGCCGGCCTCGGACCGACCGGCGGTCGCGCCGAGTACGCCAACTACGTCACCCCGGGCATCCTGCTCATCACGGTGGCCAGCGCGGCGCAGGGCACCGCGATCTCGGTCGCCATGGACATGGCCGAGGGCATCATCGCCCGGTTCCGTACCATGGCGATCTTCCGGCCGTCGGTTCTCACCGGCCACGTGGTGGGCAGCGTGTTCCAGACGATGCTCAGCCTGGCGGCGGTCACCGGCGCGGCGCTGCTCGTCGGGTTCCGCCCCACCGCGAGCGCCGTCGAGTGGCTCGCGGCGGTCGGCGTGCTGACCATGGTCACCGTCGCCGTCACCTGGCTGTCGGTCGCCCTGGGCCTGGTCACCAGGAGCGTCGAGACGGCCAGCAACCTGCCCATGCCGCTGGTGCTGCTGCCGTTCCTCGGCAGCGGGTTCGTACCCACCGACTCGATGCCGACGCCGGTCCGCCTGTTCGCCGACTACCAGCCCTTCACCCCGGTCATGGAGACGCTCCGTCGCCTGCTGCTCGGCGGTGGGATCGGCGCGAACGGGCTCCTCGCGGTCGGTTGGTGCGCCGTCATCACGGTCGGCTGCTTCTGCTGGGCCAAGGCGCTCTACAACCGTCCCCGAACGGCCTGAACCGCCGTCCTCTGACGACCGGCGGCCCGGCCCCGATGGGCCGGGCCGCCGGCTGTCGGCGTGACCGGGTGGCCGCTGCGCGCGCAGCCCGGCCGCCGGGGCCCGAACCGGCTCATCGACCTGGCCTCCGCCGACTGACGAGCCACGCCCCCGATCCCCGAACGGGCCGATCATGGACTCGTGGTGCCCGGATTAGGTCGACTCAACCGCTTGGTCCCCCACCGCAACTCCATGATCGACGCGCGTCAGCCGCCGTCGAGGCATCGAATGTTATCGATAACATCCGCGTGGGCCGGCGTCCTGCCGCGAGCGTTGGCGTCGGAGCGCGGGGTCATGGGGCCCGGACGAGGTGGAAACCCGTTCTGCGGGCCTCATCGTGCAGGGGCGGCGAGGCTGTCGATGTTATCGCTGACATCCGCGCGCGGCGGCGGCTCGCGGCCGCCGCCTTCGGGACGGGGTCGTCATGCCGGTCCGGTATCGACGCGCGCGAGTCGGTACGGCCCCCGCGTTCCGTTACGGAGCTGTTGCAGGTAGATGTCTTGACGAGGCTGGATGTGAGCGTTAACACTATCCCCGTTAACGGTGGAGGTGAACATGGAGCGTGTGGGCGGAGCTGCCGAAAGCTACGTCGTGGGTGTCGATTTCGGCACTCTCTCCGGGCGGGCCCTGGTGGTCCGGGTTTCTGACGGTGCCGAGCTCGGGACCGCGGTGCACGAGTACGGGGACGGGGTCATCAGCGAGACGCTGCCGGGAGGTCGGCCGCTGCCCCCGGACTGGGCGCTGCAGAATCCGGACGACTACCGCGACGTGCTGCGCCACGCCGTCCCGGCCGCGGTCGCCGCGGCGGGGGTGGACCCCGCGGCGGTGGTGGGCATCGGCATCGACTTCACCGCCTGCACCGTGCTCCCGACGCGCGCCGACGGCACCCCCCTCTGCGAGGACCCCGAGCTGCGGGACCGGCCGCACTCCTGGGTCAAGCTGTGGAAGCACCACGCGGCGCAGCCGCACGCCGACCGGATCAACGCGCTGGCCCACGAGCGTGCGGAGCCGTGGATCGGCCGGTACGGCGGCAAGATCTCCGCCGAGTGGCAGTACGCCAAGGGGCTGCAGATCCTGGAGGAGGACCCGGAGATCTACCACCGGGCCGAGCGGTTCATCGAGGCCGCCGACTGGATCGTCTGGCAGCTCAGCGGCACCGAGACCCGGAACGTCTGCACCGCCGGCTACAAGGGCATCCTGCAGGACGGGCAGTACCCGTCCGAGAGTTTCCTGACCGCGCTCAACCCCGACTTCGGTGACTTCGTGGCCAAGCTCGACGGCCCGCTGCTGCCGCTCGGCGCCCGGGCCGGCACGCTCACCGCCCGCGCCTCGGCCTGGACCGGCCTGCCGGAGGGGATCGCGGTGGCGGTCGGCAACGTCGACGCGCACGTGACCGCGGCCTCCGCGCAGGCCGTGCAGCCCGGTCGGCTGGTCGCCATCATGGGCACGTCCACCTGCCATGTGGTCAACGGCGAGCACCCGGCCGAGGTCGCCGGGATGTGCGGCGTGGTCGACGGCGGCATCAGCCCGGGAGCGTGGGGCTACGAGGCCGGCCAGAGCGGCGTCGGCGACATCTTCGGTTGGTTCGTCGAGCACGGCGCACCCGCCGGGCTCGACTCGCACGAACGTCTCACCGAGCTGGCCGCCAGCCAGCCGGTCGGCGCGCACGGCCTGGTCGCCCTGGACTGGTGGAACGGCAACCGCTCGCTGCTGGTCAACCACGACCTGAGCGGGATGATCGTCGGGATGACGCTGGCCACCCGCCCGCAGGACGTCTACCGCGCGCTGCTGGAAGCCACCGCGTACGGCACCCGGATGATCATCGACGCGTTCGTCGAGGCCGGGGTGCCCGTCAACGACCTGGTGATCGCCGGCGGCCTCACCAACAACAAGCTGCTGATGCAGATCTACGCCGACGTGACCAGGCGTCCGCTGAACATCATCGCGTCCGCGCAGGGGCCGGCGCTCGGCTCGGCGATCCACGCCGCCGTCGCCGCCGGGGCGTACCCGTCGATCCACGAGGCGTCCCAGGCGATGGGGCGGGTGCACGAGGCCGTCTACACGCCGGACCCGGAGCGCGCCCGCGCCTACGACGCCCTGTACGCCGAGTACCGGGCGCTGCACGACCACTTCGGTCGCGGCGGCAACGACGTCATGCTCCGCCTCCGGGCGATCCGCAACGCGGCGGTAGAGGCCGCCGTGGCCACGCACGAGGCCCCGCTGGAGGTCGTCGCATGAACGCAGAGGTGAGCCGACAGATCGGTGAGCTGCGCGAGAAGGTCGCCCGCCTGCACGCCGAGCTGACCCGGTACAACCTGGTCGCCTGGACGTCCGGCAACGTCTCCGCGCGGGTTCCCGGCCAGGACCTCATGGTCATCAAGCCCAGCGGTGTGGGCTACGACGACCTCACGGCCGAGACGATGGTGGTCTGCGACCTCGACGGCGTCCTCGTCGAGGGCGACCTGGCGCCGTCCAGCGACACGGCCGCCCACGCCTACGTCTACCGCGCGATGCCCGAGGTCGGCGGCGTGGTGCACACGCACAGCTCGTACGCCAGCGCCTGGGCCGCCTGCGGCGAGGCGATCCCCTGCCACCTCACCGCGCAGGCCGACGAGTTCGGCGGGGAGATCCCGCTGGGCCCGTTCGCGCTGATCGGTGGCGACGACATCGGCAAGGGCATCGTCGCGACGCTCGCCGGGCACCGCTCGCCCGCCGTGCTCATGCGCAACCACGGCGTCTTCACCATCGGCCGGGACGCCCGGGCGGCGGTCAAGGCGGCGGTCATGTGCGAGGACGTGGCCCGTACCGCGTACCTGGCGCGCACCCTCGGGCAGCCCGTGCCGATCGCGCCGGCCGACATCGACGCCCTTTACCACCGTTACCAGAACGTCTACGGCCAACAACCAGTCGCACCGGCGGGCTCCTGACCGTCTCCACACGTCCCGCCGGTCTGCTCCACCGACGCACCAGCACGCACCACCCGCGTACGCCACCCCTCGCACCTCGGCGGCTCACGCGGTCCCCACCACACCCAGCCAAGGAGATCTGATGAGAAAGATGCGAACGCAGCGCGCTATCGCGGTCCTCGCCAGTGTGCTGCTCATCGGCGGCGTGGCGGCCTGCGGCAACAGCGACACCGGCGGCGGCGGGTCCAAGGACGACGGCAAGATCACGATGGGCTTCTCCCAGGTCGGCGCCGAGAGCGGGTGGCGTACGGCGAACACCACCTCGATCAAGGAGTCGGCTGCCGCGGCGGGCATCGAGCTCAAGTTCGACGACGCGCAGCAGAAGCAGGAGAACCAGATCAAGGCCATCCGCAACTACATCCAGCAGAAGGTGGACGTCATCGCCTTCTCGCCGGTCGTGGAGTCCGGTTGGGACACCGTGCTCAAGGAGGCCAAGGACGCCGGCATCCCGGTCATCCTGACCGACCGCTCGGTCGACTCGGCCGACAAGAGCCTCTACAAGACCTTCCTCGGCTCGGACTTCGTCAAGGAGGGCCGCCTCGCCGGCGAGTGGCTGGTCGAGCAGAAGAAGGGCGCCACGGGCCCGGTCAACATCGTCGAACTGCAGGGCAACACCGGTGCCGCTCCGGCCAACGACCGCAAGAAGGGCTTCGGCGAGGCGATCGCCGCCAACCCGAACCTGAAGATCATCGCCTCTCAGCCGGGTGACTTCACCCGGGCGGGCGGCAAGCAGGTCATGGAGCAGTTCCTCAAGGCCAACCCGAAGATCGACGTGCTGTTCGCGCACAACGACGACATGGGTCTGGGTGCTCTCGAGGCCATCACCGCGGCCGGCAAGGTGCCGGGCAAGGACATCACCATCATCACGGTCGACGCCGTGAAGGACGGTATGCAGGCGCTCGCCGACGGGAAGTTCAACTTCATCGCGGAGTGCAGCCCGCTGCTCGGCCCACAGCTGATGGACCTGGCCAAGAAGGTCCACGCGGGTGAGACGGTGCCGCCGCGGATCGAGACCGAGGAGACCACCTTCACCCAGGAGCAGGCCAAGGAGGCTCTGCCCAACCGCAAGTACTGATCGACGCAGGGGGTCGCCGCGCTCGCGTGGCGACCCCGCCGCGTCGCCCCGTTAACCCGAACGGACCGGGCATGACCCGCGACGTCCCGCGCCACGCCCGCCCGCGCCCATCCCATGGGCCGGGCGGGCGCGGTGGGAGCGCAACGGCCCATCCGCGTCGACAACCCCCAGAAGAGGTCTGATGGGATGACGGATAGCCGTCCGGTCCTGACGATGACCGGGATCAGCAAGTCCTTCCCCGGGGTGCGTGCACTCCACAACGTGAACTTCCGGCTCTTCCCCGGCGAGGTGCACGCCCTGATGGGCGAGAACGGCGCCGGCAAGTCGACCCTCATCAAGGTGCTGACCGGCGTCTACGACACCGACGAGGGCACGATCACCCTCGGCGGTGAGCCGGTGTCCTTCAGCGGGCCGATGCAGGCGACGGCCGCCGGGGTGAGCACCGTCTACCAGGAGGTCAATCTCTGCACCAACCTCTCGGTGGCGGAGAACATCTTCATCGGGCGTGAGCCCCGCCTGTTCGGCGCCGTCCGCTGGGGCGAGGTCCGCCGCCGCGCCCGCGCGCTGCTGAGCCGCCTCGACCTCGACCTCGACGTCAGCGCGCCGCTGGGCTCGTACTCCCTGGCCATCCAGCAGATGGTCGCGATCGCCCGCGCGATCGACATTCAGGCCCGGGTGCTCATCCTGGACGAGCCGACCTCCAGCCTCGACGCCGGTGAGGTCGCGCAGTTGTTCCGCATCATGCGGCAGCTCCGCGACGAGGGCATCGCGATCCTGTTCGTGACGCACTTCCTCGACCAGGTCTACGAGATCGCCGACCGCATCACGGTGCTGCGCAACGGCGGGCTCGTCGGCGAGTACCCGACCGCCGAACTGCCCCAACTCGGCCTCGTCGAGAAGATGATCGGCAAGGAACTCGACGTCCTCGAGGGGATCGAGGAGCACTCCCGGCGCGACCTGGCCGCGATCGAGGAGGGCACCCCGCTGGTGGCGGTGTCGAAACTCGGCCGGGCGGGCGCGGTCGAGCCGTTCAGCCTGACCATCCACGCCGGTGAGGTGGTGGGCCTCGCCGGCCTGCTGGGCTCGGGGCGTACCGAGGTGGCGCGGTTGTTCTTCGGCGCCGACCGGGCCGACGGTGGGCAGGTCGCCATCGACGGCACGGCGAGCAGCCTGCGTACCCCCGCGCAGGCCATCGACCAGGGCGTCGGGTTCTGCTCGGAGAACCGCCGGGCCGAGGGCATCGTCCCCGACCTGTCGGTCCGCGAGAACATGATCCTCGCCATGCAGGCCGCCCGGGGCTGGCTGCGGCCCATTCCGCGCCGCCGTCAGGACGAGTTGGTCGACAAGTACGTCAAGGCGCTCAACATCCGTCCGGCGGACCCGGAGGTGCCGGTCCGCAACCTCTCCGGCGGCAACCAGCAGAAGGTGCTGCTGGCCCGCTGGCTGATCACCGAGCCGCGGCTGTTGATCCTGGACGAGCCGACCCGCGGTATCGACATCGGCGCGAAGACCGAGATCCAGCGGCTCGTGGCGCAGCTGTCCGACGGCGGGATGGCGGTGCTGTTCATCTCGGCCGAGTTGGAGGAGGTGCTGCGCCTCAGCCACAAGGTGGCGGTCATGCGGGACCGGCAGATGGTTGCGCAGCTCGCCAACAACGAGGACCTCGATGCGGAGCGCATCATGCAGACGATCGCGAGTGGATCCCACCGGGAGGAGGCGGACCGATGAACGAGACCAGGGGCCGCTATCGGACGATCATCGGTCACCGGCTGTTCTGGCCGGTCGCCGTGCTGGTCGTCATGCTCGCGGCGAACACGATCTACCGGCCCGGGTTCCTGTCCATCGAGCTCAAGGACGGGCACCTGTACGGCACGCCGATCGACATCCTGCGGCTGAGCGCGCCGCTGATCCTCGTGGCGCTGGGCATGACGCTTGTCATCTCGACCGGCGGCATCGACCTGTCGGTCGGCTCCCTCTGCGCGATCAGCGGCGCGGTCGCCTGCATGTACATCAGCAAGCAGTCCGACCAGAACAGCCTCGCCGTGGTGCTGACCGCCCTCGCCATGGCGTTCGGGATCTCGCTGGTGCTCGGCGCCTGGAACGGGGTGCTGGTGGCGGTGATCGGGATCCAGCCGATCATCGCCACGCTGATCCTGATGGTGGCCGGTCGTGGCCTCGCCCAGCTCATCACCCAGGGTCAGATCATCACCATCAACTCGGGGCCGTTCCGGGCGATCGGGTTGGGTCACCTGCTGACCCTGCCGCTGGCCATCTTCATCGCGCTCGCCGCCGCCCTGCTGGTCGCCGCGTTCACCCGTCGTACCGCGCTCGGCATGATCGTCGAGTCGGTGGGTGGCAACGCCGAGGCGAGCCGACTGGCGGGCATCCGCTCCAACCGGGTCATCTTCCTGGTGTACGTGCTCAGCGCCGCCTGCGCGGCGATCGCCGGCTTCATGATGACGGCGAACGTGTCCAGCGCCGACGGCAACGCGGTCGGCCTCTGGGTGGAGCTGGACGCCATCCTCGCGGTCGTCATCGGCGGTACGTCCCTGGCCGGTGGCCGGTTCTACCTCAGCGGCACCATCCTCGGCGCGCTGATCATCCAGACCCTGACCACCACGGTGTACGCCATGAACATCTCACCGCAGACGTCGCTGCTGTTCAAAGCGGTGGTCGTCATCGCCGTCTGCCTCATCCAGGCGCCGGCCTTCCGCGCCCGGTTCAGCCGGCGCAGGAAGAGCGTCCCGCCGCCGCGCCCCGTCGCCGACAAGCCGAAGGAGCAGGTGCCGGCATGACCACCGGATCGCTCACCGTCCCCCGCCGGACCCGGTTCCGGCTGCCCCGGCGGCAGGTGCCGGTGCTGGCCACGCTCGCCCTGCTGCTGGTCATGTACGGCATCGGCGTGTCCCAGTACACGGCGTTCTCGAACGTGCAGGTCATCTTCAACGTCTTCATCGACAACGGCTTCCTGCTCGTCGTCGCGGTGGGCATGACCTTCGTGATCCTCACCGGTGGCATCGACCTGTCGGTCGGGTCCGTCGTGGCCATGACGGCGATGGTGTCGGCGTCGCTGTTGGAGAAGGGCCTGCCGGCGGCGCTCGTGCTCGTCATCGCGCTGCTCATCGGACCGACGCTCGGCCTCTTGATGGGCTGTGTCATCCACTTCTTCGACATCCAGCCGTTCATCGTCACGCTCGCCGGGATGTTCTTCGCCCGGGGCATGTGCACGTTCATCTCGGACTCGTCCATCCCGATCACGGACGGTTTCTGGACCAGGATGTCGCAGGAGCGGATCGGTGACCCCCGGGGCAACTTCGTCTCGATCAGCGTGCTGATCGCCTTCGCCGTGGTGCTCGTCGCCGCGTACGTGCTGGCGTACACCCGCCTGGGGCGCAACGTGTACGCGATCGGCGGCAACCCGCAGTCGGCGCTGCTGATGGGCCTGCCGCTGGGGCGTACCCGGATCGCCGTCTACACGATCAGCGGGCTCTGCTCCGCGATCGGTGGGATCCTGCTGTCGTTCTACACCCTCTCCGGCGCGCCGCTGATCGCCGTCGGCATGGAACTGGACGTCATCGCCGCCGTCGTCATCGGTGGCACGGTGCTCACCGGCGGCTCGGGTTACATTTTCGGCACCGTGCTCGGCGTGCTGGTCCTGGGTGTGATCCAGACCCTCATCACGTTCGACGGCAGCCTCAACTCCTGGTGGACCAAGATCGTGATTGGCGGCCTGCTCTTCGCGTTCATCCTCCTGCAGCGACTCATCGGAATCCGTTACAAGTGACCGCCCCTCTCGCGGAAGGCAACCCCATGGCACCACACCCCGAACCCGAGATCTGGTTCCTCACCGGCAGCCAAGGCATGTACGGCGAGGAGACGCTCCGGCAGGTCGCCGAGCAGTCCCGCCAGATCGCGGCCACGCTCGACGACTCGCCGCAGATTCCCGCCCGGGTGGTCTGGAAGCCCGTCCTGACCAACAGCGGTGAGATCCTGCAGGTCTGCCGGGAGGCCGCCGCCCAGGGCGCGATCGGGGTCATCGCCTGGATGCACACGTTCTCGCCGGCGAAGATGTGGATCGCCGGACTGGACGCGCTGCAGACGCCGCTGCTGCACCTGCACACCCAGTCGAACGTCCTGCTGCCGTGGGACGAGATCGACATGGACTTCATGAACCTGAACCAGGCGGCGCACGGCGACCGTGAGTTCGGCTACATCCAGACCCGCCTCGGTGTGGCCCGCAAGACCGTTGCGGGGCACGTCAGCGACCCGCGGGTGACCGCCCGGGTCGGCGCCTGGGCCCGCGCGGCGACCGGCTGGTCGGCGATGCGGTCGCTGCGCCTCGCCCGCTTCGGCGACAACATGCGCGACGTCGCGGTGACCGAGGGCGACAAGGTCGAGGCGGAGCTGCGCTTCGGGGTGTCGGTCAACACCTACGGCGTCAACGACCTGGTCGAGGTGGTCGGCCAGGTCGCCGACGCCGACGTGGACGAGCTGGTCAAGGAGTACGGCGACACCTACCGCGTGGGCGCCGAGCTGCTTCCGGGTGGTGAGCGGCACGACTCGCTGCGCTACGCCGCCCGCCTGGAGCTGGGTATGCGCGCCTTCCTGGAGGCCGGTGGGTTCCGGGCGTTCACGACGAACTTCGAGGACCTCGGCGGCCTGCGTCAGCTCCCCGGCATCGCCGTGCAGCGGCTGATGGCGGACGGCTACGGCTTCGGCGGCGAGGGTGACTGGAAGACGTCGGTCCTGGTGCACACCGTCAAGGCGATGTCGGTGGGGGTCCCGGGCGGTACGTCGTTCATGGAGGACTACACCTACGACCTCACGCCGGGCCAGGAGCTGGTGCTCGGCGCGCACATGCTCGAGGTCTGCCCGACCATCGCGTCCGACGTGCCCAACGTCGAGATCCACCCGCTGAGCATCGGTGGGCGCGAGGACCCGGTGCGGCTGGTGTTCGACGCCGCGCCCGGTCCGGCCGTGGTGCTGGGGCTGGCGGACATGGGGGAGCGGTTCCGGCTGGTGGCCAACGAGATCGACGTCGTGTCGCCGCCGCAGCCGCTGCGCAGCCTGCCGGTGGCCCGCGCCGTCTGGCGACCGCGACCGGACCTGCCGGTCTCCGCCGAGTCCTGGATCACCGCCGGCGCCCCGCACCACACCGTGCTGTCGCAGGCGGTGGGCGCCGAGGAGCTGCACGACCTGGCCGAGATGAGCCGCACCGAGCTCGTCGTCATCGACGCCGAGACCACCACGCGCCGCTTCGCCGACGAGATCCGCTGGAACCAGGCCTACTACCGGCTGGCCCGCGGCTTCTGACCCGCGTCGAGGCCGTGCGCCCGCCGCCGTGCGGGACGCGACGGCCCAGACCGTGAAACGGGTGGTCCATCCCTGCCTACGGGCCGGGATGGGCCACCCGTTCGTGTCTGCGCCCGGACCCTGTCGCGCGCACTAGCAGGCCCGCGAGCCGGTTGTGTTACGCCTTGACTAAGAGCATGTTATCGCTCACAGTCTATAGTCAACGTGGTCGATGTCGTCGCCTGGTCCGGCCGTGCGCGCGTCCTAACCCCTCGTCATCGGCATCGTGCTGCCGGGGCGCCCGGGGCGCGCTGTTAGCGATCACATGGCCGGGCGTGGTCAGCTCGGTGCCCCGCCCGGTGCCGCGGACGCCGGCCCAGACCGCACGGTTCGCGTCAGCAGAGGAGGATCATGCTTTCCATCGGTCGGGTTCCCCGGGGTGCGCCACGCCGGCGCAACTGGCTGTCGAGATTGGCCGTCGCCGCGACGGCACTGGTGGTCGGTGGCGCGGCCGTGGCGGTGGCCGCGGCACCCGCGTCGGCGGCCACGGTCGACACGAGCGCGTGGTACGTCCTGGTGAACCGCAACAGTGGCAAGGCGTTGGATGTCTACAACCTGGCCACGAACGACGGTGCGCGGATCACGCAGTGGACGCGTAACAACGGTAATCAGCAGCAGTGGCAGTTCGTGGATTCCGGTGGTGGGTACTACCGGGTCAAGTCGCGGTTGTCGGGCAAGGTGTTGGACGTGTCCGGCCGGTCGACCGCCAATGGTGGGGCGATCGTGCAGTGGTCCGACAACGGTGGGACCAACCAGCAGTTCCGCCTCGCCGACTCCGACG
>NZ_JBYIRN010000032.1:0-83501 GCF_057708145.1 Micromonospora sp. bgisy143
TCGAGGGCCGCCCCATCAGGGTCGGCCCTCGACTGCGTAGCGCCATTGGTGGCGCAATCAGGAAGGATGTACCTGTGAGTTCAGGACCGCAGGGCGGAGACCGTCCCCGTCGTAACGAGGACCGCACCGACGGCCCGGCTGGACGCGACCGTGGAGCGCGCCGCGACGACCGGCCCCCGTACCGGGGAGACCGTGACAACGCCGGCGGCGCCCGCGGCGGCTACGCCGGTGGCCGCGAGGGCGGCGCCCGTGGTGGCGACCGCCGTGAGGGTGGCTTCCGAGGCGGCGACCGTGACCGTTCCGGTCCGCCCCGCGAGGGTGGCTTCCGTGGTGGCGACCGCCGTGAGGGCGGTTTCCGGGGTGGCGACCGTGACGGTGGCTTCCGGGGCGGCGACCGCCGCGAGGGTGGCTACCAGGGCGGTGGTGACCGTGGTCGGTCCGGTCCGCCCCGCGAGGGTGGCTTCCGTGGTGGTGACCGCCGTGAGGGCGGCGGCTTCCGCGGTGGCGACCGCGAGGGTGGCTTCCGGGGCAGTGACCGCCGCGAGGGCGGCGGCTTCCGCGGTGGCGACCGCGAGGGTGGCTTCCGGGGCGGAGACCGCCGCGAGGGCGGCGGCTTCCGCGGTGGCGACCGCGAGAGTGGGTTCCGGGGCGGAGAGCGTCGCGAGGGCGGTTTCCGCGACTCGTCGCGCTCCGCTGGTCCGCGCGAGGGCGGCTTCCGTGGTGGCGACCGTGACGGTGGCTTCCGGGGTGGCGAACGTCGCGAAGGCGGTTACCAGGGCGGCGCTGACCGTGGTCGTTCCGGTCCCTCCCGTGAGGGCGGTTTCCGTGGCGGCGACCGTGACGGTGGCTTCCGGGGTGGCGAACGCCGTGAGGGTGGCTTCCGTGGTGGCGACCGCGAGGGTGGTTTCCGTGGTGGCGACCGTCGTGAGGGCGGTTACCAGGGTGGCGGTGACCGTGGTCGTTCCGGTCCGCCCCGTGAGGGTGGCTTCCGGGGCGGCGACCGTGACGGTGGCTTCCGTGGCGGTGACCGTCGTGAGGGTGGCTTCCGTGGTGGCGACCGTGACCGTTCCGGTGCGACCCGCGAGGGTGGCTTCCGTGGCGGTGACCGCCGCGAGGGCGGTTTCCGGGGTGGCGATCGCGAGGGCGGCTTCCGGGGCGGTGACCGTCGTGAGGGTGGCTACCAGGGTGGCGGTGACCGTGGTCGTTCCGGTCCGCCCCGTGAGGGTGGCTTCCGGGGCGGCGACCGCGACGGTGGCTTCCGGGGCGGTGACCGCCGTGAGGGCGGGTTCCGTGGCGGCGACCGCGAGGGCGGGTTCCGAGGCGGCGACCGCCGGCAGGGTGGTGCGCCCCGTGAGGGTGGCTTCCGTAGCGGCGACCGTCGTGAGGGCGGCTTCCGCGGTGGCGACCGTGAGGGTGGCTTCCGGGGCGGCGACCGTCGCGAGGACGACCGCCGCCGCGACGAGCGTGCGGCGGGCCTGGAGGCGTCCGAGGGTGGGCGTAGCGCGGCCCCGGCACTGCCGGACGACATTGTCGCGACCGACCTCGACAAGGACGTCCGTGCCGAACTGCTCTCGCTGAACAAGCCGGTCGCCGAGACCGTGGCCCGGCACCTGGTCGCCACCGGTCAGTTGATCGACGAGGACCCGGCCGAGGCGTTGGCCCACGCGCTGGCCGCCCGGCGGCTGGCGTCGCGCATCGCCTCCGTCCGCGAAGCGGTCGGCCTGGCCGCGTACCACGCGGGGGAGTGGCAGACGGCGATCGCCGAGCTGCGGACGTACCACCGGATGACCGGTTTGCAGAGTCACCTTGCCGTGCTCGCCGACTGTGAGCGTGCGCTCGGCCGGCCGGAGCGGGCCATCGACCTGTACCGGGGTGCCGACCAGGAGAAGCTGGACCCGGCCGTCGCCGTCGAGCTGCTGATCGTCGCCGCCGGCGCACGGGGTGACCTCGGCCAGAAGGACGCCGCGGTCGCGATGCTCCAGGTGCCCGATCTCACCAGCGAGACGACGGCGCCGTGGACGGCGCGTCTCCGCTACGCGTACGCCGACGCGCTGCTCGCGGTGGGTCGGCGTGAGGAGGCCCGCGAGTGGTTCTCCCGCGCCGCCGACGTGGACACCGAGGGCGAGACCGACGCCGCCGAGCGGTTGCTCGAACTCGACGGCGTCGTCATCGAGGGCGACGACGAGGACGAGGCCGAGGAGATCGCCGCCGGTCCGGGCGCGCCGGGCGCCGTGCCGGCGCAGCCGGACACGGACCTGACCGCCGACGACGAGGATGTCGACGACGACGAGGACGACTTCGCCGCGACGGCCGACGACGAGGCTGACGACGAAGAGGACGACGAGGACGACGAGGACTTCGCCGCCGAGGCGGGCGACGAGGACTTCGACGACGACGAGGAGGACCGCGTCACCGGCGGTTCGGCGCGGCACACCGACGCGGCGGACCCCGAGGACGTCGACGGTGACGACGAGGACGTCGACGCCCGCCGTCCGGACCCGGACGACACCGCTGCGGTCCGGACCGCCGACGACGGTGGCCGGGGCGCGGACGGCGAGCGGACCGCCCCCACCCGGGGCGACGAGCCGGAGTCGACGCAGCGGTGAACGCGGACGCCGGGAAGCGGCTGATCGACGGGTACAGCCTGGTCGTCTTTGACCTGGACGGTGTGATCTACCTGATCGACCGGCCGATTCCCGGCGCCGTCGAGGCGGTGGCCCAGCTGCACGCCGAGGGCCGCGCGGTCGCGTACGCCACCAACAACGCCTCACGCCGCTCCAGCGACGTCGCGGACCTGCTGACCGGGATGGGCGTGCCGGCGCGGCCGGAGGAGGTCCTCACCTCCGCCGCCGCAGCGGCCGAGCTGCTGCGCGACCGGCTGCCGGCCGGCGCCGCGGTGCTGGTGGTCGGCGCGGAGGCGTTGCGCGCCGAGCTGCGCGCGGTCGGGCTGACCCCGGTCACCCGCGCCGACGAGAAGCCGGCCGCGGTGGTGCAGGGGTACGGCCCGCAGGTCGGCTGGGCCGAGTTGGCCGAGGCGTCGGTCGCGGTCCGGGCCGGCGCGATCTGGGTCGCCACCAACACCGACCGGACCCTGCCCAGCGCCCGTGGCCCGCTACCCGGCAACGGGTCACTGGTCGCGGTGTTGCGGACCGCGTTGGAACGGGACCCGGACCTGGTGGTCGGCAAGCCGGAGTCGGCGCTGTTCGAGACCGCCGCCCGGCGCGGCGACGGTGGAAAAGCCCTTGTCGTCGGCGATCGACTGGACACCGACATCGAGGGCGCCCGCCGCGCGGGACTGGACAGTCTGCTCGTGCTCACCGGCGTCAGCGGCGTACCCGAGTTGCTCGCGGCCGAGCCGGGGCGGCGGCCCACGTACGTCGCGCGGGACCTGGCGGGGCTCTTCGACCCGGCGGCGGCGGTGCGGGTCCCGGGCCCGACGGACGCCGGCGGCTGGTCCGTCACGGACCGCGACGGGACGCTGGAGCTGGCCGGCGACGGCCAGGCGCTGGACGCCCTGGCGGCCCTCTGCGCGGCGGCCTGGGCGGCCCCGACACTGCCGGCGATCCGCCCGGCGGGCCCGGCCGCGGCCGCCGCCCTGAAGAGCTTCGGGCTGACCGCGCAGGCGTGAGGCCGGGCCACGGAGACGTGGGCCGGCCACGAAGGCGCGCGGCGGAGCGGCGACGCTTGAAGCCGGGCACCGGCGACGCGCGGGCGACCCGCTAGAGGAGCTTGCGCAGCTTCATCAGGTCGAACGGGTTGGCCTTGATCGACACCCGGCGGGAGGTGACCGCCCTGGTGACGTCCAGGTCGCCACGGACCAGGGCGAGCAGGTCGTCGCTGGACGTGCTCAACGCGATCTTGGCCTTCGGGTCGTCTCCGTCGGCCAGCTCGACCAGCCGGCCGCCGCTGATCCGTCCGTGGAAGGCCGTGTCCAGATCGGTGATCCGGCAGGCCAGGGTGCGCTCCAGGTCGATACGCTCCCGAACCGTCTCGGCGTTGCGGTCCAACCGGGCGGCCAGCTCCTGCAACGCCTGCCGGCACTCGTCCACGCTGGCCACATGTCCCCCTCGCCGATTGCCTCGCCGTCCCCGGCACCGTACCGCACGGGACAGTCCGGGGTGCCCGGTAGCGTGACACCTGCAGACCCCGCCCGACGGAAGGACCAAGGCATGCAGGACGCGTGGCGCGCCTACCTCGAACTGGCCCTGGGCCTGGCGGAGGCGCCCCGGAAGAAGGCGCAGGAAGCGGTGCGCCGGGTCGTCGGCACGGGCGGGGCGACCGCGGCCCAGTTGCAGGCGCTCGCCGAGGAGCTGGTCAGCACCAGCGCCGCCAACCGGGAGGCGTTGACCAAGCTGGTCCGCTTCGAGGTCGACCGGGCCCTCGGCGCGGTCGGTCTGGCCACGGCCGACGAGGTGGCCGAGCTGACCCGGCGGGTACGCGACCTGGAACGGCAACTGCGCGAGGCGCGGGCCACCGAGCCACCCGCCGCGACGACGGCCGGCGGCCCGTCCGCCGCCCCGACGCCTGCCGCCGAGCCCGTGCCACAGCCCGACCCGACCCGCGCCGCGCCGCCCGCTGACGGCCTGGTGCCGTCCGACGGCCCCGCCGGAGCGCCGGTCGCCCAGCAGGCCGCGCCGCCCGTCGCCAAGAAGGCCGCCGCGCCCGTCGCCAAGAAGGCGATCGCGAAGAAGGCCGTCGCGAAGAAGGCCATCGCCCGCAAGCCTCCCGCGACGATCAGCCGGACCGGCGACGAGACGCCGACGCCGGTCAGCCAGGACGACACCCCGACTCCGGCGGCCATGCCGGCGAAGAAGGCCGTCCGCAAGCGCCGTCCGGACGGTGCGTCGTGAGCGACGCGGCACGCCCGGGCCCACCCGGGGGCTTCCGACCGGGCCCGCCACCGGCCGGCTCGTTCGCGGCCCGCCCGGGTCCGCCGCCCGGCACCCGCCCGGGTCCGCCTGCCGACCTGACGGTCGGCGCCGACGACGCGGCGAGCCACCCGGCGGTCGAGGCCGCCGTGCGGGCCATGGACAACGCGGCGGCGCTCGCCCCGGCCGACCAGATCGCGCAGTACGAGGCGGCGTACGAGACGCTGCGCGAGACCCTCGCCACCATCGACCAGACCTGAGCAGGGCGATTCCGCCCGACGGACCGGAGAAACACGCATGGCACGTCGCAACCGGCTGGACGCCGAACTCGTCCGTCGCGGGCTGGCCCGCTCGCGTGAGCAGGCCGCCGCGCTGGTCGAGGCCGGCCGGGTCCAGCTGCGCGGAGTGCCCGCGCGCAAGGCCGCCGCGATGGTCGACCCCGCCGACCCGCTGCTGGTCACCGGCGACGACCCGACCGAGGAGTACGTCTCCCGGGGCGGCCACAAGCTCGCCGGAGCCCTCGCCGCGTTCGGTGGGCTGCGCGTCGCCGGCCGCCGCTGCCTGGACGCCGGGGCCTCGACCGGGGGCTTCACCGACGTGCTGCTGCGCGCCGATGCCGCCGAGGTGGTGGCCGTGGACGTCGGCTACGGGCAGCTCGCCTGGTCGCTACGGACCGACGAGCGCGTCCGGGTCCTGGAACGCACAAACGTCCGTACCCTCGTTCCGGACACGATCGGCGGACCGGTCGACCTGACGGTGGCCGACCTGTCGTTCATCTCGCTGCGGCTGGTGCTGCCGGCGTTGGCCGGCTGCACCCGGGCGGACGGCGACCTGGCGTTGATGGTGAAGCCGCAGTTCGAGGTGGGCAAGGAGCGGGTCGGGGCCGGCGGTGTGGTCCGCGACCCGGCGCTGCGTGCCGAGGCGGTGCTCGACGTGGCCGCCGCCGCGACCCAGCTCGGCCTCGGCCTGGCGGACGTGGCGGCCAGCCCGCTGCCGGGCCCCAGCGGCAACGTCGAGTTCTTCGTATGGTTGCGCCGGGGCGCGCCGGCGGCCGACCCGCAGCGGGTACGGGCCGTGGTGGACGCCGGGCCGGACGGTGTGACGACGGCCGGCGACGTGCCGGGCGTGGCGGCGGAGGAGGTCGCAGGGTGAGCGCGTACAGCGAGCGGCGCGCGACGGCACGCGGGCGTGCCGGAGCGCGGGCGTCCGGCCGTGCGGTCGCGGACGGGCGGGTGGCCCGATGAGCCGCACGGCGCTGCTGGTGACCCACACCGGTCGTCGGCGTAGCACCGAGCACGCCCGGTCGGTCGCCGCCGACCTCATCGCCGCGGGATTCGAGGTACGGGTCGTCGCCGACGAAGCCGAGGATCTCGACCTGCCCGGTGTGGTCCCCGTCGCCGGCCCGGAAGCCGCCGAGGGCGCCGAGATCGTCTTCGCGCTGGGCGGGGACGGCACGTTCCTGCGCGCGGCCGAGCTGGCGCGCCCGGCGAAGGCGCCGCTGCTCGGCATCAACCTCGGCAAGGTCGGGTTCCTCGCCGAAGCGGAGATCGACGACCTGGACACCGCGGTCCGCGACGTCGTCGAGCGCAACTACACCGTGCACGAGCGGCTGACGCTCGACGTCACGGCCGAGTTCGACGGCGGTCCGACCATCGAGTCGTGGGCGCTCAACGAGATCAGCGTCGAGAAGGGCGAACGGGCGCAGATGCTCGAACTCCTCGTCGACGTGGACGGCCGTCCGCTGTCCCGCTACGGCTGCGACGGCGTGGTCTGCGCCACCCCGACCGGCTCCACCGCGTACGCGTTCTCCGGCGGCGGCCCGGTCGTCTGGCCGGAGGTGGAGGCCCTGCTGCTGGTACCGATCAGCGCGCACGCGCTGTTCAGCCGTCCACTGGTCACCGCACCCACGTCCACGTTCGTCATCACCGTCGACCCGTTCACCACCCTCGCCGTGCTCGCCTGCGACGGCCGGCGGGTGTACGACCTGCCGCCGGGCGCCCGGGTGACCGTGCGGCGCGGGGCCCTGCCGGTGCGCATCGTGCGGCTGCGGGCCCGCCCGTTCACCGACCGGCTGGTCGCCAAGTTCGGCCTGCCGGTGCACGGTTGGCGGGGCAGCCGCCGGTGACGGTGGCGCACACCGTCGGTGTCCGGCGGTTGTCCACCTGACGACATGTCGCCGCTACGGCGGCGAGCGGCTAGTGACCTGGTTGTGCGCTGCGTCGCAGACTCCGATCGGTCCCCATCCACGGATGTCGGGCCCGAAGGAGTGAAGGAGCGCATCGCATGCACTGGTCCCCCCGCTGGCTCAGCGCCGGCGCGGTCGGCGCGTTGGTGGTCGGCCTCGCCGCGCCGGCGTCCGCCGAGCCGCCCGTCCGGCCCACCGGCCCGAGCCTGGGCGCGTCCGCCCCGGCCGTCGCGCCCGTCCGCATCACCCTCATCACCGGCGATCAGGTCGAGTTGTCGCCGGCCGCGCCGGGCCGGGTCGCCGCCACCGTACGCCCGGGACCCGGGCGGGAGCGGATCCTCTTCCAGACCCTGGAGGTCGACGGCGGGCTGCGGGTCCTGCCCAGCGACGTCACGCCCTACATCTCCAGCGGCGTCCTCGACGCCAACCTGTTCGACGTGCAGGAGTTGGCCGCCGACGGCTACGGCGACGCCGCGCAGGGCGCGCTGCCGCTGATCGTGCGCTACCAGGAGCCGTCCGCCGGCCGGGTCCGGCCGCTCGGCGGCGTCACCGACGCCCGGCCCCTGCCGAGCATCAACGGTGCCGCCGTACGGGTCGGCAAGGCCGACCTGGGTGGGCTGTGGACCACCCTCGCCGGCACGCCGACGACCCGGACCGTGACTCCTCGGCTGGGCGGCGGCATCGCCCGGGTCTGGCTGGACGGTCGGGTGCGTCCGACGTTGGAGCACAGCGTCCCGCAGATCGGCGCTCCGGCGGCCTGGGCGGCCGGCCGCGACGGCAGTGGCGTGACGGTGGCCGTGCTCGACACCGGCGTCGACGCCACCCACCCCGACCTGGCCGGGCGGATCGCTGAGGCGCGGGACTTCTCCGGCAGCGGCAGCGCCCGCGACGGTCACGGCCACGGCACCCACGTCGCCGCCACCATCGCGGGCAGCGGAGCGGCGTCGGAGGGGTTGCGCAAGGGCGTCGCCCCGGGCACGCGGCTGCTGGTCGGCAAGGTGCTCGACGACGGCGGCTCCGGCTACGACTCGGCCATCATCGCCGGCATGGAGTGGGCCGCCCACTCCGGCGCGAAGGTCGTCAGCATGAGCCTCGGCGGTGGCCCGACCGACGGCACCGACCCGATGAGCCAGGCGGTGAACGACCTGACCGCCGAGACCGGCGCGCTGTTCGTGATCGCCGCCGGCAACTCCGGCCAGGCGCGGAGCGTCAACGCGCCGGGCGCGGCCACGGCGGCGCTGACCGTCGGCGCCGTCGACCGGGACGACAACCTCGCGGACTTCTCCAGCCGGGGCCCCCGCGTCGGTGACAACGGCATCAAGCCCGAGATCACCGCGCCGGGCGTGGGCATCGTCGCCGCGCGGGCCGCCGGCACCACCATGGGTACGCCGGTCGGCGACGCCTACACGGCCGCGTCCGGGACGTCCATGGCCACCCCGCACGTCGCGGGCGCGGCCGCGATCCTCGCCCAGGACCACCCGGACTGGAAGGCCGGCACGCTCAAGGACGCGCTGGTCAGCACCACCAAGGGGAACCCGGCCCTGACCGTCTTCGAGCAGGGCGGCGGTCGGGTGGACGTGGCGCGGGCGCTCACCCAACGGGTGTACGCGTCGGCCACCGCCGACTTCGGCCGGGTCAGCACCGGCGGAGCGGTGGTCGAGCGCAGTGTGACGTACACCAATGGCACGTCCGTCGCGCGGACCCTGCGGCTGGCCCTGGAGCTGCGCAATCTGGACAGCGGCGCGGCCGAGACCGACGGCGTCGCCGTCGGCTCGGGCGAGGTGACCGTGCCGGCCGGCGGCAGCGTGGCCGTGCCACTGCGCGCCGACCCGGCGAAGCTGGCCCGGGGCCCGCACGGAGGATGGCTGGTGGCGACCGGCGCGGACGGCGTAGCCGTGCGCACGCCGGTCGGGCTCACCGTCAGCGGACCGCAGCACGACGTCACGATCAAGGTGCTGGGCCGGCAGGGTCAGCCGACTCTTTCGCCCGCCCTGACCCTCTTCGGTGAGCAGCCCGAGTCGGACTACTGGGGCTGGTGGCCGGGCGAGGGCACCCTGCGGGTCGAGGAGGGCAGCTACCTGCTGACCGCGCTGGTCGAGCACGGCGCTCCGCTGGACGAGCAGCTGACCCAGACCGTCGAACCCGAGCTCACCGTCGACCGGGACCTGACCGTCGTGCTGGACGCCCGCAAGGGCACGCCGGTACGCGTCGAGACGCCCAAGCCCAGCGAACAGCGGGCCACGCTCAGCTTCTACGTGCACCGGGTGCTGGGCAACGGCCGGCAGATCGACCACGGCGTGATGGCGTACAGCACCGTTCAGCAGGTCAACGTCACGCCGACCCGTCCGGTGCGCCACGGCGAGTTCGAGTTCGCCTCCCGCTGGCAGCTCGTCGCGCCCATGGTGGACGCCACCGTCACCGGCGTGTCCGGACCGTCGGACATCAACCTGCTGGGCGCGTCCCCGGCGCCGACCGGGCGACACAAGCTGCCGCTGGTCTGGGCGGGCACCGGAACACCCGGCGAGCTGACCCGGGTGCGGGGCGCGGCCGTGCTGCTCGCCACCGACCCGGACCGCAGCGAGGAGGAACAGGTGGCCGCGGTCGCGGCGGCCGGCGCGGCGGCGGTGCTGATCGTCCGCCCCGAGGACCAGAGCGCGTGGACGGTCTGGCGGCCGGCGGGGGAGCGGCTGCCGATCCCGGCGATGGCCGTGGCGTACGACGACGGGCAGCGGCTGATCGCGGCGGCGCGCACGGGTCGCGCGACGCTGGACCTGACCCTGACCGTGGACAGCCCCTACCTGTACGACGTGTGGCAGGTGTCGAAGGGGCGGGTGCCGGAGCGCATCGTGCACACGGTGACCGCGAAGAACACCGCCGAGGTGACCGCGCGCTACGGCGACACGGGCGCGGGTTGGGCCACCGAGGAGCGGTTCGGCTGGCGTCCGTGGCAGGAGTACGCCTGGAACGACGACCAGCGCCTGGTCCACAACGGCACCACCCGGCAGGAGTTCGTGAGCGCCGGTGACAACTGGTGGCAGCACCGGGTGCTGCACAAGCAGATGTTCATGCAGTGGGGACAGTTGACCGGCGGCCTCACCCAGGAGCCCCGGCGGTACGCCGCCGACGACCGGGAGACCGAGTCCTGGCACGCCCCGGTGGTCCGGCCGGCCGTGCCGGCGAGCGGCGCGCCGGTGCCGACGCGGACCGGGGACGTCCTCGACGTACGGGTGCCCGAGTTCGTCGACGCCGACGGGCACTACAGCGTGGCGGGCACCAGCGAGGAGTCGGACGGCGTCGAGGTCCGCCTCAGCCGGGACGGACGGCAGATCGCCGACCTGTCCGACGGGTGGACGCCGGTGCCGACCACGGCGGGACCGTCCCGTTACCGCCTCGACCTGACGACGCGACGGGCCTCGGACGAGTGGCGTTACGGCACCCGGACGGACACGGCGTGGCAGTTCACCTCGGCCCGTCCGGCGGGTGACGCGGCCAGCCCGCTGTCGCTGTTGCAGGTGGACTACCGGGTGCCGGCCGACCTGCTCGGCACCGTGCCCGGCAACCGCCCGCACCAGGTGGGGCTGACCCTGCGCCAGCCCGCCGGGTTGCCCGCCCCGAAGGGCGCCGGCGTGACCGTGCAGGTCTCCTTCGACGAGGGCGTCACCTGGCGGTCCGTACCGACCCACGGGTCGGGCCTCCGCTGGACGGCGACCGTGCCGGCCGGACGCGGGACGGTGTCACTGCGGGTGCACGCCGCCGACCGGGCCGGGAACACCGTCGACCAGACGGTGCTGCGGGCGTACGGGCTGCGCTGACCGCCGGCCCGGCCGGGCCCACCGTCACCGCGACGGTGGGCCCGGCCGCGTCCGTCGTCGCGCGACGGTCGCATCGCCAGGTCAGAGCCAGCCGCGTCGGGCCACCTGGAACGCCAGCCCCGGCCGGGTGTCGACACCGGCGACGTCCATCAGGTCGGCGAGCCGCCGCTGCACGGTGCGGCGGCTCACCCCGAGCTGGGAGGCGATGGACTTGTCCGGTACGCCGGCCACGAACAGCGACAACAGGCGGGCCTCGTCGGCGTCGGGTCGGTAGCCGTCGGCCGGACGGTCGTCGCCGGCGTCGCGGCGGTCGCCGTTGGAGCCGCTGTCGCGGCGGTGTTCGGTCGCCGCGACGGCGAGTGGGTCGTCGAGTCGCAGCCGGGTGGCGAGCCGCCAGTGACTCTCGAAGAGAGCCAGCAGCGCGTCGAGCAGTTGGCTGCGGCCGATCACCGCGGCGCTCGGCTCGCCGCCGTCCCGGTCGGGCACCAGCGGGCAGATGGCGGTACGCCCGTCCACGATGGCCAGTCGGACCGGTAGCCGGTCCAGCACCCGGGCCTGCTCACCGGCGGCGACCCCTTTGGCCAGGTCGGCCAGCGCGCCCGGTTCCAGCAGCAGGTCCCGTTCGTAGATGGCGCGGTAGCTGACCCCGCGGGCGAGGGCGTCGAACTCCTCGACGTTCTCCGGGCCGGCCATCGCGAGGGGGTTGGCCCGGCAGAACCACAGCACCTCCTCGCGGGCCGAGTTCTGCAGGTCACGCAGCCGGTCGCGGAGCGTACGACCGCCGCGGATCACCTCGACCAGATGGTCGACGTGGTGACGGCGCAGGCCGGTCCGGTACTCCTCGGCCAGTTGGGTGACCCGACGGCGGGCCGCCTCCAGGTCTTCCTGACGGCGCAGCAGCGTGGCGCCGAGGGCGACGTCCGGTGCGGTGGGGTAGAGCGGGGCGTCCGGAGCGTCGCCGGTGGGCTGCACGAGACCCTTGGCCCGCAACGCCTCGACCTGCTCGGCGACCTGCGCCCGGGGCCAGCCGAGCCGGCGGACCAGTTCGTCGGGGCGGGCCGTGGTGAGCTGGAGCAGGCAGCGGTAGAGCTCCTCCTCGGCGGGAGTCAGGCCGATCACGTCCAACACGGGGCAAGACTGTACGTCGGCCAGGTCACGGCCGCACCGGGGCCCGGTCGTGGGGCCCGTCGGCTGGTCAACTGTCGGCCCTCGCGTCTACTGTCGGTTGCTGTGCTGGAAGAGCTGCGCATCACCGGACTCGGCGTCATCGAGGACACCACGCTGCCGTTGACCGGCGGGATGAACGTGATCACCGGCGAGACCGGTGCCGGCAAGACGATGGTGGTCACCGGCCTCGGCCTGCTCTTCGGCGGCCGGGCCGACGCCGGGCGGGTCCGTGCCCAGCCGGGCCGGGCCGTGGTCGAGGGTCGGCTGCGCCTCGCCGGGCGGGTCGCCGACGCGGTGCACGCCCGGATCGGCGACGCCGGTGGCGAGCCCGACGAGGACGGCTCGCTGCTGCTGAGCCGTACGGTGACCGTGGAGGGCCGCTCGCGGGCCCACCTGGGCGGCCGGAGCATGCCCGTGTCGATGCTCGGTGAGGTCGGCGAGCAGGCGGTGGCCGTGCACGGTCAGTCCGACCAGTTGCGCCTGCTGCGCCCGGCCGAGCAGCGGGCCGCCCTGGACCGGTTCGCCGGGCCGGCGCACGAGAAGCTGCTCGACGCGCTGCGCGAGGCGTACACCGGTTGGCGACGGATCGTCGACGACCTGGCCGACCGGCGGCGCAACGCGCGCGAGCGCAACCAGGAGGCCGACCTGCTGCGGCTCGGCCTCGACGAGATCACCCGGGTGGACCCGCAGCCCGGCGAGGACGACGAGCTCAAGACCGAGGCGCAGCGACTGGAGCACGCCGAGGGTCTGCGCACGGCCGCGCAGCTGGCCCAGCAGTGCGTGGCGGGTGGCGCGGAGGTGGCCGACGAGACGCCGGACGCGGCGTCGCTGCTCGGCACTGCCCGGCGCACCCTGGAGGCGCAGGCCGGCACCGATCCCGCGCTGGGCGAGTTGGCGGCCCGCCTGGAGGAGGCGGCCACCCTGGTCACCGACGTGTCGGCGGAGCTGTCGGCGTACCTGGCGACGCTGGACGCGGACCCGGCCCGGTTGCAGCACGTCTACGAGCGGCGGGCGGCGTTGCGCACGTTGACCCGCAAGTACGCCGACGACGTCGACGGGGTCGTCGCCTGGGCCGAGCGGGCCCGGACCCGACTGTCCGACCTGGACACCTCCGACGACCTGCTCGACGAGCTGGACCGCGAGGGGCAGCGACTGGCCGCGGAGGTGGCCGACCTGGCCGCCCGGGTGTCGGTGTCCCGGCAGGAGGCGGCGGTCCGCTTCGCCGACCAGGTCACCGTCGAGTTGGCCGGTCTGGCGATGCCGCACGCCCGGATCGAGGTGGCGGTGCTGCCCCGACCGGCGGGGCGGGCCGAGCCGTCGTTGACGGTCAACGGCGTCGAGGTGGGCGTCGCGGCCGACGGCGGCGACGAGGTGGAGTTGCGGCTGCTGGCTCACCCGGGCGCGCCGTCGTTGCCGTTGCAGCGCGGCGCCTCCGGCGGTGAGCTGTCCCGGGTGATGCTCGCCATCGAGGTGGTCTTCGCCGGCTCCGGCGGCCCGCCCACGCTGGTCTTCGACGAGGTCGACGCGGGTGTCGGCGGTCAGGCCGCGGTGGAGATCGGTCGTCGGCTGGCCCGGCTGGCCCGCAGTCACCAGGTGTTGGTCGTCACGCACCTGCCGCAGGTGGCCGCGTTCGCCGACCGGCACCTGGTGGTGGCGAAGGACACCGGCGGCGCGGTGACCACCAGCGGCGTACGGGTCGTGGAGGACACCGAACGTGCCCGGGAACTGGCCCGGATGCTGGCCGGTTTGCCCGATTCGGATCTGGGTATCGCTCACGCCGAGGAGCTGCTGGCGGTCGCGGCGAAGGAAAGGCGGTTGTGACGCCGCGTATTGTGGGCGCAAGCACACCGGCTCGCGCCGGCGTGTGCTTCCCTGGGTAGGCGGCCCTGCTCAGGCATGTCGCGACAGAAAAGCCTGCCTCACATGCCAGGATGGTCACGATGCGTCTACCCACGTTGCGCCGGAACCGGAATGCCGAACCGGGCAGAGTCCTCGGCACCGCGCGCCTTGATCGCCGAACGAAACGCCTGGTCGGCCGGCTTCGCCCCGGCGACATCGCGGTCATCGACCACGTCGACCTGGACCGGGTGGCGGCCGACTCGTTGGTCGCTGTCGGTGTCGGCGCGGTCCTCAACGCCAAGCCGTCGGTCTCCGGCCGCTATCCCAACCTCGGCCCGGAGGTGTTGATCGCCGCCGGCATCCCGCTCCTGGACGATCTCGGCGAGGGCGTCTTCGAGCGCATCCGCGAGGGCGACCAGGTGCGCATCGAGGGCAACACCGTGTTCGCGGGCGAGGAGCCGGTGGCGCACGGCACCCTGCAGGACGCCGAGTCGGTCGCCAAGGCGATGTCCGACGCCCGGGAGGGGCTGTCGGTGCAGTTGGAGGCGTTCGCCGCCAACACGATGGACTACCTGCGCCAGGAGCGCGACCTGCTGCTCGACGGTGTGGGCGTACCGGACATCCAGACCCAGATCCAGGGCCGGCACTGCCTGATCGTGGTGCGCGGCTACGACTACAAGGCCGACCTGGACGTGCTGCGCCCGTACATCCGGGAGTTCAAGCCGGTGCTGATCGGCGTGGACGGCGGCGCGGACGCGCTGGTCGAGGCCGGTTACACCCCCGACATGATCATCGGGGACATGGATTCGGTCACCGACGACGTGCTGCGCTGCGGCGCCGAGGTGATCGTGCACGCCTACCCGGACGGCCGGGCGCCCGGCCTGCCCCGGGTCAACGGGCTCGGCGTCCCGGCGATCACCTTCCCGGCCGCCGCGACCAGCGAGGACCTGGCAATGCTGCTGGCCGACGAGAAGGGCGCCTCCCTCCTGGTCGCGGTCGGCACCCACGCCACCCTCGTCGAGTTCCTCGACAAGGGCCGCGGCGGAATGGCCTCGACGTTCCTGACCCGGCTGAAGGTCGGCGGCAAGCTGGTCGACGCCAAGGGCGTGAGCCGGCTCTACCGGCAGAGCATCTCCGGTTCGTCGTTGTTGCTGCTGGTGCTCTCGGCGATCGCGGCGATGGCCTCCGCGGTGGCGGTCTCCACCGTCGGTAAGGCGTACCTGGGTGTGGTCGCCGAATGGTGGGACAATTTCGTGTTCCAGCTGTACCGGCTCTTCTAGTTCCCGACCGATCAAGAGGCTGCAAGCGTGATCAACTTCCGCTACCACGTGGTGTCCCTCACCGCGGTCTTCCTGGCTCTGGCGATCGGCCTGGTGGTCGGCACCGCCGCCCTCAACGGGCCGGTCGCCGACTCGCTCAAGCAGCAGGTCACCGGGCTGCGTAAGGACAACCAGCAGTGGCGCCAGCAGGTCGCCAACATGGAGAAGCAGCTCGGTCTGGAGGAGGAGTTCGCCGAGGAGATGTCGCAGGTGGTCCTGCCGGGCACCCTCAGCGGACGCCGGGTGGTGGTGCTCAGCCTGCCGAACGGACGTGACCACACCGAGGGTGTGCTCAAGAAGCTCCAGCTCGCCGGCGCCACCATCACCGGTCGGGTGGACCTGCAGGACAAGTTCATCAACCCGGACAACAACTCGAACCTGCTGGAACTGGCCGTCACCGCGGCCCGACCGACCGCGCAGACCACCGGCCTGCCGGGCAACGGGCACGGGGTGGAGACCTCCAGCGCGCTGCTGGCCAGCGTCCTGCTGGACCGGGCCCAGGGCACCGCGCCGGTCAGCGACGCCGACCGACGGGCGGTGCTCGCCGCGTACAACAACGCCGGCTACCTGACCACCGACAACAACAAGGTCACCGGTCCGGCGGAGGCGGTCGTCGTGGTCAGCGGTCAGCCGTACGTCGACAAGGACTCCGAGAAGCGGGACGAGTCGGTCGTCAAGATCGCCGAACAGTTCGACCGGACCGGGGCGATCGTGGTGGGCGGCAACGGCTCCGCCGGCGGCAACGTGGTGTCCGTGGTCCGGGGTGACCCGGTGCTGTCGCAGACCATCTCGACCGTCGACAACGCCAACACCGTCCAGGGGCAACTGGTCACCAGCCTGGCCCTGGTGCAGCAGCTCACCGAGAAGAAGGCCGGCCAGTACGGCGTCGGCGACAACGCCGCGTCCCTGCTGCCTAGACTGCCCCAGTGAGCGAACGACGTACCGCCGTGTCCGTAATTGACGAGGTGCCGGCATGAGCACGCTGGGTCGGCTGCTGGTCGCCGCCGCCGGAGCGGCCGCCGCCCGGTACGCGCTGCGCGAGGTGCGGACCGCCCCGGTGGGTCCGGCGCTGGAGCGCACCAACTTCCGGGGCCGGACGGTGACCCTCGCCGCCGGTCCGGCGCTGGCGGCCGGCGCGACCGCCGCGGGCGCGTTCGGTGCGACGAGCGCCGCCTCCGGTGGCGCCGCCCTGGTCGCCGGTCTCGGCGCCGGCGGTGTCGGGCTCTACGACGACGTGGTCGGGGCGCGACCGGAGCAGAAGGCGGCCAAGGGCTTCGCCGGGCACCTCGCCGCGCTGCGCGAGGGGCGGGTCACCGCCGGGCTCGTGAAGGTGGTCGGGGTGGGCGCGGCCGGGCTGGGCGCCGCCGCGCTGCTCGCCGCCGACCCCCGCGTCGCCGCGCACCCGCGCCGGCAGCGCCAGGGCGCGTTCGGTCGGGGCGTGGACGTGCTGCTCGGCGCCGGCGTGATCGCCGGCACCGCCAACCTGCTCAACCTGCTCGACCTGCGACCCGGCCGGGCCATCAAGTCCGGGCTGCTGCTGGGCGCGCCGCTGACCGGCGGTCCGCACGGCGGGATCGCCGCCGGCACCGTCGGCGCCGCCGCCGGCCTGCTCGGCGACGACCTGTCCGAGGACGTCATGGTCGGCGACAGCGGCGCGAACGCGCTCGGCGCGCTGCTCGGCGTCGCGCTAGCCGCCCGCAGCGGCCCACTGGGCCGCGCCGGCCTGCTCGCCGTGCTGGCCGGGCTCACCGCCGCCAGCGAGAAGGTCAGCTTCACGGCGGTGATCCAGCGGACCCCGGGTCTGCGGGAGCTCGACGCACTGGGCCGGCGCACCGACTGACGTGACCAGACCGGCCCCCCTCGCCGGCGCCGGCCGGCTGGCCGGGGCAGCCGCGCTCATCGCCGTCCTCACCGTGCTCAGCCGGCTCGCCGGCTTCGGCCGGACCGCCGTGTTCACCTGGAGTCTCGCCCCGACCGACCTCGGTGGCGCCTACGTGGTCGCCAACGCGGTGCCGAACTTCATCTTCGAGATCGTCGCCGGTGGGGCGCTGGCCAGCCTCGTCGTACCGCTGCTGGCCGGCGCGGTCGAGGCCGGTGACCGGGAGACCGTCGCCCGGACCACCGGCGCCCTGCTGACCTGGACGCTGGCCCTGCTGGTGCCGCTCGCGCTGCTCGTGGCGTTGTTCGCCGGCCCGGTGGTCGAGTCGCTGGGGCACCACCTCACCGATGCCCAGCAGCACAGCGGCGTACGGATGCTGCGGGTCTTCGCGCCGCAGCTACCGCTGTACGGGGTCGGCATCGTGCTCACCGGGGTACTCCAGGCGCACCGCCGTTTCGCCTGGCCGGTGCTCGCTCCGCTACTGTCCAGCCTCACCGTGATCGTGGTCTACCTGGGGTTCACGGCCACCCAGGGCCGCTACGCCACGGTCGCCGGGGTGAGCCCCGGCGGCGAGGTGCTGCTCTCCGCCGGCACGACCCTCGGGGTGGTGGTGCTGTCACTGTCGCTGCTCGTTCCGGTCCGCCGGCTGCGACTGGGGGCGCGGCCCGGTTTCGGGTTCCCCCCCGACGCGCGGGCCCGGGTCGGCGCGCTGGCGGTGGCGGGCGCGGTCACCGTCACCACACAGCAGATCGCCCTGATCGTCAGCCTCAACCAGGTGACCGCGGGCGCGCGCAGCAACCCCGGCGTCTACAACCTGGCGCAGACCGTCTACCTGCTGCCGTGGGCGGTGCTGGCGGTGCCGCTGGCGGTGGCGGCCTATCCGACCCTCGCGGCGGCACGCTCGGCCGGCGACGAGGACACCTACCGGGCGACCCTGGCGCCAGCCGTGCGCGGGGTGCTGCTGTTCAGTTGCCTCGGCGCGGCGGCGCTGGTCGGCACCGCGGGGCCGGTCGGGCACTTCTTCTTCCCCGCGTCCACCGCGCCCACCGCCGCCGCCGCGATCATCGGGTACGCCCCGGGCCTGGTCGGCTACGGCCTGTTCGCGATCCTCACCCGGGCGCTCTACGCGCGCGGGCAGACCCGGGCGGCCACGGTGGCGACCGCCGCCGGTTTCCTCGTGGTGCCGCTCGCGGTGCTGACGCTCGGCCGGGTCCTGCCGCTGACCGACCGGGTGCTCGCGGTGACGTCCGCGAACTCGGTGGGCATGGTGGTGCTCGGCGCGCTGCTGGTCGTCGCGGTGGCCCGGTCCGCCGGTGCGCCGGCGCTGGCCGGAGCGGCGCGTGCCGGGGCGGCCGGTCTCCTCGCCGGCGTGCTCGCCGCGTTCGCCGGGCTGGGCCTGAGCCGCTGGCTCGACAGGCTGGACGGCGGCACCCCGACGACGGCCGGGGCGCTCGGTCAGGGCATGCTGTCCGGGGTTCTGGTCGGTGTCGTGTTCCTCGTCGTGGTCTGGTTCGTCGACCGGAGGGACGTACGGCCGCTGCTGACCGGGGTGGCCCGCCGCCTGCGGCGGGGCCAGCGGGGCCGGGCCGGCACGTCCACGCCGGGCGCGGTCCCCCCGGAGTCGGGGGACGGGAAGGAGACGGCGGTTCGGTGAGCGTTGTCAACACCATCCGGCGGTGGCCGGCATGACGGAGCGCAACGGTTGGTCGGGCGCCGTGGCGCTGGTGCTGGCGTCCAGCACCGGCGGGGTCGGCCAGCACGTCCGTTCGGTGGCGCGCGGGCTCGTGGCGTCCGGGGCGACGGTGCTGGTCTGCGGGCCGGCGGCGACGCAGGAGCAGTTCGACTTCGTCGGCGTCGGGGCGCGTTTCGAACCGGTGGAGATCCCGGCCAGCCCGACCCCGGCCGACGCGCGGGCGGTGCTCGCCCTGCGGCGGGTGCTCGCCACGACCCGGGTCGACGTGGTGCACGCGCACGGCCTGCGCGCCGGTCTCGTCGCCGTGCTGGCCCGACCGGCCGTCCCGCTGGTGGTGACCTGGCACAACGCGGTCCTCGCGGGCGGGTTGCGCGGCGGGGTGTCCCGGCTCGTCGAGCGGGTGGTCGCCCGTGGTGCCCGGGTGGCCCTCGGGGCGTCCGCCGACCTGGTCGAGCGGGCCGCCGCGCTGGGCGCCGCCGACGCGCGGCTCGCCCCGGTCGCCGCCCCGCCGCTTCCCGCGCCGCGTCGCCGTCGCGCCGCCGTCCGCGCCGAGTTCGGCGTCGGACCGGAGCAGCCGCTGATCCTCTCGGTGGGGCGGCTGCACCCGCAGAAACGCTACGACGTGCTGGTCGACGCGGCGGCCCGCTGGCGCACGCGTACCCCTCCGCCGGTCGTGGTGATCGCCGGGAGCGGCCCGGCGTACCTGGCGCTGGCCGCCCGGATCTCGGCGGCCCGCGCGCCGGTGACCCTGCTGGGGCACCGTACCGACGTGGCCGACCTGCTCGCCGGCGCCGACCTCGCGGTGGTCACCAGCGACTGGGAGGCGCGGCAGTTGTTCGCCCAGGAGGCGATGCGGGCGGGCGTGCCGCTGGTGACGACGGCGGTGGGTGGCCTGCCGGAGCTGGTCGGTGACGCCGCCGTGCTCGTCCCCTCGGTCGACGTGGACGCGGTCGACGCGGCGGTGCGCGCGCTGCTGGACGACCCGGCGGCCCGGGCGGATCTGGGCCGGCGCGGCGCCGAACGGGCGGCGACGTGGCCCACCGAGGCGGACACGGTCGCCGTGCTGGCCGCCCTCTACGCCGAACTGGCCGCCCACCCGGCGGCGCCCGGTTCCGACGCGCCCATGACGGGACACCGGTGATGGTGCGTCGACTGGCCCCGGCACTGTTGACGGTGCTCGTGGTGGCGCTGGGCGTCGCCGCGCTGGCCGTCCGGCCGCCGCAGGGCACGCCGCAGCGCACCGCCGACTTCGTGGTGCTCGCCGGTGTGGCGGGGTTGCGCTGGGAGGACGTCGACGAGCAGCGCACGCCGACGCTGTGGCGGATGGCCCAGGAGGGCTCGATCGGCTCGTTGTCGGTACGGTCCGCACACCGGCCCACCTGCCCGGTGGACGGCTGGCTGACGCTCGGCGCGGGCAGTTTCGCCGGCTGGAACGGCGCCCGCCCCGACGGCGGCTGCCCGCCGGCCTCGGTGGCCGTGGAGCAGCCGGACGGGATCGGCGCGAACCTGCCCGACCAGGAGAGCGTGGTCCAGTACAACCAGCAGCGGCTGCCGTGGGGCACCCTGCCCGGGTCGCTGTCGGAGTCGGTGCGCTGCTCGGTCGCCGTGGGTCCGGGCGCCGCCGTGGCCGCCGCGCGGCCCTTCGGCCGGGTCGACAGGTACGCCGCGGGTCTGCCGGCCGATCCGCGCCGGCTGCTCGGCTCGTGCGTGCTGAGCATCGTCGACCTCGGCACGATCGAGGGGACCGACCCGGCGGCGCGCGCCGAGGAGGCGCGGGCGGCCGACGCGCAGTTGGCCCGGGTCCTGGCCGCCCGCCCGCCGCGGTCGCTGGTGCTGGTCGCCGGCATCTCCGACACCGAGCGACCGTCGCGGCTGCACGTGGCGATCGCCGACGGCCCGGGGTGGGAGCGGGGCTGGCTCACCTCGGCCAGCACCGGCCGGGACGGTTACCTGCAACTCGTCGACCTCGCGCCCACGGCGCTGGCCGCGTTGGGCCGGCCGATGCCGGAGCGGCTGTTCCTGGGCCGTCCGGCGGTCAGCACGGGCGGCCGGCCGGCGGACCTGACGGAGGCGATCGACGCCCCGGCGGACGCCGACCGGGAGGCGGCCGCCCAGCGGACCGTCTCCGGCGGGTTCTTCACCGTGCTGGCCGTGGTGCAGGTGCTGCTGGCCCTGGCGGTGCTGCCGTTGCTGCGCCGCGCCCGGCCGCACGCCGGCCCGACCGGTCCGACCCCGATTCCCGCCCGGGTCGTGGCGGTGGTCGAGCTGCTGCTGGTCGCGGCGGCGTTGACCGTTCCGGCCGCGTTGCTGGCCGACGCCGTCCCCTGGTGGCGGGGTGGGCACCCGGGGTGGATCTTCGCCGGGGTCACCGCGTTGCTGGTCGCGGGAGGCACGGCCGCGGTGCGGTTCGCCCCCGGGTACGCCAGGACCCTCGGCCCGGTCGGCGCGGTGGCCGGCCTCACCACCCTGGTCGTCGGGGTGGACGTGCTGACCGGTGCCCGCCTCCAGCTCAACGGTGTGGTCGGCTACTCCGCGTTGCAGGGTGGCCGCTACGCCGGGCTGAGCACGGTCGCGCTCGGGGTGTTCCTCGCCGGCGCGCTGGTGACCGGCGGGTGGCTCGCCCAGCGGGTGCACCGGCGCTGGCGGCCCGCCGTGATGGTCGCCGTGGGTGGCCTCGCCGTGGTGGTGGTGGGCAGCCCGTACCTGGGCGCCGACCCGGTCGGCGCGATCGCGCTGACCGCCGGCCTGAGCGTGGCGGCGGCGATCAGCGCCGGTGGCTGGCTGACCATCAGCCGGCTGGCGTGGGCCAGCATGGCCGCCCTGGCGGTCGGTATCGGTTTCGCCGTGGTGGACCTGCGCCGGCCGGCGGCCGAGCGGGGGAGCCTGGGCCGGTTCCTGTCCGCGGTCGGCGACGGCACCGGCGGGTTCACCGTGCACCGTTCCAGCACGGCCAACTTCGAGACGTTGGTGAACAGCCCGCTGACCGTGCTGGCGATCGTCGGCGGGCTGCTGGTGTGGTTCGCCCTGCTCCAGCCGTGGGGTGGGCTGATGCGGCTGTTCGGCATCTACCCGGCGGTGCGGGCGGCGTTCGGTGGCACGGCCGTCGCCGCGGTGCTGGGCGGCGTGCTCGACGGCGCGGCGCTGGACGTGGCCGGCGCGGCGGCCGCCCTGGTGGTGCCGATGGCGGCGCTGGCGTCGTTGCGGGTCCTCGGGCACGCCGCCGACCGGACCCGTCCCGGCACCGGCCGCGCGCGGGAGGACGAGGCCGACGACGATTCGGGTTCCGGGGGCGACGGGCCGGCCGGCGGAGGGAACGGTCCGACCGGCGGCGGTGGTCCGCTGGGCGCGGGTCACCCCCGGCCGGTCAGCGGTGCGCCCGCCGCGCCGCCCCGTACGGTCGTCCGGGGGCTGGACCTGGGCTCGCCGGCGGTCGACGGCGCCGGACGGCCGGACGGTCCCACGGGGGGCGCTGCGGCCACCGCTCCGGCGCAGCGGCGTCCGGCGGACGCGCCGGTGGACCGGCCATCGAGC
Organism: Micromonospora sp. bgisy143; assembly: GCF_057708145.1. Taxonomy (NCBI): domain Bacteria; kingdom Bacillati; phylum Actinomycetota; class Actinomycetes; order Micromonosporales; family Micromonosporaceae; genus Micromonospora; species Micromonospora sp. bgisy143. The sequence continues at coordinate 22,294 of NZ_JBYIRN010000032.1, forward strand.
GAGGTTGCCGCCTCCTGACCGCCGGGTGTCGTCGAGATGGCCCAGCCGGGGTGCGGCCTGCGAGTACCCGTCGCGGAGGTGTTACCGTGGAATCCCGTGGATCGCGTGATCACTTTGCTGATCGAGCACGGCGGTCTGCATGACCGCGACAGACGACACGGGAGCAGGCCTTGGCCCCATCAGCACGGACGACCAGGCACATTTTCGTCACCGGGGGCGTCGCCTCCTCGCTGGGTAAGGGCCTCACCGCCTCCAGCCTCGGCAACCTGTTGACCGCGCGCGGGCTGCGCGTGGTGATGCAGAAGCTCGACCCCTACCTGAACGTCGACCCGGGGACGATGAACCCGTTCCAGCACGGCGAGGTCTTCGTCACCGAGGACGGCGCCGAGACCGACCTCGACGTCGGACACTACGAGCGTTTCCTCGACCGGGCGCTGTCCGGCAAGGCGAACGTCACCACCGGGCAGATCTACTCCGACGTCATCGCCAAGGAGCGGCGCGGCGAGTACCTGGGCGACACCGTCCAGGTCATCCCGCACATCACCAACGAGATCAAGTCGCGGATCCTGGCGATGGCGGATCCGGACGAGGACGGCGTCCTGCCCGACGTGGTCATCACCGAGGTCGGCGGCACGGTGGGCGACATCGAGTCGCTGCCGTTCCTGGAGGCGATCCGCCAGGTCCGTCACGACCTGGGCCGGGACAACTGCTTCTACCTGCACGTCTCGCTGGTGCCGTACCTGGCCCCGTCGGGCGAGCTGAAGACCAAGCCGACCCAGCACTCGGTGGCGCAGCTGCGCAACATCGGTATCCAGCCGGACGCCATCGTGCTGCGCTGCGACCGGGAGATCCCGGAGAAGCTCAAGGAGAAGCTGTCGCTCTACTGCGACGTGGACCGCGAGGCGGTCGTCGCCGCCCCGGACGCGCCGAGCATCTACGACATCCCGAAGGTGCTGCACCGCGAGGGGCTCGACGCGTACGTGGTGCGCCGGCTCGGGCTGTCGTTCCGGGACGTGGACTGGACGAGCTGGGACGACCTGCTGGAGCGGGTGCACCGCCCCCGGCACACGGTGACCGTCGCGGTGGTCGGCAAGTACGTCGACCTGCCCGACGCGTACCTGTCGGTGAGCGAGGCGATCCGGGCGGCCGGGTTCGGCAACCGGTCGCGGGTGCAGCTCAAGTGGGTGCCCAGCGACGAGTGCGTCACCCCGGCGGGCGCGGCGGCGGCCCTGGCCGGCGTGGACGGCATCCTCATCCCGGGTGGGTTCGGCGTGCGCGGCATCGAGGGCAAGATCGGCACGGCCCGGTACGCCCGGGAGAACGGCATCCCGCTGCTCGGCCTCTGCCTCGGGTTGCAGTGCATGACGATCGACGTGGCCCGGCACCTGGCCGGCCTGGACGGCGCGAACTCCCTCGAATTCGACGAGCAGGCGGCGCACCCGGTCATCGCCACCATGGCCGACCAGGAGGACATCGTCGCCGGCAAGGGCGACCTGGGTGGCACCATGCGGCTCGGGGCGTACCCGGCGACGTTGACCGAGGGCTCGATCGTCGCCGAGGCGTACGGCAGCACCGACATCAGCGAGCGGCACCGGCACCGCTACGAGGTCAACAACGCCTACCGGGACGCGCTGACCAAGGCGGGCCTGCACATCTCCGGCACCTCGCCGGACGGCCGCCTGGTCGAGTTCATCGAGCTGGACCGCGACCTGCACCCGTTCTTCGTGGCCACCCAGGCGCACCCGGAGCTCAAGAGCCGCCCGACCCGTCCGCACCCGCTGTTCGCGTCGTTCGTCAAGGCCGCGGTGGCGTACTCGCAGGCCGACCAGTTGCCGGTCGACCTCGAGGCGGCCGCGGAGGCGCCGTCGACCCGCAAGGCCGCCCGCAACGGCGCCGCCACGAAGGCGTCGGCGTGACCGAGCATCGCTACGAGGTCCGCTCCCGTGAGGAGCGCTACCGGGGGCGGATCTTCGACGTGGTCACCGAGGAGGTGACCATGCCGGGCGGCGGCACCGGGCGGCGTGACCTCGTGCGGCACGTCGGGGCGGTGGCCGTGGTGGCTCTCGACGACGCCGGTCAGGTGGTGCTGATCCGCCAGTACCGGCACCCGGTGGGCCGGCACCTGTGGGAGCTGCCGGCCGGGCTGATGGACGTCTCCGGCGAGGAGTTGCCGGCGGCCGCGCTGCGCGAGCTGGCCGAGGAGGCCGACCTGACCGCCGGGCGGATCGACGTGCTGGTCGACCTGCACAGCTCGCCGGGCTTCACCAACGAGCTCGTCCGGGTCTTCCTGGCCCGGGATCTCGCCGACGTGCCGGCCGACGAGCGGCACGAGCGCCACGACGAGGAGGCCGACCTCCAGGTCGTCCGCGTCGACCTGGACGAGGCGGTCGGCATGGTCCTGGCCGGCGAGATCACCAACGCGTCCGCGGTGGCCGGCCTGCTCGCGGCGGCGCGTGGCCGGGACACCGGCTTCGCGGCGCTGCGCCGGGCGGAGGCGCCGCTGCCGCGCTGAGCGCCGCCGGCGGTCCAGCCGATCATCGAGTACGCGCCAAAGGGGCCCCGCCGACGGCGGGGCCCCTTTGTATGGTCGCGCGGACGGTCAGTCCCGCAGCTGGCGGCCCTGCGCGTCGGTGCCGCCGTTGACGAGGATGAGGATGCCGTCGATCAGGCCCCAGAGGCCGCCGGCGCCGCAGGTCACCAGGCTCACGACGAGCTGGAGCACGGCGATCTTGGTGTGTCCGGTGTAGAACCGACCGGCCCCGAAGGTGCCGAGCAGGATGCCGAGGATGCCCGCGACGACCTTGCTCTTGTCGGAGTAACCCGGGGCGTACCCGGGCTGGTAAGGAGGAGTGGTCATGGGCGGACACAATAGTGATCCACTCGCCCGCTGTCCGTACCGCCACCCGTCAGATGGGACGATAATGGGCGAACACTGTCCTGACGGTTGAGGCGACGTCCACCGCCGGCCCGGGTCCTACCCTGACAATCCGTCAGGTCACCCGGGCACCGAATGCCACTGTGCTGGCTCGTGGCGGCACCGGACGCGCCTAGACTGCCGCCGGCGGGACCGGTGGACCGCGGCGGCAACGGGGCCGTCGTGGCACCGAGCGGTCGGGGGAAACGCAACCCCCGAAGAGAGGTGTCTGCATCGTGAAGGTCGGAATCCCACGCGAGGTCAAGAACCACGAGTACCGCGTGGCGATCACGCCGGCGGGCGTCAACGAGTTCACCCGCAGCGGCCACCAGGTCTTCGTCGAGTCCGGCGCCGGCGTCGGCTCCAGCATCACCGACGAGGAGTTCGCCGCCGCCGGCGCGAAGATCCTCGACACCGCCGACGAGGTCTGGGACACCGCCGAGCTGGTGCTCAAGGTCAAGGAGCCGATCGCCGAGGAGTACCACCGGATGCGCGAGGGGCAGGTGCTCTTCACCTACCTGCACCTGGCCGCCTCCAAGGAGTGCACGGACGCGCTGGTCGACCGGAAGGTCACCGGCATCGCGTACGAGACGGTGGAGCTGCCCGACAAGTCGCTGCCGCTGCTCGCCCCGATGTCCGAGGTCGCCGGCCGGCTCGCCCCGCAGGTCGGCGCGTTCTACATGATGCGGACCGGCGGCGGCCGCGGGGTGCTGCCCGGCGGTGTCTCCGGCGTGTACGCGGCGAAGACCGTGGTCATCGGCGCCGGTGTCTCCGGCCTGAACGCCGCCGCCATCGCCCTGGGCCTGCAGTCCGAGGTGCTGCTGCTGGACAAGAACGTGGCCCGGCTGCGTCAGGCCGACGCCATCTACCGGGGGCACCTGCAGACCGTCGCCTCCAACGCGTACGAGATCGAGCGGGCCGTCCTCGACGCCGACCTGGTCATCGGCGCGGTGCTGGTGCCCGGCGCGAAGGCACCGACGCTCATCTCCAACGAACTGGTCTCCCGGATGAAGCCGGGCAGCGTGCTCGTCGACATCGCCATCGACCAGGGCGGCTGCTTCGAGGACTCGCGCCCCACCACGCACGCCGACCCGGTCTACAAGGTGCACGAGTCGATCTTCTACTGCGTGGCGAACATGCCCGGCGCGGTGCCGAACACCAGCACCTACGCGCTGACCAACGTCACCCTGCCGTACGCCCTCGAACTGGCCAACCAGGGCTGGCGCGACGCGCTGCGCAGCGACCCGGCGCTGGCGCTGGGCCTCAACACCCACGACGGCCAGGTCACCTACGGCCCGGTCGCCGAGGCGCACGGCATGCCCGTGCTGACGCTGGCCGAGGTGCTGGGCTGACCGACTCCGCGGTGCCGCGGGCCGGTGCGGGCGTCGAACCCGCGCCGGCCCTGCGCCGTGCCGTCCGCGGCTACCTCGACCACCTCACCGTCGAGCGTGGCCTCTCCGCGAACACCCTCGCCTCGTACCGCCGGGATCTGGACCGCTACCTGGCCACCCTGGCCGACGCCGGCGTCGCCGACCTCGCGTCGGTCGCCCCCGGCGTCGTCGAGTCGCACCTGGCCCGACTGCGCGCCGGCGACGACGACCACCCGCCCCTTGCCGTGTCGTCGGCCGCCCGCGCGGCCAGCGCGGTGCGGGGCCTGCACCGGTTCGCCCTGCGCGAAGGGCTGGCCGGCGCCGACCCGAGCCGCGACGTCCGCCCGCCCACCCCGCCCCGCCGGCTGCCCCGCGCGCTGGGAGTCGACGACGTGGTCCGGCTGCTGGAGACCGCCGGCCCGGTCACCGCGACCGGCGACGGCGCGTCGCTCGCGCTGCGCGACCGGGCGCTGCTGGAGTTCCTGTACGGCACCGGCGCGCGCATCTCCGAGGCGGTCGGCGCGGCGATCGACGACCTGGACGTCGACGAGGGCACCGTGCTGCTGCGCGGCAAGGGCGGCCGGATGCGCCTCGTCCCGATCGGCGGGTACGCCGTCGACGCGGTCCGCGCCTACCTGGTCCGGGCCCGCCCGACGCTGGCCGCCGCCGGCCGGGGCACCCCGGCGGTGTTCCTCAACGCCCGGGGTGGCGCGCTGTCCCGCCAGGGCGCCTGGATCATCCTGCGGCACGCCGCCGCCCGCGCCGGACTGCCGGTCGACGGACCCTCGGCGGTGTCCCCGCACACCCTGCGTCACTCGTACGCGACCCACCTGCTCGACGGCGGCGCCGACGTACGGGTCGTGCAGGAACTGCTCGGCCACGCCTCGGTGACCACCACCCAGGTCTACACCCTCGTCACCGTCGAACGGCTGCGCGAGGTGTACGCCACCGCGCACCCGCGCGCCCGCGACTGACGGCCCCGGCGGGCGTCGGCCCCGACACGCCGGGCCGGTGCCGAACGCCCTGCTGGTCGGTGGCGTACAGTCGGCATCGGCGCGGACCTCCTGGGGCGACAGACCGGGGTGCGCAGCGGCGCCGCGAAGGACGTCGGACGGCTCCGACGCCGGGTGGGTCGTCGGGAGGGGGCAACGAGGACATGGCTGGCAACGGTGACCGTGCCGAGACGTGGACGTCGGAGCTCCGCGAGCAGCAGGCCGCGCTCGGCAACGATCTGGGTCCGGCGGACCCGGCCGCCTACACCATGCGCAAGCCCATCCCCGAGCCGATGCCCACCGATCGGCACGGTCCGGCGCGCATCATCGCGATGGCCAACCAGAAGGGTGGCGTCGGCAAGACGACCACCACCATCAACCTGGGCGCGGCCCTCGCCGAGTACGGCCGCAAGGTGCTGCTCGTCGACTTCGACCCGCAGGGCGCACTCTCGGTGGGCCTGGGCGTCAACCCGCACAACCTCGACCTGTCCGTCTACAACCTGCTCATGCAGGACGACGTGACCGCCGAGGACGTCCTCATCAAGACCGACGTCGCGGGCCTGCACCTGCTGCCCGCCAACATCGACCTCTCCGCCGCCGAGATCCAGCTCGTGAACGAGGTCGCCCGGGAGATGGCCCTGGCCCGGGTGCTGCGCTCGGTCCGCAAGGAGTACGACTACATCCTGATCGACTGCCAGCCGTCACTCGGCCTGCTGGCGATCAACGCGCTGACCGTCGCGCACGGCGTGCTCATCCCGCTCGAGTGCGAGTTCTTCAGCCTGCGGGGCGTGGCCCTGCTGCTCGACACCATCGACAAGGTGCGCGAACGGCTCAACTTCGACCTGGAACTCGAAGGCATCCTCGCCACCATGTACGACAGCCGCACCACCCACTGCCGCCAGGTGCTCCAGCGGGTGGTCGAGGCGTTCGGCGACAAGGTCTACCAGACGGTCATCACCAAGACGGTGAAGTTCCCCGAGTCCACCGTGGCCGGTGCCCCGATCACGACGATGGACCCGGCCTCCTCCGGGGCGCGTAACTACCGTCAGCTGGCCCGCGAGGTGATCGCCGCCCAGTCGGAGCGGTAGCCGGACGTCCCGGTGCCCGCCTCGTGGACTACGGTCGTGCGGTGACCGCGCCGCCCCTCGACCCGCCCGACACCGCCGATCCGGCCGTGGTCGACGAGGCGCAGCCCACCGGCTTCACGGTGCGACTCGCCAACTTCACCGGCCCCTTCGACCTGCTGTTGCAGCTCATCGGCAAACACAAGCTCGACGTCACCGAGGTGGCCCTGCACACGGTCACCGACGAGTTCATCGCCTACATCCGGGCCATGGGCGACGACTGGGACCTGGACGAGGCCAGCGAGTTCCTGCTCATCGCCGCGACCCTGCTCGACCTGAAGGCCGCCCGGCTGCTGCCCGCCGCCGACGTCGAGGACGAGGAGGACCTCGCCCTGCTGGAGGCCCGGGACCTGCTCTTCGCCCGGCTGCTGCAGTACAAGGCGTACAAGGAGGCGGCGGCCCACATCGCCGAGCTGGAGGCGGTCGGCGGTCGCCGCTACCCCCGCGCGGTGAGCCTGGAACCCCGCTACGCCGAGGCGCTGCCCGACCTGGTGCTCGGCATCGGCCCGCAGCGGCTGTTGAAGCTGGCCGTGAAGGCGATGACCCCGAAGGCCGCGCCGGAGGTGTCCATCGCCCACGTGCACATGGTCCGGGTCAGTGTCCGGGAACACGCGGCGATCCTCACCGCCCGGCTGCGCCGCGCCGGCACGGCGACGTTCTCGCTGCTCTGCGCCGACTGCGAGGCCACCCTGGAGGTGGTGGCGCGGTTCCTGGCGTTGCTGGAGCTGTACCGGGAGGGTCTGGTGGCCTTCGTGCAGGAACAGGCCCTGGAGGAGCTGACCGTGCGCTGGACCGGGCCCGCCGACGGCGAGACCGAACTGCACGTCGACGAGTACGCCGGCACGGCCGCCGAGCCCGAACCGAACGCCGGGCCGGAGCCGGCAGGGCTGGCAGCGGCCGGGCCGGAGGCGGCGGGGGAGACCGGCGGTGCCGCCGGGACGCGAGCGACAGAGGGTGAGCCGGATGAGTGACGAAGAACGCCGGGACTCGCTGGCCGACCAGGCCGCCGCCTGGGTCCCCCCGTGGGAACGCCCCCGCCCGGCTGCCCCGACCACCCCCGAGGCCGCGTCGGCGCCCGCGGAGGTCCCGGGGGCCGACGAGCCGGCCGAGCCGCCACCGACAACCGCGCCGGTCGAGGCCGCCGAGACGGCCGAGTCCGCCGAGTCGGCCGAGTTCTTAGAGACGGCCGACACGGTCCTGACGGCCCCAGCCGCAGAGACCACCGAGTCGGCCGAGTCGGTTCCGACCGCCCCGACCGCCGAGGTTTCCGAGGCCGTCGGGCCGGTTGAGCAGGCTGCGGCGGCCGAGTCGGCGGTGGCCGCCAGCACTGTCGAGCCCGTGCCGGCCGCGCCCACGGAGGCGTCTGGTGCGGTTCAGGCGGGGACCCGGGACGTACCCCCTCGACAGGCGGCCGGGCGGCGGAGGGCGGCCGTCGCGCCGGAGCCCGCGCCCGAGCTGGCCGACGCCGAGTTGCGCGGCGCGCTGGAGGCGATCCTCCTGGTGGTGGACGAACCGGTCGGCGAGCTGGTCCTGGCCCAGGTGCTGGAGCAGCCGGCCGAGCGGATCGGGCCGCTGCTCGACGAGATCGCGGCCGGCTACACGGCCGCCGGGCACGGCTTCGAGCTGCGCCGGGCCGCCGGCGGTTGGCGGTTGTACACCCGCCCGGAATACGCTACCTACGTCGAGCGGTTCGTCCTGGACGGGCAGTCCGTGCGGCTGACCCAGGCGGCTCTGGAGACCCTGGCCGTGGTCGCGTACAAGCAGCCGGTCACCCGGTCGCGGATCTCGGCCATCCGGGGTGTCAACTGCGACGGCGTCATCCGTACGCTTGTCACTCGCGGTCTTGTCGAGGAGTGCGGCACCGAATCGGACAGCGGGGCGTTCCTGTACCGGACCACCACGCTGTTCCTGGAGAAGCTCGGGCTGAACACCGTCGACGAGTTGCCACCCCTCGCACCCTTCCTGCCCGACGACGTAGAAGAGCTTGCTGATGCGACCCGATAACCGTTCCCCGAAGCCCGACGCCCCCGTCTACGAGGGCGCGGAACGCCTGCAGAAGGTGCTCGCCGCCGCCGGCGTGGGTTCCCGGCGCGCCTGCGAGGACCTGATCTTCCGGCGCCGGGTCACCGTGGACGGGCGGGTGGCCAAGCTCGGCGACAAGGTCGACCCGGCCCAGGCCGTGATCCACGTCGACGGCGAGCGCCTCCAGGTCGACGTCCGCCTGGTCTACGTGGCGATGAACAAGCCGCGCGGGGTGGTCACCACCATGGCGGACGAGAAGGGCCGCACCGAGCTGGCCGACTTCATCGGCAGGCGGCTGGACCAGCGGGTCTACCACGTCGGGCGGCTTGACGCGGACAGCGAGGGCCTGCTGCTGCTCACCAACGACGGCACCCTGGCGCACAAGCTCATGCACCCCTCGTACGAGGTGCTGAAGACCTACCTGGCCGAGGTGGTCGGGCCGATCCCGCGCAACCTGAGCAAGCGGCTCCTGGCGGGCGTCGAGCTGGAGGACGGGCCGGTCAAGGTCGACTCGTTCAAGGTGGTCGGCACCCTGGGCAAGAGCGCCCAGGTGGAGCTGAGCCTGCACGAAGGGCGCAAGCACATCGTCCGGCGGTTGATGGACGAGGTCGGGCACCCGGTGACCCGTCTGGTGCGTACCTCCATCGGTCCGATCCGGTTGGGCGACCTGCGCACCGGGCGTCTGCGGCGGCTGACCAACGCGGAGGTCGCCGCCCTGTTCCGCGCGGTGGGCGACTGACCCCCGGCCTTGCGGGTACGGCTGCCGGTAGGCTCCGCAGCGGCCGGGAAGCGGCCGCCGGAGGTGGCGTGCGTCGCCTCGGGCGGCGTCGCGTGTGGGTCCGCCACGGGCCCCGGGCATGATGGATGACGATGGACAACCGCTTGCGGCGTCAGAGCACCGGGCGATCCGCGAGGTACGGGCTGAGGAGGACACGGTGGAGGAAAACGTACGGGCCGAGCGATGTGTGGTCGCTGTGGACGGGCCGTCCGGTTCGGGTAAGTCCACCGTGTCGCGGCGGCTCGCCGCCGGCATCGGTGCGCGCTACCTCGACACCGGGGCGATGTACCGGGCGATCACGTGGGCCGTGCTGCGCTCCGGCGTGGACCTCACGGACGCCGCGTCGGTGGCCAAGGTCGCCGGCGAGGCGGACCTGCGCATCGGCACCGACCCCCAGGGGTACGGCGTGACCGTCGACGGGGTGGGCGTGGACGCGGACATCCGCGGGCCCGAGGTGACCCAGGCGGTCTCCGCCGTCGCCGCCGTGCCGGCCGTCCGTGAGCTGCTTGTCGCCCGGCAGCGCCAGATGATCGTCAACGCGGGTCGGATGGTGGTCGAGGGCCGGGACATCGGCTCGGTCGTGGCGCCGGACGCCGACCTGAAGGTCTTCCTGACCGCCTCCGAGGCGGCCCGCGCGGCCCGGCGCAGCGCCGAGGACGCCTCCGACGTGACGGCCACCGCCGCCGACCTGGCCCGCCGCGACCGGCTCGACTCGACCCGCAAGGTCAACCCGCTGGCCCAGGCGCCGGACGCCGTCGTGCTGGACACCACCGAGCTGGGCATCGACGAGGTCGTGGCCCGGCTGCGTGACCTGCTCACCGAGCGGGGAGTGGCATGAGCGAGGGTGGTGGCTGGGTCGAGCTGCGCGAGCCTGACCTCGCCGTCGAGGAGCCGACCGGCCCGCAGCCGGTGGTCGCGGTCGTCGGCCGTCCCAACGTGGGCAAGTCGACGCTCGTCAACCGGATCATCGGCCGCCGACAGGCGGTCGTCGAGGACATTCCCGGCGTGACCCGGGACCGCGTGCCGTACGACGCGCAGTGGAACGGCCGGTCGTTCACCGTGGTGGACACCGGCGGTTGGGAACCGGACGCGAAGGACCGTGCCGCGGCCATCGCCGCGCAGGCCGAGACGGCCGTGCTCACCGCCGACGTGGTCCTCTTCGTGGTCGACGCGATGGTCGGCTCCACCGACGTGGACGAGGCCGCGGTGAAGATGCTGCGCCGCAGCGCCAAGCCGGTCATCCTGGTGGCCAACAAGGCTGACAACACCTCCATCGAGATGGAGGCCGTGTCGCTGTGGTCGCTCGGCCTCGGCGAGCCGTTCCCGGTGTCCGCGCTGCACGGGCGCGGCTCCGGTGACCTGCTGGACGCCATCCTCGCCGCGCTGCCGGAAGCCCCGGCGATCGTCGAGAACCGGCCGCGCGGGCCACGCCGGGTGGCGCTGGTCGGCCGGCCGAACGTGGGCAAGTCCAGCCTGCTCAACCGGTTCTCCGGCGAGGACCGGGCGGTCGTCGACTCGGTCGCCGGCACCACAGTGGACCCGGTGGACAGCCTGGTCGAGATCGGCGGCCAGACCTGGCAGCTCGTGGACACCGCCGGCCTGCGCAAGCGGGTCGGCAAGGCCAGCGGCACCGAGTACTACGCCAGCCTGCGTACCGCCGGCGCGATCGAGGCCGCCGAGGTGGCCGTCGTGCTGCTGGACGCCAGCGAGCCGATCAGCGAGCAGGACCAGCGGATCCTCACCATGGTGACCGAGGCCGGCCGGGCGCTGGTCATCGCCTTCAACAAGTGGGACCTGGTCGACGCCGACCGCCGGTACTACCTGGACAAGGAGATCGACCGGGAGTTGCGCCGCATCCCCTGGGCGATCCGGCTGAACCTGTCGGCCATGACCGGCCGCGCCGTCGACAAGCTGGCCCCGGCCCTCAACAAGGCCCTGGCGAGCTGGGAGACCCGCGTACCGACCGCGCAGCTCAACCAGTGGCTCACCGCGCTCGTACAGGCCACCCCGCACCCGGTGCGCGGTGGACGGGCGCCGCGCATCCTGTTCGCCACGCAGGCCGGGGTCGCGCCGCCGCGGTTCGTCCTCTTCACCACGGGCCCGCTCGACGCCGGCTACCAGCGGTTCGTCGAGCGCAAGCTCCGCGAGGAGTTCGGGTACGAGGGCAGCCCCATCGAGATCTCCGTACGCCCCCGCAAGAAGCTCGGCCCCGGCGGCCGGGGCAAGGCACACGGCTGACCTTTGTGAAGGGGTGGGCCAGGCTCTCTCTCCTGGCCCACCCTCCTAGGACGCTTTAGGGGTTGTGGGGTGGTTCGCCGCTCCGACAATGCGGGTGGGGCCTGTGCGGACGGGGCAGGAGTGCTGCGCTAAGCTGTACCGGCTGTCGCAGGGGGAACTCTGCGGGGGCGGGACGTGGCGCAGCTTGGTAGCGCACTTGACTGGGGGTCAAGGGGTCGTCGGTTCGAATCCGGCCGTCCCGACAGACAAAAAGCCCTGACCAGCGGAAACGTTGGTCAGGGCTTTAAGTTTGTCTATGGGGTTTTGAACCGTCCCCCGAAAACCCCTCATTTACCGGGGTCGGTAACCAGGTTCGTCATCCCTGGGCATCGTTGGGCAATGCGGGTGTGGGACGTCGTTCGCGGTCGGTGCCGAGTCGCTCGAGGATGTCTGAGACGTCGGGGGCTTGGGCGGGTTTGGCGATGTAGTACGTGGCGGTGACTTCCTCGCTGGAGTGTCCAAGCTGTGCTGCGGCGCTTTTCGTGTCGGTCTCTTCCTTGATGAGGGTGGCGACGGTCTTGCGGAAGGTGTGGGGGGTGACCCAGGCGAGGTCGGTGTCGGCGCGGGCCTCACGCCACTGACGGCGGACGTTGTTGGGGGATAGCCAGGTGCCGCGTCGGGAGGCGAAGATCGCGTCGTGGGGGTTGTCGGCGGCGACGAGCTTGCGGGCCATGATCATGCCGACGGCGAAGCGGGGTAGGACGACCATCCGCCAGCCGGCGTCGCTCTTGGTCCAGGGTTGGCGGAAGAAGCCCTGGCCTTTGACGAAGACGAGTGTGCCGCAGATCGTCAGGGTGGGGCGTTCGGCGGCGAGGTCGAGGTCCTCCCATCGCAGGGCAAGGATCTCGCCGATGCGGGCACCGGTTGCGAGCATCAGGTCGACGACGTCCGCCAGATCGCCGCTGTGCCGTGGTCCAGGCTTGCCGGGGATTGGTCGCTGCCAGTCGCGGATCGCCGTGCGGACGGCCTGGAGATTCTCGTCGGTGAGGGCGACGACCGCACGGCGAGGTTTACGGAGCCGGCCGGTGTCACGTACGGGGTTGGTGGGGATCGCGCCGTGGCGTACGGCCAGGGCGAACATCTGGCTCAGGACGACTTTGGCGCCTTTGGCTGCCGAGGGACGGTCCGTGGCGATGTCGCGTAGGAACCGATCCAGGCGTCCGACGCTGGCTTCTCTGATTCGGAGGTTGCCCAGGGCGGGCAGGATCGCGTTGCGCGTGCTGGTTTCGTATCGCTGGATGGTCTGTGGTGAGATCCGTTCCTCAGCGGTGATTTCTTTGATCCACAGGTCGGCGAGTGTGCTGACGCGGGTCTCCCGGGTGATCTCGTCGTCGTTGGGGGTGGTGCGGTCACGTAGCTTGACCTTCAACGCCCGTTCGGCGGCCGGGCCGGTGCTGCCGGTGGCCTCGATGTCGCGGGTCTTGCCGTCGTAGTCGCGGAACCGCGCTCGTGCGCGGAACCGATTGGCCCCCAGTTTTTGGGTGCGGATCTTGCCCCACGTGCCGATGGGCAGTTCAGGTCGGGCCATGGGGTCAGCGCTCCACGTCGGTGTTGTCGTCGAGCCAGCGTTCGACTTCGCTGCGCCGGTAGCGCAGGGTGTTGCCGACGCGGATGGCGCGTGGTCCCTTGCCTCGGCTGTGCCAGGCGTAGAGGGTGTTCTTCGGCTTGCCCAGCCAGGCGGCGACGTCATCGATGGTCAGGAGGGGGTCGGGCCGCCATTCGGCGGGAGTCGGGGCGGTCATCACTGACCCGCCGTGACGGGTGATCCGGGCTGCGGGTATGGCCTGCCGGGATCGGTGGTTGCATCGGGCCGTACGACCCCGGGGATGGGCCGTGAGTTGGGCGGGCACGGATCAGGTGTCCTTTCAGCGTCCCGGCCCGCGTGGGACCGGGTGTCGGTGGCGCTGCCGTTGGGTTTGCTGTTCGTCGGGCGCGCCGGGTGTGCACGTCGATCCATCCGGGACGGGGTGAAGGCATCAAGCCGATCAGCGTGCGCACGGGCGCTGGCTGATCGGCTTTGGGCGAAGTCGTGGCGGGGTGACCGCGGGGCGCGGAGGATCACGACGTCTTCATGCTGGACGAGCCATTGCGGGTCGCCGGTGGCGATGGCGTCACGGGTGTTCTTCTGCTGGAAGAACGAGGCTCGGGGAATGATCACGCTGTCGCGGACGCCGCAGATGAGGGCGATGCATTCCTCGACGAGTTCGAGGCCGGCGTTGATGCCGGCGGCGACGACCATCCCGGGGATGTCGATGAGTTCGCCATGGCGGCGGTAGGGGCGGGCGGTGACGACGACGTGTCCGCCGGGACGCAGCATCGTCCGGCATCCGGCGAGGATCGTGGTGAACCCGTCAGCCAGCTCGTCGTGACTGCGGTAGGCGAGGTTGTCCGTGCCGCCGTACCTGTGGTTGATCTTGCGGACCTTGCCTCGTCTCGGGCCGGGCGTGCGGACATGGCCGTGGGTGGACGGCCCGTACGGCGGTGAGGTGATGACCAAGGAGACCTGTCCGTGCAGGCTTGCCGGCAGCAGGGACGGCAGCGTGGTCGAGTCCCCGTGATAGATCTCGCCCCGACCCGACGCCCCCGCCTGGAGTGTGTGGCGGACGTTGGCGGCTGCCTTGGCGACCCATTCCGCTTCGTACTCGATCCCGACGCCGTGACGGCCTAGGCGCATGGCCTCGATGACGGTGGTGCCGATGCCGGCCATGGGGTCGAGGACCACATCACCGGGGCTGGTGTAGGTGCGGATGGCGTACCGGGGGATGGTCGGCAGCATCTTGCCGGGGTGCGTCAACGACTCCGGGGTGTACCGGCCCCGCCGCAGGTCACGCGACGCGGTTTGACCGGTGAGCCAGACCGAGCCGAGGTAACCCTCGGCGAGCAAGGCTGCCAGGTCGGACGCGCTGGGGTACAGCGATTCGAAGTCGTGGGGGTCTCCGATGTGGAGCGGCGGACGGGACTCAGGCATGGGCGTTCTCCTCACCGGTGGCGGTGGTCCCGAGCACGACCAGATCCCGGAACGTCGGAAGGTGGCGGCCGGCGAGCAGACGGCGGCCGTCGTCGGCCTCGTCGGGGTGTTCCGGGGCGGTGCGCGGCTCGTGCTCGGGCAGCGGGACGAGGACGGCGGGGATGTGCTGGTGGTAGAAGAACCCGGCGACGCGGGCGGCGGCGATGACCGCGGCGCGGTCGCTGACCTCGCCCGGCTGAGGCTGTGAGGCGGTGAGTCCGACCAGCAGGAACCCGCCGGGGCGTAGCAAAGGCCGCCAGGTGCTCAATTCTGTGGCGATGCCGTCTCGGGCGAGGCCCTGTGCGCCCGGCGGCAGGGTCGCCAGGATCAGGTCGACACGTGGGCCGGGACGTCGCAGGGCGTGCCGTGTCCGGAGTTCGGGGGCGGGCGGCAGAAGCCGCACATGCAGGCCGTGGCGACCGTTGAACAGTCGGGCCGGTACCCGGTCCAGGTAGGTGGTCGCTGCGATGGCGGCGGGATGCGCTTCTAGGTCGAGCACCACGTCGCCGACGTGGGTGTAGCGGTGGATGAGGTAGGCGAGGTGGTTTGGGGACAACCCGTGCCAGTCCGGCGCTCCCGGACGGAGCGTGCGCGGGACTCGGGTTCGGGGCAGGATCAGGCCGACCGGTGCCGGCTGAGGCCGTTCATCGGGGGCGGTGGAGCTGGGCTTCGGCATGGACGTGTGGGCCACGTCCGCCGACAAGCGCTGACACTAGGGGATTACAAATCCGGGCCTCGGATTGGAAACCACGCTCGTTGTGAAGCCAGACGCTTCGCTCGACGCCGCCCGGTTGAACAAGATCCTCGACGCGTTGAACACACAGGTCAGAGCCGTCGAGACACCGGCTGTCGACATGACGCGAGCCGCGTGGAGTGCCGACGAGATCGGTGACCGGTTGAACAAGATCCTCGCTGGCTTGAACAAGATCGTCATCTGCTTGAACACGACGGCCGACCGCCTCGGGACCTTGAACAAGATCGCGATGGGGCGTGAGTGCGCCCGGCGAGCGCCGCTCGTGGCCGTCCTACTCCAACCCCGTGGCTGTCTCGTGGGCGGTGCATGTTCAAGGTTGCTGTCTCGACGTGGCTGCGCCCGACGTGAATGGCCTTGAACAGCCTGGCCACGGGTTGCGCACCCCGACTCGGGGTGGGCGCCGGCTGAGGTTGAAACGCATTGACGGGGATCGGCGGCGGCGGGGTTGAACACGTGTCGAGACACCTTGAACAAGATCGCGCGTGTTCATGATCTGTTCAAAGGCCCTGGTGGCGTGGTGGCACAGCGCCGACCGGCACTCCCGCCGGACGGCAACGGTCATCACGAGGGAGCACCACCATGGACCGTCGTATCCCCGCTACCGAGCCAGCCGTCTCCCGGCGCGGCGAGACGCTGCTCAACGACATCGAGTACCGATTCCGGCTGATGGGGCAGGGGCCGAGCTCGCTGTCGGTGGACGGCCGCAGCCTCGGCCACGGCCTGCCCCGCCGCCGCATCGCCCTGCCCGAGCTGTCGGCGATCCTCATGCACCCGTCCTGCGGCTACGCCGTCCGGGACGCGGCGTGGCGGCTGCTGGTGCAGCGTGCCCGTACCGGAGACCCGGCGTGGCGTGTCGGTGCGGTCGGCGTCGCGCTACCGGGCTTGCGGTTCAAGGCGTACCTGCTGGCCAAGCTGTTCACCGGCGACGTGCAGGCCGCCATCGTCGAGCACTTCCTTCGGGCGCTCGGCACGGTCGATGTGGCCAAGCCGGGCGTGGTCGGGAATCTGCTGACCGCCGCGTTCTCCAAGGCCCGCGCCGAGCTGCGCGACCTGGAGCCCGCCTCGTCCGGGGCGACGAACCACGCTCCGGGGGCGGTGGTGCCGCCGGCCCCGTACGGCCACCCGGACCTCGTCCTCGCCCGCGCGGTCACCGCCGAGGTCATCACCGTTCAGGAGGCGGAGCTGATCGGCGCGACCTACCTGGAAGAGGTCAGCCTCACCGCCTACGCCGAGCGCACCTGCCAGCCCCGCTGGAACCTCTACAAGCGCCGCACGGCTGCCGTCGCCCGGCTCAGGGCCGCGATCGAGTCCGGCGAGCTGTCCGATCCGTACGCCGACGTGATCAACGAGGCCACCGCCACGGTGGTCCTCGACGCGCCCACCAGTCGGAAGCGCCCGTAAGCAGCTGTCCTGAGCTGCGGGTTTCCAATCCGAGGCTCGGATTTGTAATCCCCTAGTGCGGGACTCTTCCGCGCAGGTGACCTTGTTCCGACCGGACCCGCTGACGGCGCTGACACCCCGCACGGTCCCCGGCCCGCCGCCATTGCTGGTGAGGAGGACGGCCGCGCCGGTCGGCACCACAGGTCACCCACGAGCGCACCGCCCGGTCCCGCCTTCGTCGCTCACTCGCGCACCCACGCCCCGCTGCGGGCTGCCCAGGCGTGCGCACCGGAGGTGCCCAACCCATGAACCACGTCCCCTTCCCGCTCCCCGAGGCGGCGGCCCGCCGCCGTCTCGGGGCCGGCGGGCGCGGACGGCGATTCGTCCGCCGCCTGCGTCGCTACCGCCCTCGAACTGTCCGCGCCGCGCTGGTCCTACTCGACACCGCCGCGGTGACCGCAGCCCTCGTCGCCGTGCCACACCTGGCGTACGCGGCCGAGCCCGCCCCGGTGGTGCTGGCCGCCGAGTCGATCCAACAGGTCGCCAACAACATCCGTACCTGGCTGATCGGCATCCTCGTCGCCGTCGCCACGCTCTTCCTGACCGTCGGCGGGCTGCGCTACATGGCTGCCAATGGCGACCCCGGCGAGGTGGAGAAGGCAAAGCTCGCGCTGCGGTCCGCCGCGATCGGGTATGCCCTCGCGCTGCTCGCGCCGCTGTTCGTGACCATCGTCGGCGCGTGGGTGGCCTGATGACTGCCCTCGCGAGCCGACCCCGCCGCCCATTCCGGGCGGCGTCGTTGCTGCTGCTCGGCGTGGTGATCCTCGCCGGCCTTGCCCTGAGCTGGGCCGGGCCGGCGCAGGCCGAGCCGAGCCCGGCCCCCGGCCCGCCCGCTACCGCGCCCGGCACGCCGCCGACGCCCGGCGTGCCTGACCCTGGCGTCCGTCCGCCGGGAGTGGACCCGTCTCCCTCCGCGCCGGCCACGCCGGCACCCACGCCCGGCCCGTCCCCGACTCCCGGCCAGCCTTCTGTCAGCGATGATCCGGCCTGGTACGACATCGGGGGCCAGATCCGCAAGGCCGTGGTCGACCTGGTCGTCTGGGCCGCTGGGCAGGCTCTCCAGCCGGTGATGGAAGCCCTCGGCGCATCGTGGCTGTCCACCCCCGACCTCACCAACAACGAGCACGTCAAGGCGATCTGGACGACCAGCCTGATCACGGCCAATGGCGTCCTCGTGCTGTTCATCGTCGCCAACGGATTCCTGGTCACGACCAGGGAGACCCTGCAGAGCCAGCACGGGCTCAAGCAGGTGCTGTCCCGCATCGCGCTGGGCGCGGTGCTGGCCAACGGCAGCCTGCTCATCGGTCAGCAGGCCATCGTGCTCACCAACGCGCTCACCGTGGCCATCGCCGGGAACACGGTGGACGGCCCGGCCGCAGCCGCCGCCATTGGGCAGATCGCGGACAACGCCCTGCAGGGCAAGGGCTTCCTGATGGTGCTTCTGGCCGTCGCCGTGGTCGTGATGTGCCTGCTTGTGGAGTTCACCTTCATCCTGCGGCTGGCCGCGCTGGTCATCCTCGTCGGCGTGGCCCCAGCGGTATTGATCTGCCATGCCAGCCCGCTCACCGAAGGCATCGCCCACACCTGGTGGCGTGCCTTCGCCGCCTGCCTCGGCTTGCAGATCGGTCAGGCGATCATCGTCATGGCCACGGTGAAGGTCTTCCTGACCCCCGCCGGGCCGACCGTGCTGGGCGTGCCCTCGACCGCAGACGGGCTCCTCGGCGTCCTGATCTGCCTGACGATGCTCTGGCTGCTGATCAAACTGCCGGGCTGGATGCGGCAGTTCGTCCTCGGCCCGCTCGGACAGCGCAACGGCAGGGGACTGCTCGGCCAGCTCATGCACGCCTACCTGACCATCAAGACGCTCGGCGCGGCGGCCGGCATCCTGGGCGGCGCGAGCGCGGCCCGGACCGCCGGACGGACGGCACCTCGTCCGCCCGGTCCGCGTCCATCGCCGGGCGGCCCCCGTCCGCCTCGTCCGCCTCGTCGCGGGCCGACTCCCGTCCCGCCGTCCCCGCCGGGACCGGTGGCGTTCAGCCACGCCCCGGTCACCCATACGCCGCTGTCCGCGCCGTCCGGGACGAACGCCGCCCCCACCTTCAGCCACCCGGCGGCCCCGTCCACTCCACCGCCAGCGCCGTCCGGCGGTGTCCTGGCCGCGCAGTTCTCTCACCCGTCCGCGTCTCAGCTGAGTCCACCGGCCCTGGCCGCACCGCCCGCCCGAGTCGCCTTCAGCGATGCCACGGCCACGACACCGAGAGCGACACCTCGCGGCGCGGCACCGGCGGTGACGTTCTCCGCCGCACCAGCGCCACAGAGCGCGCCGCGCCGGCCACCTGCCCCGGTCACGCCGGTGTTCTCGGCAGCTCCGGCCGCACCGGGAGCCGGCGGGTCACGACGAGCCTCGACCCCCGGGACACGGCCTACGACGGCGCGGCGCGCCACCCCGAGCGGGCACCCCGCCGCCAACCCGAGCACCCCGTCCGCCGCCCGGCGAGCACCGGCCGCCAGCGCCCCCCGGCCTCGTCCACCTGCCTCGTCCGTCCCGCCGTCCACGGACGGTCGACGGTCAGCGGCCCCGCCCCCGCCGCCGCGCCCGTCCCCGTCTCCGGCGGCGAAACCGTCCCCGGCGGCTGGTGCGACCCCGGCGGGTCCGACCGCCGTCCATACCGGGCCGTCCCCGTCCCCGCCGTCCCCACCGCCGGCTCGATCGTCCGCCCCGGCGCGGCGCCCGGCGCGGAAGCGAGGTGATGAGCAGTGAGCCGCCGCGACGATGAGGCTCCGATGCGGGCTCGGGTTCCCGCGGACATCGAGCGGCCGGACAGGATCGCGTTCGGCATGTCGGGACGGCAGCTGGTGATCCTGGCCGTCACGGGCCTGCTGCTATACGCGGTGTGGACGGCGGTGGCGACGCTTGTGCATCCGCTGGTGTTCCTCGCGGGTGCGATACCTGTCGCCGCTGGGGCGTTCCTGCTCGCGGTCGGCCGCCGTGACGGCATGGGTCTCGACGCTTGGGTCCTTGCGGCGCTGCGGCACCGCCGCAGTCCGCGCCGGCTCGTGCCGGCCGATGGACCGGTCGTCCCGGCTCCGGCGTGGGTGCAGACCACCGCCGGGCCGGGTGACCGGCTGCCGCTGCCCGCGCCGCTGCGGCTGCCCGCGAAGGGCATCACCGGTGACGGGCTGATCGATCTCGGTTCGGACGGCACGACGGGCCTGGTCGCTGCCTCGACGGTGGCGTTCGGGCTGCGGACTCCGGGGGAGCAAAACGGCCTGGTGGCCGGGTTCGCGCGGTGGCTGCACAGCCTCGACGGCCCGGCGCAGATCGTGGTGCGGGCGCAGCGGGTCGACCTGACCTACCTCGCCGACCGGTTCCTCGCCGCCGCCCCCGAGCTGCCGCACCCCGCGCTGGAAGAGGCAGCCCACGCGCACGTGGCGTTCCTCGATGACCTGGCCGAGCAGCGCGAGCTGCTGCACCGGCAGGTCACCGTCGCCGTGCGCAGCCGACGCGGCGCGCACCACGCCGCACACCACGCGGCCGAGGCGGTTCGTGCCCTCGCCGGCTGCGAGGTTCCCGCCCGGGTCCTTGATGGGCCGGACGCCACGATGCGGCTCGCGGCCAGCCTCGACCCCACCGCCCCGGCCCTCACGCCCTACCCCCCATCTGACGGAGGTGAACAGCGGTGAGCCTGCTGTCCGCACTGCTGCCGAAGCGGCGGCCCGCCCTGCCCGAGTCGGCCACGATCCTGCCCGGTTCCCCGGACGCCGTCGAGGTCGACGGCCGACATGTGCGGGTCGGGGACGGCTACAGCGCCACCCTGGCCGTCGTCGGCTACCCGAGCGAGGTCGGCCCGGGGTGGGCCGAGCCGATACTGTCCTACCCAGGCCTGGTCGACGCCGCCTTCCACATCGAGCCGGTCCCGCCGGCGGTGGCCTCCGAGCGGCTGCGCAAGCAGCGCGGCCGGTTCGAGTCCTCCCGACGCCACGACGCGGCCAAGGGCCGCCTCGACGATCCCGACCTCGACGCCGCCGCGGCCGACGCCGCCGAGCTGGCCACGCGCGTCGCCCGAGGTGAGGCCCGACTGTTCCGCCTCGGCCTATACCTCACCGTCCACGGCACCAGCCCAGACGACCTCACGCAGCGGGTGGCCGAGGTGCGGTCCCTCGCCTCCTCGCTACTGCTCACCACCGTGCCCGTGACGTGGCGGCAGTTGCAGGGCTGGATCAGCGGCCTCCCCCTCGCGTTCGACGCGTTGGGGATGAAGCGGGTCTTCGACACCGACGCACTCGCCGCGAGCTTTCCGTTCACCAGCCCCGACCTGCCGGACAGCGCTGGGGGCAGCGGCATGGGGGTGCTGTTCGGGTTGAACCTGCACTCGGCCGGAGTCGTCGTCTGGGACCGGTGGGCGCAGTCCAACTACAACGCCGTCATCCTCGCCCGATCCGGGGAAGGCAAGTCCTACCTGGCCAAACTAGACCTGCTGCGCAACCTGTGCCTCGGGGTGGAGGCGTTCGTCATCGACCCTGAAGACGAGTACGTCCGCCTGGCCGACGCGGTCGGCGGCACGGTCATCCGCCTCGGCGCGCCGGGGGTGAAGATCAACCCTCTCGACCTGCCGCCCGGTGACGATGCGCTCAACGACCGGGCACGGTTCCTGCACACGCTCGTGACCGTGATGGGCAGCGGTGACACCGCCGTCAGCGCGCCCATGCCCGGCGACGAGGCCCGCTCCCTCGATGTGGCGGTGCTCGCGGCGTACCGGGCCAAGGGCATCACCACCGACCCGCGCACCTGGAGGCGACCGGCGCCGTTGCTGGCCGACGTGATGGCCGTCTTGGAGGACACCGACGACGCCGGCCGCCGAGTCGCCGCCCGCCTGCACCCTTACGTGGACGGCAGCATGAAGGGCCTGTTCGACGGGCCGACCACCACCGCCGCGCAGGGGCACCTCGTGGTCTTCGCCATCAAGGACCTGCCTGAGCAACTTCACCCGGTCGGGACGCTTCTCACCCTGGACACGATCTGGCGCACCGTACGCGGCGCGGCCGCCTCCGGCCAGCAGCCTGATGCGCTGCGGATGGTGCTGGTGGACGAGGCGTGGAAACTGCTCTCCGGCGGACGCGGCGGCGTGTTCCTGGAGACCCTGGCCAAGTCCGCCCGCAAATACGGCGTGGGCCTGACCGTGGTGACCCAGGACGCCGCTGACGTGCTCGCCACCAAGACTGGACGCGCGGTCGTCTCCAACGCGGCTACGCAGGTGTTGCTGCGGCAGGCGCCGCAGGCGATCGACGCCGTGGCCGAGGCGTTCGGGCTTACTGACGGCGAGCGGGCGTTCCTGCTGTCCTGCCAGCGCGGAGACGCGCTCCTCGCGGCCGGGTCGGCGCGGGTGGCTTTCCACAGTCACGCATCCGCGACCGAGCACGAGTTGATCGTCACCGGCCCGGTCGTCGGCCGCCGCTGACCCGCCCTGGCGTCCCTCTCACCACCGATCGGAGTTCCCGATGGTTGTCACGCTGTCCCCATCCCCGCCGCCAGCTCCTGCGACCCCCGGCGGGTGCGTGCCCGGCCAAGGCGGTGTGCCCCACTCGGTGGTGGGCGAGCTGCTGTGTGGTTCCTGGGGCGACGACGCCACCAACGCGGTGTGGCCGCTCGTCCGCGACCGGTGGCCGTTACTCCTCGCCGCCCTGGCGGCGCTCGTCGCCGTGCGGGTCGGGTGCATGCGGTGGCGGCGGCGCATCTGGCGACGGCACGCCGCCGCAGCGCGATGGCTGCAGATCACCCCGCCCGTGACCGCCACGCCGGCCGCGACGATCGGCCTGTGGCGACTGCTCGCCACAGCGTTGCCCGCGCCGCGCCGGTGGGCGCTACGCCCGACCCGGCTGGTCTGGGAGGTCGCCGCCGACCCGGACGGTATGCGCTGCGGGCTGTGGCTGCCACCAGGGGTCAACCCGACCGCCGTGGTGCGGCTGCTGCAACGCGGCTGGCCCGGCGTCCGCGCCGAACAGACCCGCCCGCCGACCGTGCCCACCACCGGGAACGTCGCCGCCCTCGCGGTCTGGCCGACGCAGCCAGAATGGCTGCCCCTGGTCGACGACACTACGCCTACCCACCGCCGAGGAGGCATGGACGCGAGCACTCCCGAAGAGGACCGGCTCCGGGCGGTCTACGGCGGACTCGCCTCAGCCGGGCGCACCGGCGGCGCAATCCTGCAAGTCCACCTCGGCCGCGCACCCGCCCACCGACTGCGAACGCTGCGCCGCGCGATGACCAACCCACACCGCGCCCGCCGCCCCCGAGGGACCGCCCGCGCCGCCGTGCTGCTCGCCGACGGGCTACTAGCGCTGATTCTCGGCGTCTTGAACCTCGTCACCCCCGGCCCGTCGAGCCCGAAGCGGCACACCCGTGCGACTGACCCGTACACCGCCGAGCTGGCCCGGCAGGCGCGGGCGAAGTACGCCGACGCACCGCACCTGCTCGTCGCCGTGCATACCGTCGCCGCCGGCCCGACCAAGGCCGCCGCCGTCGCCGCTGTGGCTGATGTCAGCTCCGGGTTCGGGCTGCTGTCGGCCCACTTCACCCGCCGCCAGCTCCGGCAGGGTGCGGTCGCGTCGGCCCACCGGTGGGTGCCCGAGGCACGGATGAGCCTCGTCTCCATCGCGGAAGCCGCCGCCTTCGCCGGATTGCCCGCCGAACCCGCCGCCTACGGCCTACCCGGTGCCGCGTCACGGCGTCGGCCCGCCACCCGCGACATCTTCCGGACCCCCGGTCGGGAGACGCACCAGCGCACGAGGGCGCAGGCACAGCCCGGTGCACCCAAGGCCGACGACTCACCGACCGTCTGGAGCGCACCTTGAACAAGATCCACACCAAGGCTGCTGCGTCCAACTCCCGCCCGGAGGGCCGCAGGCTGAACCTGGTGCCGCTCGACCAGCGGCACGGCCTGGGCGGCAAGGTCATCGGTGTTGCCAACGCTGGCCCCGCGATGCGGGTCGGGATCTCCCTGACCGATTGTCGGTACCACGTCCACGCGCTCGGACCGACCGGCACGGGCAAGACGACCCTGCTGATGCGGATGATCCTGGACGACGTTGAGGCCGGGCGCGGCGTCGCCGCGTTCGACCCGGCCAAGGGCGACCTGATCCGAGACCTGCTGGCCCGGCTACCGAGGGCGTGCGGCGACCGGCTGGTGCTTATCGACCCGGACGAGCGGGCCGCGCCACCGGCGATCAACCTGCTCGATCCGAGTGTGCACGGCGGCAGTCCGCACGACGTGGCCGCGAACCTGACAGCGGTGATGGCGAAGGTGTGGTCACGCTGGTGGGGCCACCGCACCGCCGACATCTGCTACCACGGCCTGCTCACCCTCGCCCACCTCGAAGGCGCCACCCTCGCCCAGCTGCCGCGGCTGCTGTCGGACTCCGCGTGGAGGACCGCCCGGGTCAACGCCGTCACCAGCAGGTTGAACGCCTGGGAGGGCACCACCCTCGGCGAGTTCTGGGAAGGGTTCAACGAGCTGCCCGCCGCGCAGCGCTCCGGCCTGGTGGCCCCGCTGCTGTCCCGGCTGCGCCTCGTGCTGGCGCATCCGATGGCGAACAGCCTGTTCGGGATGCCAGCCACCACGTTCTCCTTCGCTGACATCCTCGACGGTGGCATCATGCTCGCGCGGCTACCCAAGGGTGTCATCGGCGAGGACGGCACCCGCCTGGTCGGCTCGCTGCTCCTGACCGGGTTGTGGCAGGCCAGCACCGCCCGCGCCCGCATCCCTGAGGACGATCGCCCGGACGCGATGATCGTGCTGGACGAGTGCCACAACTTCCTGCACCTGCCCATCGGCATCGATGACGCCCTCGCCGAAGCCCGCGGCCTGCACACCTCGTTCGTCCTCGCCCATCAGTACCTCGGCCAACTGTCCGGGGACATGGTCGAGGCGATCGACGCCAACGCCCGCAACAAGGTCTACTTCGCCCTCGCCCCCCGCGACGCCATCGACCAGGCCCGGCACCTGCGCCCGTACCTCGATGACGGAGACCTGATCCGACTCGGCGGTTACGAAGTCGTCCTGCGGCCCGTCGCGAGCGGACGGGTCGTACCACCGGTCACCGCCGACACCGAGCCTCCACCGCCGGCCGTCAAAGGGCGTGCCGGCGAGCTGCGCCGTGCGGCCCGCGATCACACCGGCCTCGCCGCCGAGGACCGTCGTCGGTTGCTCGGCGAGACCGCTACCGCTGCGGCATCGGCCGAGCGGTCGACATCCGTCGAGGGTGCGGTGGTGGAACTGGTGGGTCGCAACACCTTCGCTGTTCAGGGCGAGTGGTCTAAAGAGACCTCTAACGAGCAATCCAACGAGGAACGCAACGACCACGAACAGCCGGGTGAACACGCCCCTTTGAACACGTCGTACGCGCACGTGGACGGCGGTGAGGAGGACCCGTGGACCGGAACCGACTGATAAGAGATATCCCTCCTACCCGCGCATCTGCCACCGGCAGTCCTCGCCTGACGGCGTCCGTCGTGGCCGCCGAACTCGGCCGACTCACCCCCCGAGACCGGCACCTCCTGGACCTGCTCGACCAGCACCGAACCTTCACCACTGACCAGCTCGTCGACCTCGCCTTCGGCTCGGTCGGCCGTGCCCGCAACCGCCTCAACACCCTGCATGATCGAGACATCCTCGACCGGTTCCGCCACTACCAACGGCCCGGCTCGCAATCCTGGCGGTGGACCCTCGGCCCGGTCGGCGCGGCCCTCATCTCGGCCGGACGAGGCGACGCGTTGCCCCGTCCGGCCGTTGTACGTGACGCCACCGCCCGACTCGCCATGTCCCCGATGCTGGCGCACCTGGTGACCGTGAACGGGTTCTTCGTCGCGCTCACGGCTCATGCCCGCGCGCACCCCGGCGCACGGCTGGTGCGGTGGTGGAACGAGGCACGCTGCCGTGAGGCGTGCGGCAACCTGGTCCGCCCGGACGGACACGGTGTGTGGGCCGACAACGGCCCGGCGGTACCGTTCTGGGTCGAGGCTGACCTCGGCACCGAAACGCTGGGCCGGGTGGTGGGCAAGCTGACCGGCTACGCCGCACTACCGCCCCGGCGCGCGTACCCGGTGCTGTTCTGGCTACCCACCGCCGCCCGTGAGGCCAACCTGCACACCCACCTCCGGCGGGCCGGGGTGCCGGACGGGGTGACCGTGGCCACCGCCGCCACCGACCACGCCGCCGCCTCCGGCGGTCCGGCGGGGCCGGTCTGGCGCACCGTCGGGCACCCCGACCGGGTGAGCCTGGCCGAGCTGCCCGCCCCGGGCGGGGACGGTGGCGCGCCGTGGGACGAGTAGCGGTCTGGGTCGCGGCCGGGGTCGCCGGGTTGCTGCTGTTGCTCACGGCCGCTACCGCCGGAGTCGTCTCCTCGGTGTTCGGCGGTGGCGGTGGCGGGGGTAGCTGCGTCGGCGCAGTCACCGCGCCGGGTGCCACCCCGGCGGGACTATCGGCTGAGCAGGCCCGTAACGCCTCGGTGATCGTGACCGTGGGTGAGCGGTTGCGGGTACCGGTGCGCGGGTGGGTAGTCGCGGTGGCCACCGGCCTCCAAGAATCCTCGTTGATCAACCACGGTGACCTCGGCCCGAACAACGACCATGACTCGTTGGGGCTGTTCCAACAGCGACCGTCGCAAGGATGGGGCACCCCGGCAGAGATCATGAACCCCGAATACGCCGCCGGGACGTTCTACGAGCGTCTCCTCACCGTCCCCGGGTGGGAACGGCTACCGCTTACCGAGGCCGCACAGAAGGTGCAACGGTCCGCGTACCCGGACGCCTACGCCAAACACGAGACACGAGCAACCGAGATAGTCACGGCGTACACCGGCGGAACGCTGCCGGTCTGCGACGGCGCGCCGATCAGCGCCTCCGGGTGGACCCGTCCGGTAGCGGGCACGGCCGGTTCCGGCTACCGCACCGCCGACCGGCCCGGCCACGACGGGGTCGACATCATGGCCACGAAAGGCACCGTCATCCGTGCCGCGTCCGGCGGCGTGGTGGTACGCGTGCGGTGCAACGTCGGGGGTGACTCGTGGGAACCTACCGGCGGCCCGATGCCGTGCGACCGTGACGGCTACCCCGGGCTCGGCGGGTGCGGCTGGTACGCCGACATCCGACACTCCAGCGACATCGTTTCGCGATACTGCCACATGGTGCGACAACCGATTATCCGAGTAGGGCAGACGGTGATCGCCGGGCAGCCAATCGGCCACGTCGGGAGTTCCGGAAACTCGTCCGGCCCGCATTTGCACTACGAGATCCACGAAGGTAATACCGCCACCGAGTACAACGCTGTTGACCCGGTTCCTTTCATGCGCCAAAAAGGCGTGGACCTGTAAATTCATGAAGTGATTTTCCGCACGATCCGAGAAGGCCCGCGCCGGTCGCGGTGAGCGCCGCGCGTCCGATCCGCCGGGCGCGCGGCGTAGTCGTTTCGACCCGAAAACCGCGACCCCGTAAGACGGTGTGAGCGGCCCCCGCACCGCGCACCCTAGACGGCACTAGGGAGCCGCGCCGAACGCGTCGCAGCGTCGGACACGGGGCCGTTAAATGGCGTTTCGGGTGGCGGTAGCGGTTCCTGAATCGAGAACGGAAGCGGCGCGGCGTGGTCCCCATAAAGAGTCTTGCGTAACGGGGTTGACAATAATCCGGTGCAGAGGGTCCATGGACGTGGGCAATAAAAACCGCCCCGGCGGAACCGCAAACAATGCGCATTGCGCGCACGCGGAATCGCCATTTGTCGACCCCTTCTGTGGAGGTGTATTGCCATGACCGCAAACATCGTTCTCACCCCCGGCACCGACGAGGCCCGGTCCGTCGTCGCCGAGGCGCTGCGCGATTACCCCGGCGTCACCGCCCGCAAGTTGGCCGGACAGGCCAACCTGCCGCTACCGGTCGTCACCGAGGCGCTCACCGCCATGGAGGCCGCCGGGACCGCCACCCGCACCCCCGACCCGGCCAAGGGCAACCGCAAGAGCGCCGACACCTGGCAGACCACCACCGACCCGACCGCCACCACCGACCCGACGGCCGAGGACACACCGGCCACCGACGCGACGCCGGACGCGGCCGACGAGCCCACCGCCGACAACGACGGCCCGGCCACCGCCGACGAGCCGGCGGCCGAGGACGCCCCGGCGACCGACGCGGCCACCGACGAGGCCGGCACGGACACGACGGCGGACACGGCCGACGAGGCGACGCTGCCCGAGGCCCCAGTGTCGGGCGCGCCCGGGTCCGGGGCACCGGTCGGCCTGCGTCAGCCCGACCTCAAAGTGTTGATCATGGCGGGTGTGTTGGGTGGGCACCCGGACGGCGTCACGGCCGACGCGGCGATCGGGGAGAGCGGCCTGTCGGTGGCGATGGGGGACACGATCCTCGCCGCGATGGAGGTTGCCGGTGCCGCCCGTCGCCTGCCGGTCACCGAGGACGGTGACGAACTGTGGGTGATCGGCGACGGTGACCTCGCCACCGTGGACCCGGCCAACGCGCCGACGCACACCACGTGCCCGACGTGCGGGCACACCCGCAAGATCCGCCGCCCCTCGGTCCGACGTGCCGCCGGAACCGGCCGCACCACTGGTGAGATCAACAGCGACGGGTCGGCGAAGTTGGGCAAGAACGAGTTGCGCAACCGGGTCGAGGCGTTCATGCGCGACCTCGGCCCCGGTCACGACGTGACCCCCGGCACCGTCGCCCGTGAGATCGGCGGACGTAGCCCCGGCGCGGTCGGCAACGGCATGCGGAAGATGGCCACGGCCGGGGTGCTGGTGCTGACGCGTGAGGCCCCGGAAACCTACGCCCTCGCCGACGACGCCCCCGCCCCGACCGCCGAGGTCCGCGCGTTCATGACTCCGCCCAAGGACACCACCGCCGGTGACGAGGCCCGCACCGACGAGGCCGCCGCCGCCCCGGTCGCGGACTGACCGATCACCCCGCCGGGGCCGGGGCACCATGCCCGGCCCCGGCATCCGCACGCCCCCAATAACGGAAGGGACGACGACCGATGACCACCCCGCACGTTCACCCCGACCACGGGCAGACAACCGGCCCGGGGTCGCTGCGCTGCCCGGAATGCGAGCAACCGGCCCGGCTGGTGCCGCCGCGTGACTGGCCCCTGAACGGGTTCGCCGCACGTCCCGGCGCGTCACACACCGACGGCACGCCACTGTGCCCGGTGCCCGGTCCGAACGGGTCGCAACCGGCCGACCCGGTGGGCGCACCGGCCCGGCTGACCCTATGGCAAGCCGTCCGGCAGACGTGGTTCGCTCACCCCGATTGGACCGTCACCGATCACCTCGCGTGGCTCGACGGCGAGGGCTACGACACCGATACCCCGGACGGCGACCCGGCCAGCCTCATCGGCCAGTGGCTCGCCGGGCACCAATGCGCCGCATCGCTGTCGTGGCCGCCCGAGCACGGCCGGGTCTACGCGATCCTCGGCGTGGACCTCCTGATCGTGTTCGACGACGCGGACAGCGCCGGTGACGTCCTGACGATGTTGCGGGTTGCGCAGGTGCCGGCCGACGTGCATGTGTTCAATGCGGCCGGTTGGGACGAGGTGGCCCGTCTCGTGCGCGCGGTCAACCCGGGACTCGTCATCCGCGACAGTCGCCCCGGACCGGTGGACGGCCGATCATGAGGTACCCGTCCGGCGAGGTGCCAGGGTTGCCGCGCGCGCTGGTCGCGCGTCCCCGCGACGCACGGCGCGGTCTGCCTATCCCACCGGTCAACATTCACCCCGACCCGACCGGCGGCGGGTCGCACGTGGACTTCACCACGATCAACACCACCACCTCGACCCGCCTCGCCATCGAGCGCCGGTGCTCGCTGTGCGGTGAGCCGATGGGGTACTGGGTGGCGTTCCTCGGTGGGCCTCGGGCCGTTGAGTTGATGCGCTACGCGGACCCGCCGGGGCACCCCGAGTGCATGAGCGCCGCCTTGTCGCTGTGCCCGCACATCGCGCTCGGGCGGCACCGCCGCGCCCCCGCGGACCGGCCCGGGGCCGGCATCATTCCGCCCGGATCGCACGGGGACAAACCCGACCGGTACCTGATCGGTGTCACACGCTCCTACCGGACCCGGTTTATCCCCGAACAGGGGTTCACCGTGTACCTACCGGCCCCGTTCAAAACCGTTTACGCGTACGTGTATGGCCCGGACGGCCGGCTACGCCCGGTCGCCAACACCCGGTAGGCCGCGCCCGGCGGCGGGCGTCAGATTCGCCGCAGAAACCTTCATCGACTCCACCCGATCGCCTTGATCGACCCGTGGAGGGTAGGAACCATTGCTTCTGACGGCGCGGCCCGGGGGATTGCGACCCCCGGCCGCACCGCCCGCCCGAAACCACACGAACCGGAAGGGGTGCCACCGTGGCACACGAACTCGAAACTCTCGCGAACGGCCAGACGGCGTTCGCCTCCGCGCGGGTCACCGCCTGGCATCAGCTCGGCACTGTGGCCGACGAGTGCATGACCGCCGAGGAGGTCATGAGCAAGGCGTGGCTCGGCGGGTGGGAGGTCCGCAAGATCGCCCTTCAGGGCATCGAGGTCACCGAGCGGGGCGTGACGAAGGTCGACTGCACCGACAAGTACATGACCGTCCGCACCAACCCCGCGACCGGTGAGACGGAGTATCTCGGCGTGGTCGGTGAGGACTACAGCGTGGTCCAGAACGAGCAGGTCGCGGAGACCCTCAACCTCCTGGTCGACGCCTCCGGCGCGCACTTCGAGACCGCCGGCTCGATGCGCAAGGGACGCTCGGTCTTCGTCACCATGAAGCTGCCCACCGCGATGCAGATCGCCGGGGTGGACGACCTGGACCTGTACCTTGCGGCCACCACCTCCCACGACGGCACCGCCGCCCTGCGCCTCGATGCGACCCCCGTGCGGATCGTCTGTAAGAACACGCAGAACCTGGCCTTCGCCCGGTCGGTCAGCTCGTACACGTTCCGGCACACCTCGAATGTCACCAGCAAGATCGCCGAGGCTCGGCAGGCCCTCGGCCTGATGTGGAAGGCGTTCGGCGACTTCGAGACCGAAGCCGAAAAGATGATCAACGAGTCGTTGACCATGGGTGAGTTCGAGAAGATCGTCGCGCAGGTTTGGCCTGTCGCGCCCGACGCCTCCGACGTGGCGAAGAACAACGCGAAGCAGCGCACGGCCACGCTGCGCTACCTCATCCGCGACGCGGACACGCAGAAGGCGATCAAGGGCACCCGGTGGGCCGGCTTCCAGGCCATCACCGAGTACGTGGATCACTTCGCGCCTGCCAAGACTGACCTCGCCCGCGCGACGCGGGCGCTGACCGGTGCCGGTGCGGACCTCAAGGTCCGCGCGTTCGAGCTGCTGGCGGTCTGACGTGGCCCGGCACGGGGGCCGGGTCACCACGCCCGGCCCCGGTACCGGCGAGCACCCTGCCACCGGTACCGCAGCTGTCCCTACCGCGCCTGCTCCTACGGCCCTGCCAGCGCCGGAGCCCGCCGCTACGCCCCTGCATGCTTCGGAGCCGACGGCCACCTCGATGATCGGGCTGGCCAACCGGGTGTCCGCCCACTTCGCGGCAGCTGAGGTCGCCCGCGCGATGGCAGAACGCTCGACCAGCGAGGCCGAACACGCCCACCTGATCGCCCGCGCCGAGCAGTGGGAAGCCCTCGTCAACGAGCAGTGGAACGCACTCTGCTCGGCAATCTGGGCGACCGCACCCGGCGGGGCGACGGTCGAGCGGTTCCTGCCGGTCCGGCCGCTGACCAACGGCCACGTCGAGCTGCACACCTACAGCACGGAGGGCCGCCGACTCGTCGTGCTGCTCACCGGCGTGCAGGCCCTCGCCGTCGGCGCGCACCTGACCGCGTACGGGGCGCTCAGCCTCGACCGCAGCGGCCAGAAACTCGACCCCGGCCTACCCCACGTCAAGGCCGCACCGCCCTTTAACGCGGACGGGACCGCCGGTGCACCGGCCACCTCGGACGGTGCCGCCGGGCCACCGCCTGCCCATCCCTGACCGCCCGTGACGTGCCGCGCGGCCACGGTCACACCCCGGGCCGCGCGGCACGCCCCGGCGGCATCCCCTCGACATCATCGCGGAGCACCCATGAGACCCGAACACCTGTTCAACGTCGCCGTCGAATTCGCTGAGGCGACCGGCAAAGCCGAACGCGCCCGCGCACTCGCGGCCAGCGCCACCGGCGACGAGCGCACCGTCCTCACGAACACGGCAACACGCTGGGAGGCGGTTGCCATGCGCCGAGGTGAGTTCCTCCGCGCCTCGCTGCGCGAGGCCCTGCGCGGAACCGTCATCGCCGAGCCGGACACCGAGCAGCCCGCCGCGCTCTGGCGGCGGCGCCACGTCGAGGTCCGCGCCCGCACCGGCCACGGCTCCCTCGTCCGCGTGCGCTGTACCCCGACGCAAGCCGTCGCCCTCGGCACCGCCCTCATCGGCCTCGCGGCCCTGACCGACCAACTCGGCGGCGGCGTCCTGGGCGAGACCATCGCCACCTTCCCACCCACCCTCGACTCCACCGCGGAGCCCGAGGCGGGCGGCGAGAACGGGAAGCCGGCATGACGACCTTCATCGACCCCTCCGAAAACACCGACGGCATCGGCGACAGCCAGCGCACCCTCGACGGTCAGCAGCTCGCGGACGCGCTCGCCAAGCTCGGCACGGTCGACCCTGTCTGCGTCGAGGTGCTGACCCGGCTCAACCTGCGGGTCTACCCCGGCGAGCCCGGCGACCGCACCGCCTACGTCGTCCTCGACGTGCACGGCGTCTCCATCGGCGTCAAACGCCGCGCCGTCGACCTCTACCTGCACGCCGACACCACCGAGACCGACGACCGGCTCATCGCTCTCGAGATCAACGGCTACGGCGAGACCGACCACACCACCAACCCCTCCCACCCCGGCCTCTGAACGGAGCACCGATGTACCGCTCCATGGAATACGGCGACACCGCCCGCGTCATCACCCCCGCCGACGCCACCGAACACCGCCTCGGCACTGTCACTGACGTCACTTACTCCACTCCGCACACCACCTACGCACGCCGCTACACGCTGCGCTTTCCCGGCGGCATCGAGCGCACCTTCCCGGCCGATGACGTCGCCAGGTGCACCCGCGCCGACGACCACGCCGCCCTGGAGGCCGCCTTCACCACCGCTTGTGTGGCCTTGCGCGACGCCTGCCGCATCGCCCACGACTACGACCCCGACCTCAGCGTTGGCACCGTGAGCCTGATCCGGCGACTGGTCGACCTCAGCCGGCTACGCCTAGGGCTGACCCTCAACCCGTCCGGCACCGCTGGCGTCGCCGAGACCGGCTCGCCGAACACCCGCAACCAGGGCGGGGGTGACCAGTGATGCCGTACCGTCCGCAGACCGACCGGTCCGGGGAGCCAATTGGGCGAGATGCGCCCGGCTCCACCACGGCGCCGCTGATGGAGTCGCCGTACTGCCGACGCTGCCGACGAGGCGTCAGCATCCGTATCAACGGCCTCGGCGTGGTGACGTACCAGCACGCCAACAATCGCGGCGACAACGGCGACCACGACCCCGAGCCGGTAGCCGTCACCGAGATCCCGGACCCGATCATCGAGTGCGACTTCTGCTCCGCGCCCGACGCGGCCTGGATCTACCGATGCGCCAACCAACTCAGCGAGCACCGACGCGTCACCGCGCGAGTCATCAGCGTCAGCGACTACCGGTCTCGGCACGCAGCGGCCCGGGTACGCCGCACCGACACCGAGCACGCTGTCACTCAAGCTTGGGGTGAACGGTGGCCCGCTTGCCACGGCTGCGCCGACCTCATCGAGGCCCGCGACCTCTACGGACTGATCCGCCGCGTGGTCGACGCACTGCCCGCCAAGCTCACCCGAGGCAAACACCTCGTACGCGTTCGCGGGGAGCTGCAGGCCACCTACTCCGAGGTATTCGACACCCTCGCGCCCGGACGAGGCCGCATCATTCCCGGCCATCCTCTCGGCCTCTGGCCGGGCACGGAGACGACCTCATGACCGACACCTCACGGAACCAACGGCCGGCGTTCACCCACGCGAAGGCCCGACGCCGCCTCGGCGCGGTCTGCGCAGCCGACGACGGACCGCTGACCCGCATCACCGACGACCCGCACCTCGTCACCTGCCCCGACTGCGAGGGACAGGTCGAGTTCGACGCGCTTCCCGACGACGCCACCGCAGGTGATCCCCGCATGATCGAGGTGCTGCGCGAGGTCACACGCGGCAACTGCCGCAAGATCGACGGGGTGTTGGTGGACATGACGACCGCCGCCGCGATCCTGGCCGTTTACGACGCGCTGAAACCCGCTACGCGGGTGAAACTGGCCGCGCTGCGCGTCGACCGGATGGCGCAGGTGGCGTGGCGGCTGCTGCGCCCGCACGTGTAGACCCGGGTGGGTCGGTGGCCGGCGGGCACACCCGAGGGTGAGTTGCGATCCCGCCGGCCACCTCACCCACCCGGGCCGCCTGCGGACCACACGACCGCCTCCACCCGGGTCGGGCGCGTCGCCGATCCTACGGCGAAGAGCGCACCCGCTTCGACCACGCGGCGCCGCAGCGAGTTACCCCGAGGGAGGATGGCAGCGTGGCACGACGCATGATCGGTGGACGGCAGGCCCTCGACCGGGCGGCCGTCGGCGCGCATACCGAGGCGGCGTACTCCACGGTCAACCACTGGCACCGCCACCGCGCCCGCTTCGGCTTCCCCGAAAGCTTCCGCCATGACGGCCGCGACTGGTTCTGGCTCGACGACATCGAGGCGTTCCACGCCGCGCACCAGGCCGCGAAACGTGCCGAGCTGACGAAGGTCGACCGCCGCGGCAACCCGGAGGACCTCATCGGCTCGGGACAGGCGGCGAAAGTCCTCGGCTACAGCTCGTATCGCAACCTGCCGGACACCCTGTACGACCAGCCTGA
Source organism: Micromonospora sp. bgisy143 (assembly GCF_057708145.1). Classification (NCBI taxonomy): domain Bacteria; kingdom Bacillati; phylum Actinomycetota; class Actinomycetes; order Micromonosporales; family Micromonosporaceae; genus Micromonospora; species Micromonospora sp. bgisy143. Next base: position 56,928 of record NZ_JBYIRN010000032.1, read on the forward strand.
CCGGCTTGACGCGCTGCCGGATGGGCGGATGCGCCGACTGTGGTTCCGGCGCACCGTATGGGCGGTGGCCGACGCCCGTACGGGGCGACAGTCCACCGGCCGCACCCCCGGCACACCCGGTGCCCGCAAACCGCACCCGTACGCCGATGACCCTCGACTTCCGTCAGCGATCGCGCTCTTGGCCGAGGCCGACCGGACCGGGCGGAAGCTGCGCGGCCTCGGTGTCGCGCTGGCTCGGCAGCTCGGCATCACCCAACGCACCGCGCAACGGCTGATCGCCGCCGCTTACACCACGAGCGACACCTCTTCCGGGCAAACGGCCTGAGAGCCACAGGTGCCGCCGAAACCCGGCATCCCGGCCTCGGCGGCACCTGTACTGCGAGCTGTCTAGTCCTCGTCGTCCTCGGCAGCGGCCTGAGGCGTCGGAACCTCCATCAGGTAGCTCAACGCGCCGTTGATGTCGGTGTCTCGGCTGTCGGCGGTGCGCTTCAGGACGTCGTACACGTCGTCAGCGACCTCGATCGTGCGGAGGCCGTGTTTCCGGTCGGTCATGTGTGGTCCCTTCTGGCAACGTTCGGCATGGTGCCGGTTCGTGCACCCGTGCCTATCCACGCTGACCTCGACGGTGCGATCAAGACCGCCGCCCGTCCCAGGCCAGGGCTACGACTGAAGCTCTGCGGGGCGTCGTCTCGAATGGCGGCCTCGGCGGCGCGGAGCAGGGCGGCGATGCCGTCAGCATGCTCCGGGCATACCCGCCCAGCATCGGCCGCAAGGCCGGTCGAACTCGCCTGACACCGACCACGACCCGACAAGACCGATCAGCGGCTCACGGAGTTGTCTAGGGGCGCACGACCAACTCGATGGGCGGCTGTCGGCCGCGACGTTAGCTCATGCCGATGAGCATGCATGTGATTTGCGCGGCAAACCGAGTCGCCTTTGCCGGATGATGTCTGGTTCGGCGACTACTACGACCCCTGCATATCCGCCGCGAAGAGTCGTATGAGCGGCTTGGCGATACGCGCGACTGCCGTCAGTTGGGGCACCGTCAACGCCATCACCTACCGCTTGGTGGCTACAACGACATCCTGGTGAATTTGCGCGTGCACGTATGCTTTACAACAAGTTCGACCGAACGGTCACACCTAAGTTCAATCGATGGAGGTGTCATGACGTTGAACGGCGATCGCGTGCGTGTGCCACTCGAAGTATGGCGGCTGCTCCGGGAATGCGACGGCGTGATCTGGGACTTCGATGGCGTCGTCGCAGATACCGAACCCACTCAGGGTGAATCTTTCCGACTTATGCTGGAGCGATTGGGCGTGCAGCCGGTTGGCGACTTCTTCAGGGGTTATGTCGGTCGCAGTGAACGGGAGATCTGGGAAGACCTGTCTGCTGAGCACCGCTTGCGGAGCACTCTGGACGAACTAGCGACGGCGAGGTCGAAGATATACCTCGAACTCGCGACGTCAACGTTGGCGCCCGCATTTTACGTCAGCCCCATGCTGGATGAGGCCGATGAGCTTGGCGTGGCCAATTTTGTGGTGAGTTCGGGGAGTTATCGGAACATTTGGAACCTTCTGCAGACCTGGAAACTTGGTCAGCGGTTCGCCGCGATCTATTGTGCGGGGTCGCCGGAATCGTCCGCACTGCACACGAAGAAGGAGCGCCTATCCAGTGTGCTTGCGCGACACCGCTGCCCGTTGGTCGTCGAAGACAGTGCGGACTATCTCAGGCTGGCCAGTTCACTCGGCGCGCGCACGATAGGGATCCAACACAGCCTGAATGACCTGTCTCAGGTGTCGGCGGATCTCGTCATCAAGGTGCCGAGCCAATATTGAGAGCGCGCGCAACCCAGGACGACCGTTCAATCAGACGAGAGTACGCGGGAAGGCAGTAGCTTCGGTAATAGAGAAGGTGCCTTAGATCGATGGTGCTAGGGTCCCGGGCACGGACCGTTCGCGAGGCGATCTCCAAGTCTATTAGGTAAAATATGCTTGCCGAGTAGAGTACTGCGGATGGCAGGTCGGCCAAGAACTCGCCTCCCGGCGGGTTCTCTCCCAAGTAGCCGGCGACAAAAGCGCGAGCGCCAATGGAGGCAATCTTCCGGTCTTCAACCGCGAGGAGATGAAAGACCGCCAGGGCAAGGTCAAAGAGCTGAGGGCCGGCGGTGGCCTTTTCCCAGTCCAGCACCACTATCCGATCTTGGCTGAGTACCAGATTGTCGGCCTTAAAATCGGAATGCACCAAGCCTCGTCCGGCATCGAAAAGTTCCTGCATCTTTGGTTGTAGTCTCATGATTGCGTGCCGAGCGGCGGGTGCGGCGTCCAAGCCGCTAGATCGTATCCCTCCGGGTTCGGTCACTGCTCTTTCGTAGAACCACTCCCGGTTGGGGTGCTGCGGCGTGGCGTGAATGCGGCCGAGCTCCCTCCCGGCCGCCCGCACGCTGGCCGCGTCTAGCGCCCGCGCCTCTTTGAGTGTCATGCCCTCGACGTACGGGCGCAGCAGTGTGGGAAAACCGTTCCATTCTTCGAGCATGATTGGGGACGGGATGACGGACACGCCGGCCTGACGACAGGCCTCGATGACCGCGATGTCCAGCTCGATATCCGCCATCTCCCGGAATGCCTCCAGCCGGAGAACGTACAGGCCCGTGCTGTGGGACACAAGGAAGTTGGCTGACGATACCCCCGAGTGCAACGAGGTGACTTCGGGGGGCTCGCCCCCGAGTGCAGTCTGCAAGAACGATGGCGCCTCGGCGAGAATGGCTGCGAAGTCGATAACTCGGCCTCGGCGGCTTCTCGTCCGGGGAAGAGGGGTCACATCCTTCCCTCTGCTCACAATTGGGCTATCCCCATCATGATCCATGCGAACGCGAAGGTTCCGGGAATGAGATAAGCCAGGATTGCGGTATTCGAGAACAACCAGCGCCGGTCGCTCCGCTGGGCTCGGAGATCACGATAATCCTTGAACAGCTCCGAACATCGCGCCTTTGCTTGGTCGAGGACAAATTTCTGCTTCGCCAGTACGTATGCCCAGGTAGCCGTCAAAAGGAACCCGAGGGCGGTTAGCGGTAGAAAGACAGGGGAATGCTGCTTCCCCGAGATCCCCGTGCCTACCATCGCTAGTAAGATCGACTGTGCCAACAGGAAGTAGTTCGAGAAGGCGTTAAAGTCTGTGTTGAGATTCTGGCGATGCGTCCAAATTCGGTCTTCCGTGCGAGGTTCCATTGCGCCCCCTTCTGCCGGGCCGAGACTACGGCAGCAGCACGTTGCAGATCATTCCCGACGGACCCGATCGCCGCTGAGCCAGTCCGCCTCAGGTTACACATCCTGCGCAACAGAAGGCTCGATCGAATCCGTGCTCGTGAAGCTATGATCTTTTGTGGCGGCCGGCGGTGACGTGGTGCAGCACGAGGAAACCTGTCAATGGCGGTGGCTCGGCGAGTACCGACAGCTTGGTCAGGGTCATCCAGGTGCGTCGGCTCGTTCGCTCGGAGCCGGCCGCGTTCGGTCCGGACGTACCGAGAATCGCGTGATCATGTATCGCGGCCTCCTCGCGTATCTGATCGTGTGCGATGAGCTGTTGATGGCACGTCATAGGGATGCGGTGGGGCGAGAGCCGCTGACCGAACGCGTCTCTTGCCGCAGCGTGGCGAGAAGTTCCGACACGGCGCTGTTGCGGATCGAGTGGCCGTTCTGGCGTATGCGGCGCGCGAGTGCATCGCGGCTGACGGTCTGGCCTTCGCGGATCAGCTCGTCACGGGCGGCGCGGGCGGCGGGCAGCACTGGTACTAGATCCGGGGCAAGGTCCACATGGGCATCGTCTGTGTCGTCGGACGAGTCGTCGTCGTGAGATTCCGTGCCGAGGTCGTGTCCGGTCTCGTTTGCATCTGATTCGTGGTCGCCATCCGGGTGTTCGGCGGCGTCAGGGGCCTCATCGGGACGCAACCTGTCGACATCGAGGTCGACTGGAGGACGCTCGGGTGGCGGTCGCCGATCGGGTGGTGGAATTTCGTTGGTGTCGGGAGTGGGCTGGACAGGCGCGGCTGCGGCGCGTTCGGCCGATGATGGTGCCGCTGGTACCTCGGCTAGGACGGCGTGCGGCTGGTGTTCGGCTTTGCGGCGGCGGGCGGAGAGTTCCACGAGCGAGACTGACGCGACGATGATCAGCCCGTCCACCGAGAGTGGGAGAAGGTAGGGCACGGTGCCGGTCTCGCCGTATCGGGCGACGACTCCGACCATGTGGTGATAGCTGATCCAGGCGGCGATGGCGGCGATGGCTGAGGCGGCGACGACTCGAATGGCGCCGAGTGAGCGCCGGTGCACGGGTACCCGGGTGACCAGCTCGACGGTGATCAGCAGGGCAAGCGGTGGCCATGCCGCGATGGCCTGGGAGATCGGGTTGGCTTGTGCGTGCAGGATGTTCGCGGTGACCGAGGCGGCCACGCCGAGGGTGAGGGTCGCTCGCACGGCCCATTGCATCCGCTGGAGCCGGCTGTCGTTCATGACCGTCCTCCGCTGGTCGGGGCGACGGGTCGGAGCTGCCGTTCGGCGACGCGGCGGGTGGCCTGGGACGGCTCGGCGTCGCCGAGGTCCGCGAGACGTTCCTCCAGCCGGCGTAGCGTGCGCCGCACGGCGTCGGGTCGCTGCTGCCTGCCATGGATGCGCATAATCCGCTGGTACAGCTCCTCGTTGACCGGGTCCAGGTCGGAAGCGCGTTCGAGGGTGGCGATGGCTTGGTCGGGGTGGTCGGGTTCGAGGATTTCGGCGATGCGGGCGTAAGCGGTGAGGATCTGATGGCGATAGCTGGTGGCGTAGTCGGTGGCCCAGGTGTGGTCGTGGCCTTCGGCGAAGTCGCCCCCGTACAGCTCGGCCGCCCGGCGCAGCGTGGCCAGCATCATCACCCCGTCGTCGTCGCTGCTGGTGGCCTGGTCGATGGCGGTGAGCATCTGCCAGAGGTCCACGGTGACGGTCTCGGGGTCGAGCTGGTACCGGCTGGTGGCCGGGTCGTAAACGATGAACATGGGTTCCTCGTGGCCGGTGGCGGCGCGCAGCACCCGCCGGGCGGAGGTGATGTCGGTTCGGACGCGTTTGACGGCGGCGGTCGGGTCGACGTCGGGGTGCAGGTCGGCGGCGAGCTGGTCGAGGGTGCGGCCGGCGGGGTGGGCGGCGAGGACGGCGAGCGTGGTGTAGGAGCCGCTGCGCATTCCGGTGGCGATCGGACCGGCGTCGGTGGCGACGGTGACCGGGCCGAGCACCCGGAGTCGGACCAGGGCTGCCGCGTCGTCGGGCTGGACCGGTACCGGCTCGTTCGTCTCGACGGTCACCGCGGCCGGTGAGGTCTCGGCGGCCGGGTCGTCGACGTCAGCGCCGGCCTCGGGACGGGCTATCGCGTCGGTAAGCATGGCGAGGATGGTGGCGAGGTCGTTCGCGCCGAGGGTGGACAGCCGGGTCACCGAATGCGGTTCGTCGCCGGTGGTGGTGCCCTCGGCGGTGATCTCTAGCTTGGGGATGCCGTCGTGTGGGCCGAGGATGACGGGGTGTAGGTCCAGGGCGGCGCGGTGGGTGGCGACGGCCTGGAGGCGGGCAGCGTGCCGGGGGCTGGAGTCGATGAGCAGCACGTACGGCGGTTGTGTCTCGGCGTGGTTGGTGCGGGCGTTGAGGTCGGTGATCGTCTCGGCGTTGAAGGTGTCCAGCAGCCGGCGTCGGCCGATCATCTCCTCCTCGGCGTGGGTGATGGCCGCAGCGATGTCGGCGAGCACGATGAGACGTTCTCCGTCGTAGGCGGTGTCGTCGGGGTCCAGTCCGACCAGCGGGGCGCCCGGGGGCAAAAGTCGAGCGAGTAGTTCGGCTGTGGTGACGACTACCGGGCGGGCGGTGGGGCTGTCGGTGACGCCCGTGGTGAGGACAGCGGCGAGGACGGCGCGGACTGCTGGGATGGCGCCTTCTCCCGTGAGGGCAAGGCCAGGTCCGGGCAGGTTCAAAAGGCTCACCTCGTTGCCCTCCAAGTCGACACCGACCGGAGCTGGCACGGCGGGGCTGGCTCGGCGATGGCCACCGACGGCGGTGCTGAACTCGCTGCTGAGGGCAATTGCGGCGTGATTGAGAGCCGGCGGCATCGAAGTGAGCTGCGGAGCCGGGCTGACCGGTGTCCCGAATATCAGTCGGGCGTGGCGGCGTCGGTGGAGACGCAGCAGCGCGGCCACGGCGGCGATGGCGGCGGCCAAGCCGAGGCTGATCCAGCCCTGCGTTGGCAGTGCGATCCTCGCCTCGTCCCCTGGCTGATCTCGGCGCGATTCGGAGGCGGACGCCGCACCGTCGGCAGGGGCGTCTGGTGTGCTCGGTGCGGGGTCGTGCGGCCTCGGCGTACTCGTTGTTGTGGGCTCGGGGGCCGGTACGGCGCTGGCTGGTGGTGCCGGCGGCTCGGTGGGCGCGGGGCCGGTTGTCCCGGGTGTCGCGACGTCGGGGCTGCCAGGGGTGGGAGCCGTGGGATCAGGTAGGGCAGGCGCCGGTGTGGATTCCCGGGCGGGGAGCGCGAGTGTCCATCCGACGTGGATTTCGTCGGGGTCGGTGAGGGCGTAGCCGTTAGCCTGTTTGTGCCCCCGGTTGAGTGTGTAGATCTCTCGCCAGCGTTCTGGGTCGCCGAGATGCTTCGCGGCGAGGTCCCACAAGCTGTCTCCGGCGACGACTCGGCACGTGTCACCCGGGGTGGGACGAGCCACGTTCGCGTCAGCTTCCTGGCGAAGGGCCGGTGGCGGGGCGGATCGGACGGGCACGGTCAGGGCCGGCGGCGTTCCCAGAGCTTCCCCGCGTGGCACTCGTGATACGGGTGCGAGCGGGGCATCCAGGACGTCGAGAGTGAGCCGCCCCTCGCCTACTGACGACGAGGCGTCTGATGACGGCTCGGCGTCCAGCGCGGCAGTGTTGTCGGCGGCAGCGGGCAAAGCGGCCACCGCGGTGGCGGCAGTGCTGCCGAGCAACACGGCCGTGAGAGTTTGCAGTGGCCGGGGTAAGTGCAGCACGACGTGCCAGCGCAGGCGGTCGGCGAGGTATTGGTGGGTGTGTTCCGCCATAGCAACAGCCAGGAGCAGCCACAGCAGCCAGGCCCCGACTTGCCCCAGCAAGGCGAGGAAACCGGCGCTCAGCGGCTGGCTCAGCCACCCGCGTAACTGGTCCGCCGACACCACCCCGGGGCTGGTCCAGCTGGACCGCAAGAGCAGTACCGGTGGTGCCAGCGCGAGCACGACGGTGCCGGCGCGTACGAGCATTGCTGACGTTCGTCTCGCCATGGCGTATCTCCCTCCCGAGGTGCGCAAGGGGCGGTCAGACAGACCGTAGGAGCTGGATACGGTGCCGATACCGATGCTGGTGCTAACAGCACCTCACAGGGCCTTACACGGTCATACACCGGCAGGTCACGGCCTTGCCGGTCCTCCGTTCCTCGCGACATGGGGGAGTGAAGTGGCGATGTGGATTCGTTGCTGCTTCCTCCTCTCTTCACAGACACGCCCTTCGATGGACATGATCGCTGTAGACGATTGCCGTCTATCCCGATGTCGAGGAGGCCGCTATGCGGATACGACTCCCTGCCCGCTTCCCCCGCGCTGTGCATGCCGTCGCGGCTGCCGCCGCCGTAGTCGTTGGGAGCGCTGGCCTCGTCGGCGTCAACGCGCAGCCGGCCTCCGCCACGCCACCGGGCATCCCATCAAAGGCGACGGCGCAATCGCAGCTCAACGCGTTGACCGTGGCCACGGAGGGCTCGACCAGCGGCTACTCCCGAGACCTGTTCCCGCACTGGATCACCATCAGCGGTAGCTGCAACACCCGGGAGCAGGTCCTCAAACGCGACGGCACGTCCGTGGTCGTCGACAGTTCCTGCGCGGCCACCTCAGGGCGTTGGTACAGCCCGTACGACGGAGCGACCTGGTCGGCTGCCTCCGACGTTGACATCGACCACGTGGTGCCCCTCGCGGAGGCGTGGCGGTCCGGCGCGAGTTCCTGGACCACCAGCCGCCGGCAGAGCTTCGCCAACGACCTGAGCCACCCACAGTTGATCGCGGTCACGGACAACGTCAACCAGGCCAAGGGCGACCAAGACCCGTCCACGTGGCAGCCGCCCCTGTCGTCGTACCGATGCACGTACAGCAAGATGTGGATCGCAGTGAAGTACAACTGGGGCCTAAGGCTGCAATCGTCGGAAAAGTCGGCGATACAGGCCATGCTTAACACCTGCAGCTCTTGACCACAGCATCGGCCAGCGGCAGCTCAGGGTTCCCAGTTAAGCGGTGTCGGGAGTTGCCTCGTCGGCGTGGGGTGACCTGGGTGGTGGCAATTTGGGTTGCTGATTGGCGGCGCTGTTTTGTAGGTCGGTCAAGGTGGACGCCGCCGCGTCTCGGCGTGCGCTGAACGCCTGCGGTTCGGTGGCTGCGAGTTCGTCGAAGTACCGCACCCCTTCGGCAACTGCATCAAGAAGCTGCTCCGACGTGTCTCCGAGAATGCGCGCTAGGTATCCGACGGCCCACAGGGACGTGGCGAGGTTGGGGAGATAGGCGTTGCGGTTGCCGTTGGCCAGTTCCCGGTAGAGGTCGACGGCTTCCTGGCTGGCGCCGAGCGCCTCGGCGCGGCGTCCTGCCTCCGCCAACCGAATGGCGTGGTTGTTGATCGACGTGGCGAGGTTCGGTAGGTAGGCGTCGCGGTTGCCGTCGGCCAACTCCCGGCGCAGGTCGACGGCTTCCTGGCTGGCGGCGAGCGCCTCGGCGCGGCGCCCCACTGCCGCCAACCGAATGGCGTGGTTGTTGATCGACGTGGCGAGGTTCGGTAGGTAGGCGTCGCGGTTGCCGTCGGCCAACTCCCGGCGCAGGTCGACGGCTTCCTGGCTGGCGGCGAGCGCCTCGGCCCGGCGTCCTGCCTCCGCCAACCGAACAGCGTGGTTGGTCATCGACATGCCGAGGTCGGGGAGGTAGGCGTCGTGGTTGCCGTTGGCCAGTTCCCGGTAGAGGTCGACGGCTTCCTGGCTGGCGTCGAGCGCCTCGGCGCGGCGTCCTGCCTCCGCCAACCGAATGGCGTGGTTGTTGATCGACATGGCGAGGTTGGGGAGGTAGGCGTCGTGGTTGCCGTTGGCCAGTTCCCGGTAGAGGTCGACGGCTTCCTGGCTGGCGTCGAGCGCCTCGGCGCGGCGTCCTGCCTCCGCCAACCGAACAGCGTGGTTGGTCATCGACATGGCGAGGTTCGGTAGGTAGGCGTCGCGGTTGCCGTTGGCCAGTTCCCGGTAGAGGTCGACGGCTTCCTGGATGGCGGTGAGCGCCTCGGCGCGGCGTCCTGCCTCCGCCAACTGAAGAGCGTGGTTGTTCATTGACGTGGCGAGATCGGGTAGGTAGGCGTCGCGGTTGCCGTTGGCCAGTTCCCGGTAGAGGTCGACGGCTTCCTGGCTGGCGGCGAGCGCCTCGGCGCGGCGCCCCATCGCCGCCAACCGAACAGCGTGGTTGGTCATCGACATGGCGAGGTTGGGGAGGTAGGCGTCGCGGTTGCCGTCGGCCAACTCCCGGCGCAGGTCGACGGCTTCCTGGATGGCGGTGAGCGCCTCGGCGCGGCGTCCTGCCTCCGCCAATTGAACGGCGTGGTTGTTGATCGAGGTGGCGAGGTCGGGTAGGTAGGCGTCGCGGTTGCCGTTGGTCAATTCCCGGTAGAGGTCGACGGCTTCCTGGATGGCGGTGAGCGCCTCGGCGCGGCGTCCTGCCTCCGCCAATTGAACGGCGTGGTTGTTGATCGACATGGCGAGGTCGGGGAGGTAGGCGACGCGGTTGCCGTTGGTCAATTCCCGGTAGAGGTCGACGGCTTCCTGGATGGCGGTGAGCGCCTCGGCCCGGCGTCCTGCCTCCGCCAACCGAAGAGCGTGGTTGTTGATCGACATGGCGAGGTCGGGGAGGTAGGCGACGCGGTTGCCGTTGGTCAATTCCCGGTAGAGGTCGACGGCTTCCTGGCTGACGGCGCGCGCCTCGGCCCGCCGTCCCACCTCCGCCAACCGAACAGCGTGCCTGGTCAGTAGGTACGCTCGGTCGTTTGGCTCGGTCTCCGCTGATGCGGCAGTCAGGGCGTGGGTGGTCAATGCGACCGCGATCTGGCCGAACTCGATCGAGGGATACGGCACCCGCCGCGCTGTCCGCTGGACCCAGTCGGGATCGAGATCGGCCGTGACGAGCAGGACTGTGGCCCGCGAAGCGAGCATTCCGGGGAACTGGAGGCCGACCTGGAGCACGGCCTCGGTCATTACCGGCAAATCCGTGGCCAGCGCCACGTCGATCATCTCGGCAGCGTCGGTCTGGTGGCTGCACGCGCGGCTCAGAACCGTCAATGCCTGGACCGCCTGACCGGGGGCCAACCCTTGCAGGATCCTGTTGCGCTCGGCCGGGGTGCTTTCGGACAGGACCGCGACCGCCAGGTTCTCGGCGAGCAGGTCCGGTTGCAAGGTGCCCAGCACACCGCCTGTCCCGGCCGCTGGGTACAGACCGTACAACCAGTCCACGTACCCGTTGACAACCTCTGGCTGCGCCCCGCCCAGGCCCGGCACCCGGCGGACCAGTTCCATGGCCTGCTCACGGTTGTCCGCGCCCAGCAGCGCCGCCACAGCGACTAGCCGCCGCAACACGGCGTCGGCATTTGACGCACCCGCACCTGGTAGATCGTCGCGGCGGGCCCGGTGCCGCCAGTACCGGGCCTCATGGCCCAGCACTTCGGCCAGCACGTCGTACCGTTCATCACCGCGCGGTCCGCCCAACACCGCTAGTAGCGCCTGCGCATGCAGGCGCAACACCGGATCATCAGGACCGACCCCACCCAGTGGAACTTCACCCGGTGGAGGGCGACGCAGCCGGGCGGCGAACGCCACCACCGCCTCGGCCACGATCTGCTGTGGGGTGTAGTCCTCGATACGAGCCGGTACGTCGATGACATTCGCCGGCAGGGTCAACGCGTCCACCAGATGGGCCTGTGACGGGTACGCCGCCGACAGCGATGACCACCACAACCCGGCCGACCGGGCCAGCAACAACACCCGCACACCACCGGCCCTCTGCGCGACACACAACAGGTGCGCCAACGCCTGCGGGTCACGGGTCTCGGCGTAATCCACCGTCAGCAGCAACCGGCCCGGCCGGTCACCCATCTCAAGCTGCCCGGCGACCGTCGCCTCCCCACCGGGTGCCACCGGCCAGCACTCCCAGCCCGTCAACCGGCCGGCGAAGTGCTGGCCCAACCGGGTCTTGCCTACCCCGCCCGCACCCACCAGCAGCCGCACCACGCTCGCGTCCGGATCGGCGCACCACCTGTCCAACGCTGCCAGCAGCCACCCACGACCGACGAATCCGACCACCGCCGCCTGCGGGCGCAAAAGCCACACCACCGACTCCGGCAGCTCCGACACCAACGCCCCCGCGACCGCCCGAGCGCGCCGATCCCGCCGTTGCCGCACGACCCGAACCCACTCCAGGACTGACGGCGCGAACGCTCCCACCACCGCCGCCGCCACGCCCGCGACCACTGTCCAGGCCGGCTTGTCGTCCGTGACCAAGGCCCACACCGCCGCCGCAGCGACCGCAGCGGGAACCAGCACCGCCCACCAGCAGCGCCTGACCCACCTCCACCCAGCCCGAAACACACCCGCACGATACTGAAGGTGATCAGAACAACACACAGTCGATCGTCCCAGAATGGCATCCGCTCATCGGCAAAGTCGCTCGCTTCGGTCCGTCGCTCGCTGCTACGTGCCGGAGCCGATGACAAGCATTGACCGTTCAGCGGTGTCTAGGCAGCTCAGCGTCAAGATCCGCCAACCGATGAGAAGCTACCGGCCGAACTACTGGTCACAGGAAGGAGCAGGTTCAGGTCACGTAAGTCAGGCTATTGCCGGCTCACGCTGGTTGCGTTGCTGGCCCTACTTCCGAGGCGATCGCGAGCATCGTCGTCGAGCCCTGCCTCTGACAGGAGGCGCAGGAAGCGGCCCTCCAGCTCGGTGGCCGCTTCGTGGTCACCGTGAGCGGTGAGCGCGCTGCGGGCGCGGGCGTGTAAGTCTGCGTTGTACGGGTCGATGCGGAGGCCCGCCTGCAACACGGCAAGGCTGCGCTGCGGGTCAGATTCGACATCGGCGAGGGCGGCGCAGGCGTCGATGACATGCCGGCGGGTCGTTTCGCGGACGGGGTCGAGCCATGGCCAGGTACGTCCGGCGGCGAGGTCAGCGGGATAGGCGTCAACGACGGCTTGCCAGGCAGCGGTGGCGTTGGTGACTGCGGTGGCCGCGTGGTGAATGGCGGCTTGCAGGCCCCAGAGATCGACGGTCAGGTGAGCCGGGTTGAGGCGATAGCGGTCGTCGGTGTGTTCGATAAGGTGCAGCCCGCTGGCATCCCGGATGGCAGTGCGGAGTTCGCTGAGGGTGGTGTAGAGCCGTCCGGTGAGAGACCGGCGGGGGACGCCCGGCCAAATGGCATCGGCCAGCTGTGCGGTGTGAGCGCCGGTGGGATGGTTGGTGGCGAGGAAGACGAGGATCTGGAGGGCGGCGCTGCGGCGGATGGTGAGGGGTTCGCCATCGACGAAAAGGGTGGGCTCGCCCAGGACGCGGAGGCGGAGCTGCCGAATGGCAGCATCGGGCTGGCTGCGGGGCTCGCCTCGGGTCGCTTGCCGCGGGAGCCGTGTCTTCGGTGGTACCTCGTGCGGCAGGGGCGGGTTTTGAGTCGGGCGGGCGGCCGGTGCTGGGTCGGGGCGGACGATGACCGCGAGCAGGTCGGTCGCCGTCACCTGGTCCAAGATGCACAGTCGAGGTCTAGGCTCTTCGGGGCGTAGAGGGTCGTGCAGATGGCCTGTCGGGGTGGCCTGCCAGGTCGGGCCTGCCGGCCATCCTCCCAGCGCAACGACCCGGCCACCGGCCATGGCCGCCTTATCAGCGATGTCGCTCACGTTGTAGCCGTCGCACTCCTCCTCCAATAGGAGGAGGATCCATGGTGAGGGGGCGGACTCGACGAGCCGGGTTATGTCGTGGATGGTCTGCACGGTGGTGAGCTGTGGCAGACGCCGGTCGAGTGCCTGCGCGTGGTCGCCCAACATTCTGGACAGCGTTGCACTGGTGGTGACCAGCGTTGGGCTACGAAGGTGGTGCCCCGCCAGCAGGGCTGTGATCAGCAGACCTCGGCCGATCGACAGGGCGCCTGGACCGTTGACGCCCACACCGCTGACTGGGAGGGCGCCGATAAGGGAGGCGAAACTACCCGAAGGCTCTGCAGGGGCCGACGGGACCGAAGCGTCGGCGAAGGCTGCTTGCACGGCCGCGACGCTCGGGGGCAGTCCTGCGGCGTCAGGTTCCTCGCGGCGGTGTGAGCGGGGTGGGTGGGGCCGGTAGTCGCGGCGGCGTCGCAGCCAGACGAGGGCTGCGGCAGCGGCGACCTGCCCGGCGACCTCGTCGGGCAGCCACCCGCCGGCCAGGTGAATCCCGTCATCGCTCGCCGCCGTGTCCTCACGACTTGGGCTGACACTGTCGGAATCCTCGGGCATCTCTGCTGCGAGCGGAGGCGACGGTTGCGGCGGGGCGATGGTGACCGTGTTGGTGGCGAGGCCGAAGACTGCGGCTCCCGCCATTCCGCTTGCCGTCGCCTGCAGTGGTGTCGGCAGCGGAAGCCGGTGCAGCCATCCCACGGTCGTGCGCAGACGGGTCAGGACCCGTACGGCGACGGTGTAGGCGAGCAGTAACCACAGCAGCCATGCTCCGATCGTTAACGCTGCGGCGAGGGTCTGCTCGGTCAAGGGCTGTTGCACCCACGCCCGGACCTGCTCGGTGCTCGGCCACCTTTGTATGGGTGGGCCGGTCAGGAGTAGCAGCACCGCAGGCGGGCCGGCCAGGAGCGCGAGGACAACCAGCAGCGACATCAGTTGGCGCGGCCATCGCATCTCAGCCAACCTCACCCGACTGGTCGGCACCCGAACGTCGCTGCGCGGCGACGGGGCTCGTGGTGGCGGGGCGAACGATGCGGGTCCACAACCGGGCCGCCCACCACAGCGCTACGGCCACGGCGTAGCTGACGCCGAGGATGCCGGCGGCCCGCTCACTGACAATCGCAGCGCTGATCACCGCGACCGGGGTGCTGAGTATGAGGCGAAAGATCAGCGGAGCTACCAGCGCCATGACCAAGCCAACGCCGAGAAGGAGTCCACCGACGCGCCCGGATATATCGATCCACAACAGCTGGTCGGGCCACCGGTCGGCCGTCAGCGAGTACTGGATCATCCCCATGCCGAGCCCCGCGGTGACGATCGAGCCGGTCGGCGCGGCCAGCAGCGCCGACCAGCCGCCGTGCGGGGAACGCCACTGTCGGGCGGCGACCAGCGCCATCGCCACGGCCATCACCACAATCGGAGCGATCGGCCACAACGCCCACTTCAGGAAAGGACCTACGGGTTCGCCGAAGTACTGGCTGGTGACCACCGCGTAGAGGCCAGCGACCGCCGCGCCGAGGCTCACGGCGGCGAGAATGCCGATACTGACCTTTCCGCCCTCGGTCCGGGTACTTGGTGTCGGGTTGCGCGCGGCGATCAGAGAACCGAGAACAGTTCCTGCGGCGAGGCACGCCAGCAGCGCGAACACGGCCGCCATCGTGAACTCGCCCCAGTTCAAGCGCACCGAGCGGTATACGTTCATCACGCTGTGCTCTTCGGCAGTCAGGAGGCACTGCCAGATCAGCGCCAGCGACGCGAAGCCCGGCACCGCGATCACCACGGCTCGCCGTACCGGCGGCACCGGCACCTCCACCGCGACCGCTGCCTCCGCGTTTGAGGCGCCTGCGTCCGCGGCACCCCTAGCCGCGACGAGCTGAGGATCGGGAACAATCGTGGGGGCGATGCCGGTGTACTCGGCGACGACTGAATCCAGGTGCGGCAGGTGGGCGCTGCCGCCGACGCAATAGATCCCCGCCATATCGCTGGCGGTAAGTTCAGCGGCGGCGATGGACTTCCCGACCAGGTCCGCCACGCGCCGTACCACCGGCAGGGCGGCCTCGACGAGCATGGCACTGTTCGCGATGACCGGTGCCTGCCCAGCAAGCGGTACCGTGACGGCCGGGTGCGCGCCTAACGTCTCTTTCGCGGCGCGAACGCTCTCCGCTACCGTCCAATCGCCCATGCCGTCGCCGGGCGCGTCCTGGCCACCCGTCAAAGCAGCCGTCAAGGCTCGGTCGACGGCGGCGCCGCCGGCGGCAGAGTCAGCAAGCGTCGAGAGGACCTCGAACCCCGCCGGGCCACGGCGAAGCACCGTCACCTCCGCGCCCGCGCCGACGTCGCACACCAGAATGAATGCCCCGACCGCCAGTTGTAGCCCGGTCGCCAGCAAGTGCTCCGCAACAGCTACTGGCGCCTCGACAAGACGCGGCTGCGCCAGACCCGCCCGGTGCGCGGCCTGCCTCATCCAGGTCCGCCGACGTGGCCCCCAACCCGCCGGCACTACCAGGCGGACATCCCGGACCGGCCTACCAGCAACCTGCTCGGCTTCAACCGCGACTCTGCGCAGCGGCGCCGCCGTCAGCGTGAGTGCCTCCACGGAGACGTCGTCGACCGTGACGTCGCCATCCACGGTACGGCGCGGGCTCGGGATGAGCCTGCTCGGCTGCTCCATGGCGGCCTGCCACGCCCGCTGCCCTGTCCGCACCTCCCCGTCGGGGCCCACGTGCACAGCGCTGGGCAGATACGGCAGCCCGTCGAACGATAGCGCAGACGCACTGCCATCAGCCCAGGCCAGAACAGCCACGGTACTGCTGCCGCCACAATCGATCGACAGCCGCGCTTCCCCCGCCTGCATGCACACAGTCAAACATGAAGATCTCATTCACGTCATCTGTTGATCACGCAGAGGTAGATTAACGCTGCACCGCCTACCGAGCGGTGCCGCTACCAGCCGAGTGGTCGTCTCTGGTAGAAAAGTCCTCCGGTCGGGCCGTCTGCCGCCAGCGTGGCAAGCCAGACGAAGGTGTCCGCAGCCTCATCGGGCGTAAGATCCGCCTTTCCATAGGCCAAGCGGGTGTCGACCTTCCCCGGGGACGCCGCGTTCACCAAGATGCCGTCATTCTTGAGCTCAGCTGCGAGGATGCAGGTTAGTGCGTTCACCCCAGCTTTCGAGACTCGGTAAGAGACGCTCCCGGTTCCCATCTCGCCAAACGTCCCCATGTGGCTGGTGACGTTGACGATCCTGCCGTACCCGTTCTTCTTCATCTCGGGGATGGCCGCAGTGCAGCACCGCCAGGTCCCCATGATGTTGGTGTCCAAGGTGGCCCGCACCTTCTCGATGTCGGCGCTGGCCGCTGCCTGGCCTCGGTCGATGGCGATGCCAGCGTTGTTGACAAGGATGTCCAGCCGGCCGTACTGGTAGCCCACGTCCGCCATCGCGCGAGCGACGCTGGCGGGATCGGCGACGTCTAGTTGCCGTCCGGACGCGGAAAGCCCTTCCGCGAGTAGCTCGTCGGCGGCCCGCTGTGCGGCTTCCTCGGTGCGGGCCGTGACGACCACGTGAGCGCCGGTCGCGGCTAGGTTGCGGGCGATGGCCTTGCCGAGGCCCCGATTGGAGCCGGTGACAACTGCGACCCGGTTGGCCTCACTCATGTCAGCAGACTACGCACGCACTCGTCCAACGCACCTGCGGCAGGGTGTCGATGCGCCACGAGGCGACCGTGAATGTCCAGCAAACGGCGGTGGTTGCGCACGGATCGCGTGGCGACGACATCTGGAGCTGCCTCGGCAACGAGGCTGCATGCCTGCTCGACATCTCCAAGGTTAAGTACGGAATCAGCGCGCCAGATCAGATAGGTTGCGCGGTCCCGGCTGCGCTCGGCTGGTTGGAGAGCGAGGGTCTGCTGGAGCCAGTAATCGCTGGATTGGTGGCGCTGGAGGAGCAGGTAGCAGGCCGCAACCTGGGCCGAGTACTCCGCATGATCAAAATAGCTCGCCCAGGCCGGACTTGCTTCATCATCAGCGCGTGACATCTCGGTGTCGGCCTCTGCGAGCCGGCGTTCGCACGCTACCGATTCACCAAGCACTGCGTGGGTGCGAGCCAAACGCGTAGTCAACATCGCTTGCACGCGGGCAGGCGCATCCTTCGCCCCGGCTCGCGCAGCATCGGCTAGGCGCAGGGCTTCGATGGGGCGTTCAGCGTCGACCCGCTGGAGGCTCATGCACTTCAGAATGTTCGCGCCTGCCGCGCGGTCCGCTGCGGAGTGAGCGGCGCGGAGGGCGGCAAACCAGTAACGCTCAGCTGCCGCGTGGAATCCCGCATCGAAACTAGCCCAGCCAGCAATCCGCCCCAACTCGGCGGCGACAATCAGCAGGCGATTCCCGGCAGCCTCCGAGTAACTGCTGTGGCGTAGGAGATCCGTTACCAGCCGAAGCTCGGCGTCAACCAGCGAACGCACGCTCCCGCCACCGAGGCTGGCGTCCATGCGCCGCAGGGCCGGCAGCCGCTGTTCAAAGCAGTCTAGGAGGTCCGTGTCCACCCGGCCTCCCTCAAGCGCCGCGTTGATCTTTGGCGGCTCGGTTGCGAGCCACTGCTCGGCTATCGCGGCAGCTAGTCCGGCCTGCATGATCAGAAACCCTCGGCGATCTAGCACTGCTGGTCCTGCAGTGTCGTCAAGCAAGGCCACTGCTCCCTTGACAGTCCACGGTGCTGATGTGCTGATCGAGGGGCCCGTAGGGAGCCAGTGTGGCCACCCGAGCGCCTTAACTGTCTGCCTATCAACTCCGAGTTCTTCGGCCAAGGCGATCTGTGAATCCTCATCCGGCACCACACCCCATCGCTCCCACCGCCAAGCCTTCTCGCGCCGGGCTGCGGTGTTTAGGCGGCGCGCGATGACATTGACAAGATCTTGCTGCGTCCAACTTCGCTGTTCTCGAACGTAGCTCAGCGGATGCACCAGAAGCTGACTCCGTGGCGATGGTGTCCGCGTCATCCTGCCTCCCGATCGTCGTCGTCACTCTAGTCCGATCCGGTCAGCAAAACCTGTTCCCAACTGCGGAAACTGCTCGGATTCGGCATGAGACAACAGCGAGACAACAAGCTAGGCATCGATTTGGTTCGGTCGTTCAGCTTTCCTGAATAGGTCAATCCTCTACGGGGTTGATCGGTCGCTGTCGGTGATGGCAGGTCTGGCGGAACTTGAGTCGCCTGGCTCGACGGTGATCAAAGGAGTCACCCCCAGAGGCGCTGGCGAACCTCCTAGCTGGAGGAGCCGAGAGGAGGTCGTAGAGATGTGCCGGCGGAAGTGGTTTGTTCCGGCCGACGAGCGGTCGTTCGACCCCGTGGGCGGCAACGTGACGCGACAGAGGGAGATCGACGCGCGGATAGGGTGTTATGCGGAGGGCACGAAGCCCAGTCGGGCGATGGGCGTTCCTAGTGTCCGCGTATCCAGGGCCAGCCGGCATAATGGCTGAGCTGGGAAAATCGCTGATGGTCACTCTTGCCGCGCCTGACCGTGCCGCCGACCACTTCTGGTCGTTCATGGAGGACCGCAGCGTACGGCTGATTCCGCACCAGCTCGCGCCGGTGCTCTTCTCGACGCTTGGACGGGTGGTCGCGGGTCGTGGTGATCCGGCTGGTCGGCGTGCGGCCTTGGCGGTGCTGGGCCGGATGTACCGGCGTTTTGAGCTTCAGCCGTATCACGGGACGGCCGTCGCTGCTGCATTCGTCGATACGGTGCGTCGGTTCGCAGGCGAGGATTGGGATTCCGAGCTGGCGGGTCAGTGGGAGGTGGGGTGTCGTCGGGCGCTGCGGCTCGCGGAGCGGGCGGCGGGGGCCTTGGGCGATGGTCCCCATGTGACGTTCGGCGAGGTGGAGGCGTCCGTGGTCGCCTCCGATGGTGTCGCGGTGTTGACTGTTCGGCCGATGCGAAGGCTTCGGTATCTGCCTGGTCAGGCGATCCCGGTGTGTACGCCTCGGCTGCCGGGGCTCTGGCGGTGGTACTCGCCGGCGAGCGTTCCGCGTCCGGATGGGCGGGTGGAGTTCCACGTTCGTGCCATATCGCAGGGTGTGGTTTCACCTGTTCTGGTCGAACGGGTCGCGCCGGGGGAGGCGCTGTGGCTGGGGCCGGCCTCCGATGTCGGAATGTCGCTGGAGGCCGCTGGTGACGCGGACCTGCTATTGGCCGCCGGGGGAACTGGTCTTGCGCCGTTGCGGGCACTGGTGGAACAAGTTGCCGGGTCGCCGAACGGGCGGCGGGTGACGTTGGTGGTGGGCGCGCCCACGTTGACTGACCTTTACGACGCGGTCGCGTTGGACAAGCTTCAGCAGGCGTATGGCGAGTGGCTCACGGTTGTGCCGGCTCTCTCGAACGACCGGGATGTGGAGCTGGCCGCGCAGGGCGACGTGCTCAGCATGGCTCTGTATCACTATCGGCCGGGGGACGCGTTCTACGTCTGCGGCTCGCCGCGGTTGATTGAGGCAGCGCGCAAGCGGCTGCCTCTCGCGGGGGTCGCTGCGGACAGCCTGCATCTCGCTGCGACTTTCCATCGCGCCCTCGATTCGGCGCTGTGGGTGTCTCGCCAACGCTCCGCGCCCGCTGCCCACCTGGGGATCGTGTTGCAGGCAGCCGGCGGCGGTAGCTCGCTCGGCCGAACCAGGAGCGATGTGCCATGAGCTTGATGGAGACGGCGGTCCGTCGCGCGACCGGCGAAGACGTTGACGCTTTGTCCTCGGTGATGGCTGAGGCGCTGATGACTCAGCCCATGGGTGTGTGGCTGGTTCCTGATGTTGCCAAGCGCGCAGTGGTTCTGCGTCGCTGGGCACGGCTTGTGCTGTTGCAAGGGCTGGAGCGCGGTCGAGTCGATACGACCGACGATCGCGTGGCGGTGGCGGTGTGGTACGCGCGGTTGGAGCCGCCCCCGCCGGCTGCCGCATGGGTGTACGACCTGCACAGGCTCCTCGGCCCGCACGCCGACCGGTTCGCTCTGCTGCACGCCTGTATTGATGGGCTGCGTCCCCACCGCCCTCACCACCAGCTCGCTCACGTCGCGGTCCGTCCCGGGTACGGGGACGCCGCGCAGGCCTTACTAGCCACCCATCACGAGACCCTGGACCTTGCGGCTCTGCCCTCGTCTGCGGAGTGCAGCAGCGACCAGCCCCGAGACGGACTGCTCGCGAAGGTCGGCTATCAGCCACGCTCGCCGATCCTGCTCGCGCCCGGAGGCCCCGCTCTGTGGCGCATGTGGCGCCCTCAACCCGATACCGAGCAGTCCTGCGGATTGGCTGGCGGTGAGCTGCCGCGACGAGTCCGCCTGGACCGCACCGCGACTCCTTTCCTCGGCCGCGTCATTTCGGCGGCACCGCCACGTTCGCCCGCCCAATAGGGCACCGGTTCATCACCTGCTGGCCGCGATACCTCGGCCAGCGGGCCACGTCCTCGCACCCGCATACCGAAGGAAGGCACCCCTCATGCTGACCCGAGCCGCTCAGCCCGCCACCGCACTGCGACCAGGCAGTCCCATCTTGGGGCGCTGGTTGAGGTTGCCAGCACGGGTCGCGCTTGCCGGCACTGGTACCGACCACACGCTCGAAGGCAACGTGACGTTGACGGAGTACGCGTGGGGTTATGCGATCCGGCGCGAGTGGCCAGACGGGACGCATGACCTGTTCGGGTTCACGGCCGACGCCGCCACCGTGACTCGCAGGCTCAACCGCGACCAGGGCTTCTGGCGTTCCGGCCCGGTACGACCGGCGGCGGTCTACGTCGTGCCGGCCAACGCCGCCGATGTGGGCGCGCATCCGGTGGATGGCTGCCGTAGGTCGGGGTGCCCGGACTCGCCGAAGCGGGGGCAGCGGTGAAGTCGGTGCAGGTGCAGGTGGGGCTCGCGCGGCGGACGCTGACGCCGTTCGGGTTGTGGGTGTTTGGAGCGGCGGCCTCGGCGCCCGTGGTGGTGCTCAGCGGAGGCATCGTCGCCACCTATGCGACGACGAAGGTAACGGCTCTTCCTCTGGCCTTCGTGCTCGTGGCCGGCACGGTCGCGCTGCTGGCGGTGGGGTACGCGGCGATGGCCCGCCAGCTCGGGCACCCGGCGGCCTACTACGGGATCCTCGCGCACGGGCTGGGCCGGAGTTGGGGTGTCGCTGCCGGCATGGTCGCCCTGGTGGCCTACAACGGGATCCAAATCAGCCTCTATGGGCTGTTCGGGGCGACGATGGCCGCGCACCTGGGCGGCACGTGGTGGGTGTGGGCGGGCCTCGCCCTGGTCCTCGTCGGGGTGCTGGGTGTGCGGGCGATCGTGCTGTCGACCCGGGCCTTGGCCATCGTGCTGGCCGTGTCGCTGCTGATCGTCGCGGCGTTCGTCCTCGCCGGGGTGGGACAGCCAGCAGCCGGCAAAGTGTCCTGGGACGGCTTTCACGCCTCTGGGCTGGCGGCCAGCGGCGTCGGCGGTGCGGTCGCCTTCTGCATAGCTGCCTTTATGGGCGTCGACGCGCCGGGGTCGCTCGTCGAGGAGGCCGTCGACCGTAAGTCGGTCGGCCGGGCCACCATCGGCGGGGTCCTCCTTCTTGGCGGGGTGTATGCCGTTGCCGCGTTCGCGATGGGAGCGGCGGTCGGCCCGGACGTCGTTGGGGACGTGGCCGCTGATCCGGCGGCGGGGCTGCCGTTCTCGGTCCTGGCGCGCCTGGGCGGCTGGTGGGCGGCCCTCGCGAACGTGGTGCTGATCTTCGCGATCGTCACGTCGATGCTGGCGTTTCACTCGGTCCTCGCCCGGTACGTGTTCGCCATGGCACGGGAGAAGGTGCTGCCGGCGAGTCTTGCCCACAGCAATAGCGCGACCCGGGTCAGTGCGCCGCGTCATGGGTCGTTGATGCAGACGACCGTCGCCGTGGCGGTGGTGGCGGTGCTCGCGTTCAGCGGCGCTGACCCGGTGGCGGTGATGTTCACGTGGCTGTCGGCGTTGGGGGCGATGGGCCTGCTGTGTTTGCTGCTGGCCGCGTCGGTGGCCGCGATGACGGCACCGGCCAGCGCGCGCGGCCCGCAGGCCGGCGCGTGGGAGTGGCGCCTCGCGCCCGCCTTGGGTGTGCTCGGCGGGTCGGTGGTGCTCGCGCTGATGGTCGGCAACGCCGGGTCTCTGCTCGGTGCCGCGCCCGGGTCGCTGTATCCGTTCCTGCTGCCGGTGATCCTCCTTGCCACTGCCGTCGCGGGCGGCGTGTGGGCCGGGCATCTGCGGCGGGCCCGGCCGGAGGTCTACGTCGGCATCGGCCGTGGCACACCCAAGAGACATGCCGTTCCGGACGCCATGAACCTCTCGATCTGAGGAGGCGATGATGAGGACCCACGCAGCCACGTCACCTGGCAGGCACCACGGCGTCGATCCCCTGGACCCGCGCTGGCAAGCGGGCTACCCGCCCGCCGCACCACCTGCCAGTCACCGCGAACCCGTGGTCGCTGTGCCGCCGCCCGGCTACGGCGCGGCACCTGTCCCCACCGGCTACCACCGGCCACCCGACGCCGCCGTGCCTCCGATCCCACCCGAGGGCCCGGCCGGCTCTGACCAGCGCGCCATCGACGGCGACGCGCCGGATGACCTGCGCTGGACTGACCTGCGACTCCAGGTCGTCTACCGGTCCAAGCGGCTGAACACCGGCCACCTCATTGAAGCCGATCAGGCGTTCGGAGGGCGTAACGCGGTCGGCCCCCACGCGCTGATGCTGTTCTTCGTCTCCAACGCCCCCAACGAGCCGCACGGCTACCGCTTGCACACCGCCCACCGCACATGGCCGCAGTCGCCGGACTCGGACGTCTTGCCGCAACTGCTCGCGGAGATGACTGAGGTCGCCGCGGACAACATCGCGTCCATCGGACGCGAGTGGAGTCCCGTCGGCCCGGAGGGTTCCATGGTCAACGGCGGAGACATGACCCTGCCTGCAGGCGCTTGGTATGTGGGCGTGGGTGTCAGCACCCTCGACTCCGACCAGGGCCGCTGGTACCAAGTCGTCCGGACACTACGCGAAGCCGCTGCCGCCGGTCGTCACATGTCGGCGTTCAACCTCAAAGGGCAGTGCTACGTCCTGTTGACCGACGGCACCGCCCTGCACATCGACCGTGACCCGCAGGCCCGCATCGGCGACGACGGCGTGCGCTGCAACAAGACCCTCAACCCGGACCGGATCACCTACTACAACCCATACGAGCATCTCACCGAGCAGGGCGACGACGAGACCCGCGACATCTGGCGGCAGCTCGGCGCACTGCACCACACCCTCACCGCGCACCTGCTCGCGGGGCGGCGGGCGTGACTCATCATCAGAGCCTCAGCCTCGCCGACGCCGCGGACCTCAGCTGCGCGCCGATCGATGTCACGGCCGTGCTCGACCACCTGATCCATGAGGCCGA
The DNA here is from genome assembly GCF_057708145.1 of Micromonospora sp. bgisy143. Taxonomy (NCBI): domain Bacteria; kingdom Bacillati; phylum Actinomycetota; class Actinomycetes; order Micromonosporales; family Micromonosporaceae; genus Micromonospora; species Micromonospora sp. bgisy143. Next base: position 80,296 of record NZ_JBYIRN010000032.1, read on the forward strand.
CGCCGCCGCCGCGACGAGCATTGGGTTTCCCGGCGCCGTGGACCTCGACTACGGCAAGGTCATGGCGCGCCTTGGCAATCGGCTGTGGAACAACATCGGCGACCCCGCAGACCTTGGCGGAGTCGTCCACACCCGAGTGCTGGAACGGGCCGTCATCGCCTGGGTCGCCGACACCCTCGCCATGTCCCCCGATGACCGGTGGGGCTACGTCACCACCGGCGGCACCGAAGGCAACCTCTCCGCCCTGCACACCGCCCACCACCGCCACCCCACCGCCCGCATCTACTACTCCACCGCCGCCCACTACTCCATCCCCAAGATCACCCGGATGCTCGGGGCGAGGGGCGTACTGGTCAACGCCGACGCGAGCGGGGAGATGGATTACGCACACCTCGCTGCCCAGGTCAGCCGTCGCCGACGCTGGCCTGCGATCGTGGTCGCCACCGCCGGCACGACCCTGACCGAAGCCGTCGACGACACCACCTCCATCCGCGCCGTCCTCGACGACCACGAGATCACCGGACATCTGCACGTCGACGCGGCCCTGTCCGGAATCCCCCTCGCGCTCGACGGCCGACTACGCCTCGACGACGACAGCGGCATCAGCAGCATCGCCATCAGCGGCCACAAATTCCTGGGCGTACCAACGCCCTGCGGAGTCGTCCTCATCCGCGACCACGCCCGCCACACGGCCAGCCACGTCGCCTACACCGCGACCCTCGACACCACCATCACCGGCTCCCGCTGCGGCCTGGCCGCCGCCCTGCTCTGGCACGCCATCGCCACCCACGGGCACGAAGGGCACCGCTGGCGGGCAACTCAAGCCCGCCGTCTCGCCGCCTACACCGTCGATCAACTGAACGCCGCCGGCTGGCCCGCCTGGCGGCACCCGCACGCCTTCACCGTCGTCATGCCCACCCCACCCGAGCAGGTACGCAAGAAGTGGCTACTCGCCACCGACGGAGCCACCAGCCACCTCATCTGCATGCCCGGAATCACCCACGGCCAGATCGACGCCTTCCTCGCCGACCTCACCGCCACCGCGCCACCACGGTTGATCCCACGGCCCCGGGCGGACGGCCTATCCAACCCGAGCAGGACGTCATGATCCATATCCCCACCAGCCCTCGGAGCCGTCCCGGCGATGACATGGCCACACCCTGGGCTGTCCATTCGGCCGGCGCGGACACCCGCACTGCGTCTCTGCCGTCCGCCGCCCTGGCTGGCCGGCGGGCACATCGCGGGACAGTCGGAGTGGCCGTGCTTGTTACCGCGCTCATCGTCGGGCAGGTGCCTCCGCTGCCTAGTCACGAGTCGGCGCTCCGGCTCGCCGCATTTGCCGGGTGCGACGTGCCGACCCTTAACCATGATCTCGCCGGCACCGCGCACACCCCGACGGCGACCAACCTGCGGCCCGGTCAACCGGCCCGCCCGATCCTGCTCCACCTAGCGCGCCATATCGCAGCGGACCCCTGCGACTCGGCTGCCGGCCGTTTCAATCTGGTCCACCACCGCGCCTGGTACGACAACGAAGGTGACCAGACCACGCTGGATGTCGTGCGTTGGTACGCCGACGACGACTCTGGTGCCGCGCTGATGACCCAGCACCCGAGCTTAGGCGTCGCCGTCACACACGATTTTTGGCCGCCGGGCTGGCTGCGCGACAAGAATCTGTCCCGCGCCTTCCGCAGCACTGATTGGCTCCGCGCCAAGTCAAAGCTGCAAAACGCACAGGTCAACAGGACTACACAACTCGTGGCCGGTCTCGCTTCGCTTGCCACCTGGCACAGCCCCGGCCTACCGCAACGCGCCCTCGCCGCGCAGGCCCTCGCCGACACCACCGGGATAACCGCACACCCCAACACGCTCGACCAGGCCGGCCGTACAGGCATCGCCCTATCCGCCACCAGCGACAACGGCCGTCAGCGGCACCTGCTGATCCTGAACCCCAGCACCGGCGCTGTCATGGCCTACGAGCGCGCCATCCTCACGCCCGCCGGCTGGCGTACACGCGTCTACCTGCTTGTGCTCACCCGCACTCACGCGCCCCACCGTTACTGGGAGCCACCCGCTACCAGCACGCGACCTGCGGCCTCCCTGGATCAGCGGGAGATGCCCCGCAGGTCCGGTGTGTGGCTTGTCCCCGCCGAGCACCCCTGTACACCCGAGCACGAATCAGGAGAGGAATCACCGCGATGACGACCACCCGCAGCGGCCACCTGCGCCCTGCCCGGCTGCGTGAACTGCTCAACCCGATCATCCGGCAGCAACTGGATCGGCTCGATATTCAACCCGGCCAGCGCGTCCTGGAAATCGGCGCCGGCGGCGGCGAGATCACCGCCCACCTGGCCCGCCTCGTCGGCCCCCAAGGCAGGGTCACCGCGGTCGACGAGGACACGAGCTACCTCAACCCGACGAGCGTCATCGACGTCTACCGTCGGGACCTAAACGGTGACGACCTTCCCGGCGAGCCCGACAGCTTCGATGTCGTCGTCGCCCGATGGCTGCACGGCGTTCTGGCCCACCCCCCTGAGGCGCTGGATCGGATGATCGCCCGGCTGCGTCCCGGTGGCTGGCTCGTCCTGGCCGATGTCACCGACAGCCCGCCACGAGTCTTCTGGGCGACCGAGGATGACGCCTTGCTGATCCACACCGTCATGCGACGCGTTAACCGCACCATCCCCGGACTCCTCGGTGGCGGCACCTGGACAGCGGAAGCCCCCGCCCTGCTCGTCGTCAAGGGCATGTCGCAGGTCTGTACCCACGTGTCCACCGAGACCTGGGCCGGAGGCGGTCCCGGCTGCCAGCTACTCACTGACGTGATCGACTGCCTCCGCCCCGTCCTGGCCACACCCGACACCGACCTCGACCGGTTCATCGCGCTCATGGCCGACCCAAACGTGCTCCTGGGCTCCTACGACCGCCGGGCTGTCCACGCGCGCAAGGCAAACCCATGACATGCCTCGTAGGGGCGGCGGGCGAGGCGCTGCCGCCAACCGAACCTGCCGCACCCGCATCGACAAGCACCGAAATTCTCTGCTCCGAGACCAGGGCCGCTGGGAGGCCGACATCTCCCACCAGCCCTCACCTGATAGTCGACGTGCGGCGACTGCCTAATCGGCCGCAGTTCGGCGCGGTGGCCGGTCCCGGGGGGGGGGGGGGGGGGGGGGGGGGGCGGGCCCCCCCCCCCCCCCCCCCCCCCCCCC